>JAEUJS010000471.1 GCA_016792935.1 Archangium sp. | reverse complement strand
GATCACGACCCGATCCGCCTCTCAGAATCATTCGTCGCCCGCCCGAGCAAGGAGCTCACTCCCATGAAGCACCGTCTGATTCGTCTCATCGCGATCGCCACCGTCGCCGCTCTCTTCTTCGAAGGCTGCCTGCTTTCGCGCCTCGTCGATCGCGCCTTCCTCGGCATCACCGTGCGTCGCCCGGCGTTCGTCGATCGCAAGACGACCGGCGTGTTCCTGCTGCCCTTCACCTTCGTGCTCGACGCGGCGACGTTCCCGATTCAGGCGCTGCTCGTGGTGATCCTCGGCGATCAGTTCCCGTTCAACGATCCGCCCGACGCGATCAACAACATGCAGTCCATGCTCGATGAGAACCAGCGCTACCAACAGCTCGGCGAGAGCGAGAAGAAGATCGCCAAGCTCGAGCTCGAGCAGCTGATCCTCGACAAGAAGCTCACGCCCAACACCGCGCTCGGTCTCGGCGACGACGGCCACTGGACGGTGGTCGAGCTCTCGGCCGATACGCGGCAGCAGCTCATCGCGCGCGCGGGGGGCTTCAGCCCGGCGACCCCGTCAGGACAAGACAGCTTCAGCCCCGACAGCTTCGAAGTCATCGCGCCGGCCGCTGAAGAACTCGCCTGCCGCTGAGCAGAGCTGGCGAATCAGACGTGCTGGTTGAGGAAGGCGAAGGTGTCCTTCCAGCAACGCAGCGCTGACGGCGTCAACACGAAGGCATGAAACGCATGGGGCCCGCGGGGATACTCGCGGGCCTCGCTGCTTTCGGAGCCCAGGCGCTGGAGCGCAGCGGCGAGCCGGTGTGAATCGTCGAGCAACATGTCCCACGTGCCGCACGGCAGAAAGAACGGGGGGAGCTTTCGCTCGGTCTTCTGCAGCCGCTCGAAGCCGATCACGGGATCCGCGAGCTCCAGCATGCGCTCGCTCTCGAGGTGCGCGCCGTGGAGGTACGCGTCGGCCACTTCATCGACGCGATCGCGGAAGTAGACGTGGTGCTTGCTGAACCGCTCCGGGTGGCTGACGTCGAAGAGGCCACACGCGGCGACGACTGCTCTGGGCGTGAGTTGCGTCGCGAACGCATCGCGCGCGAACGACTCGTCCCGGCGGGTGTGCGTCATCAACGTGAGCGACGCCGCGAGGTTGGCGCCTGCTGATTCGCCGGCGACCACGATGCGGTTGGGGTCTCCACCGATGCGCTCGGCGTTCTGCGCGAGCCACTGCCACACCGAGCTCGCGTCTTCGACCGCCGCCGGAAACGGCCGATCGGGAGCGAGGTGGTAGTTCACGTTCACCACCAGATACCCGCGTCGCGCGTAGACGAGGCCGAAGACCCAGTGCGTGTCCTTCGACATGAAACGGAAACCGCCGCCGTGGAAGTAGAGGACGATCGGGAGCGGGCCTTTCGCCTTCCTCGGCCGGTAGAGGTCGAGCGTGTGCTGGCGCTTGCCGGTGCCGAGGTACGCGATGTTCCGCTCGACGCGCACGCCGTGAACGATGGGCTGCGCGATGGGGAGGAACTTCGCGCTGGTCGCGGCTCCGAAGAAGAAGCCGTCGGTCACCGCGGCACCAAGCTGACGGCGGACGCGCGCGGCGAGGCTCAGGGCTGGTCGTTCGAATCTCAGCGTCACAGTGGAGTCACTCGATGGCCTTCGAGACGGCGTCGACGATGGTCTTGTCGTCGGGGAATTGGCCGAACGACTTCTTCGCGACGACCACTCCTTCGACTGCGATCTCGAAGATGCCGTTCGAGCCTTTGATGAGCTCAGCCTTCAGATCCAACTCCGACTCGAGTGCAGCTGCCGCCCGGGCAGCTTTGGGGGCGTACCCTCAAGCGGTGCAGTACGTGATGGTGATCTTCTTCATGCGCGGTTTCGTAGCCGACGCGCGCTGATGGCGACAAGCTGCGTGTCAGCCACCGGTGACGAGCTGGTAGGTCAAACGCGCGACGAGGCCGATCACCACGACGAGGACGACGCGCTTCACGAGGTGATCTCCGCGCTTCACGGCAAGCTGGGCGCCGATGATTCCGCCGATCAGCTGGCCCACCGCCATCGGGATGGAGACCTTCCAGATCACCAGGCCGCGGAAGGCGAAGACGACGAGCGCTCCGAGGTTGGAGGCGAAGTTCACGACCTTCGCGTTCGCTGAGGCTTCCTGCATCGAAAAGCGGAGCAGCATCACGAAGCCGATGATCAGGAACGTGCCGGTCCCGGGGCCGAAGAAGCCGTCATAGGTGCCGATGACGAGGGCGAGGATGAGCATCTTGGTGCTCGCTCCGGGGCTCGGCGTTGCGCCTTCGACGGGTCTGGGGCGAACGAAGGCGACGGTGATGCCTGCGGCGACGAGGAGCACGAGCGCGACGGGCCGCAGGATCTTCGGATCGATGATGGTGGCGAGCGATGCGCCGCCGATGGCTCCGAAGAAGCCGAGCGCGAAGAGTGCCGGAGCGCGGGTTCGGTCGATCAACTTCGCGTGCCAGAACCGCGCGAGGGCGGAGCCGCTGCCGAAGACGGCGTTGCCCTTGTTGGTGCCGAGGACGTACGCGGTGTCGATGTTGGTGCTCAGGAGCGCGGGGACGGTAAGGAGGCCGCCGCCACCTGCGATCGCGTCGATCAGCCCGGCGACCAGCGCGACGAGCGTGAGGATGGCGATGGTGAGCGGCGAGAGATCCACGGCGGCGGCGCTCGTACGTGAGAATCAGCGAGCCGTCACCAGCGCGCGCGCGTGAGGACAGTCAGTAGCTGAGCACGAGCGTGCCGTCGGCCTGCTTCGCCGAGCGAGGCAGCTCATCGAGATCGACGACGACGCGCGTGCCGTTGGGCAGCTTGCCGAGCCGAACGCTCTGCATGTGCGGTCCTGAGGCCGAGAGCGTCACCGTCTTCTTTGGAGCAGCTCCGTCGAGATCGAAGACCGCGCGCGCAGGATTGGTGAGCAGGAATGCGCGAGAGACGGAGACCCCGGGATCGAGCACGAGGTTGGTCCCCTGGAGCGACCAGCTGAGGCCACTTGTCGCGCACGAGGGCAACGAGACACGACCCGAGCGACCCGTCTGTTTCAGCGCCCTCGGGTCCACGCTGGCAGCGAGATCATCGAAATCGCCGGAGTTCTGTGCGGGCTTCGCGGCGACCTTCTCGGGACGGCTGGTCTTGTCGGCGGCAATCTTCGGCGTCTTCGACGCTGTGGCCTTTTCGGCTGCGAGCTTGTCCGCTGCGACTTTGTCCGCTGCGACTTTGTCCGCTGCGACTTTGTCCGCCGCGACTTTGTCCGCTGCGACTTTGTCCGCCGCGAGCGTGTCCGCCACGAGCGTGTCCGCCGCGAGCGTGTCCGCCGCGAGCTTGTCCGCTGCAAGCTTGTCCGCTGCGAGCTTGTCCGCTGCGAGCTTGTCGGCTGCGACCTTCTCGGCTGCGACTTTGTCGGCTGCGACTTTGTCCGCTGCAAGCTTGTCCGCTGCAAGCTTGTCCGCTGCGAGCTTCTCGGCTGCGAGCTTCTCGGCTGCGACTTTGTCGGCTGCGACTTTGTCCGCTGCGATTCCTTGCGCTGCGAGCTTGTCGACTGCTGCGGCGCTCTCAGGCGGCGGCGTCGAGGGTGGGTTCTCCCTCACCCCGATCCCTCTCCCCGGGGATGTGACGACGATCGGAGCGCCCGCGACGATCGGCTGCGTCGCCACCGGAGCCTCGACTTCATCCTCTATGTCGTCGGCCGAAACTTCGGAGTCCGAGAACACGAGTGCCGCACCAGCAGCCAGCACGACCAGCACCGCCGCGGCCGCAGCCGCAAACCATTTCGGCGCCGTCCGCTCAGGCGGAGCCAGCAGCAAGGGCTTCCCGCGATCCAGGTTGTCGACCAGATAGTCGACGAGATCTTCCGCGCGCGGATGCAGGAACCCGGTGAACTTCACACCGCAGCCCGCGAACCGCCCGGGCAAGTGGCTTTCCTGCGCCCGAGCCCACACCACCTCGGCCTGCGCCAGGGCGAGCGCTCTTCCGCCGGCTTCGAGCGAGAGCGCGACGCGCGTCCCCATCGGGAGTGGCTCGGGCATCCGCACGAACATGCCCTTGTGAGAGACGTTCGCTGTCAGCGTCCGAATCACGCGCGGCTGACCATCCAGCGTCACCACGCGCACCGGATGCTTGAAGCGAACACGCGACGATCGCTTCTGGTGTTCGATCAGCACGCCCAAAGTGTCCGCTACAGGAAGCGACAGGCAAGTTTCTGCACGTCGGTTCACTTCTGGGCGTCCAGCGTTCGCCTCCTTCGTCGTCTCTCCAGGCGCGCCCGTGGCAGATTGCAGATGTGCGCGAGTACCGACATCGCTCGAAGGCGCTCCCGGCCGCGGAGTTCACCGCGCTGCGTGACGCCCTGCTCGCCTCTCCGCTCGTCGGCGCTTCGACGCTGGGTGGTCCGTTCAAGTCGAGCCGCGGCTTCGACGTGATCTTCAAAGCGCCCGGCCGCGCCACGGTGCTCGAGCGTTTTCCGCAACTCGCTCCGTGGTTCGAGCTCACGCTCGGCACGCCGTCGGTCCGCGCGCTCACGCCGTGGTGGCGACGCACGCTCGAGCACATTCCCAACGCCTGGTACCTCAACGTGCTCTGCGTCTCCGAGGGGGGACAGGTCGCCCGCCACGTCGACACCACCCTGCGCAAGAAGTCGGAAGTCGACGACGCCGTGCCCCGACTCGTCTCGGTGCTCTACCTCTCGATTCCCGACGCGTCGGGCGGAGAGCTGCAGCTGTGGGACGGCCCGGATCCCGTCGCGAAGCTGAAGCCGAGCGAGAACGCGTCGATCCACTTCCGCGGAGATCTCGCCCACGCCGTGCGCGCGTTCAACGGAGCTCCGGGGAAGATCCGCGCGAGCCTCGTGATCGAGCAGTACCACTTCAGCGACGAGGTGCTCGCGCGGCTCCCCGACTTCCAGCTCGACTCACGAGCGGGCTTCGGAGCGTTTCTCGATCACCACAAGGCGCTCCCCGATCAGAAGACCTTCGAGATCGAGAAGTAGCGGCACTTCACTCCCGCGCGTTGAGGCGCTGGCGGAACTC
The DNA here is from genome assembly GCA_016792935.1 of Archangium sp. GTDB lineage: Bacteria > Myxococcota > Myxococcia > Myxococcales > Myxococcaceae > Archangium_A. The sequence goes on along the minus strand of JAEUJS010000471.1, from coordinate 8,062 downwards.
GTCGATCGGAAAGAGATCGACCTCGGCTCCACCACGCTTGGCGCCGTCGCTCGCGTAGTCGAACGGATCGTCGATGTCGCGAATCAGCCGCAGCATGTACAGGTTCACCAACGAAACGAACGGCACGAGGATGAACTCGGCGATCTGAGACTTGAACTTCGAGGCCATCAGCAGCGCGAGGATCATCGTCAACAGCACCTCGAGCAACGCGTACGCCGGTGGCAGGAAGCCCGTGCGGCTGATCACGTCGATGCGAATCACCGACTTGCGCACGTTCACCACTTCGGGAGCGACGCGCGACCCGTAGGAAGAAGCGCCCGCCGCATCGAGCTGCGCGATGACGGCGTTCATCTTCGTCAGCAGCGCGTACACCTCGTTCACGGTGGCCTTCTTGAGCAGCCAGTCACGAATGCGATCGGTCAGCGCGAGGACGTGCGCGCGCATCTCTTTGCCGTTCACGCTCTGCGGCTTCACCCTGGCGCAGAGCTGCAGATACTCGTCCATCGTATCGAGCGAGTTGGCGAGCTCTCCGGGGAGCTTCTCGCTCTCCTTGTAGTCAGCCATCGTGCCTGCGAGCAGGAAGCCGGTGAGAAACACCGCGCCGGTCAGGACCACGCCGACGTCGCTGAACTCCACCACGCCTTCGAACCCGACCTTGTAGTGCAGGAGGATTCGAATTCCCGTGATCACCGCGACGAACGGCAGCGTGGTCACCATCAACTTCCACTTGAGCCACAACATGAAGGTCAGCCTCCCAAAACCAGATTCGCGGCAGGCTAATCCAGTCGGGGTTAACGTCGAGTCCATGTCCACACGCTTCAAGGGAACCGAGTCGTACCTGACGAGTGAAAGCCTCCGATCGGCGGTCGATTGCGCGTTGGTGTTGCAGCGCCCGCTGCTGGTGAAGGGCGAGCCGGGGACCGGAAAAACTCTCCTCGCCGAGGCCGTCAGCAAGGCGCTGAACCTCCCGCTGCTCACCTGGCACGTGAAGTCGACCACCCGCGCGCAGGACGGCCTGTACACCTACGACGCCGTGCAGCGGTTGCACGACTCGCGCTTCAACGATCACGATGTTCGCGACATCGCCAAGTACATCAAGCTCGGACCGCTCGGAGAGTCGTTCGCCGCCGCAGAGCGCAAGGTGCTGCTGATCGACGAGATCGACAAGGCCGACCTGGAGTTCCCCAACGACCTGCTCCACGAGCTGGACCGCATGCGCTTCCGCATCATCGAGACCGATCGCGAGATCGTGGCCAAAGAGCGCCCGGTGGTGATCATCACCTCGAACAACGAGAAGGATCTCCCCGACGCGTTCCTTCGCCGCTGCGTGTTCCACTTCATCGACTTCCCCGATCAGGAATTGATGAAGCGCATCGTGGCGGTGCACCACCCCAACCTGTCCGAGAAGCTCGCCGAGCAGGCGCTGTCGATCTTCTACGAGCTGCGCGCGCTGAGTCGGCTCCGCAAGCGTCCGTCCACCAGCGAGCTCGTCGACTGGATCGCCGCGTTGAAGGCCGCGGGCATCACCACGCTCAAGCTCGACGAGAACCTGCCGTTCATCGGAGCGCTCTTGAAGCGCGAGCAGGATCTCCTGGCGATGGCCGAGACGTTCGGAGGCGGCAAGCGCGCCCGAGGCTAGTTCGCCACCCCATGTTCATTCCGTTCCTCTACGAGCTGCGGTCGCGCAAGGTGCCGGTGGGCACGCAGGAAGCGGTCGCGCTCGCGGGAGCGTTGTCGCAAGGCCTCCACGAGAGCTCGCTCGACGGCTTCTATTACGTCGCGCGCGCGCTGCTGGTGCACGACGAGAAACACCTCGACGCGTTCGATGAAGCGTTCGGCAAGACCTTCGAAGGCATCGAGGCGAAGGCGCTGGAGATCACAGAGCAGCTGCTCGACTGGTTGAAGAACGCCGCGGAGCGCGGACCCGAGCTCACGCCGGAAGAGCGCGCGCTGCTGGAGCAGTTCGATCGCGAAGAGCTCGAGCGGATGTTCCAGGAGCGCTTGCGCGAGCAGAAGGAACGGCACGATCGCGGCAACCGGTGGATCGGGACGGGTGGCGCTTCTCCGTTCGGCAACAACGGCCGCACCCAGCGTCCCGGCATTCGCGTCGGCGGCGGCGGCGGCATGCGCAGCGCGGTCAACGTCGCCGGCCAACGCAACTTTCGTGAGTACCGCGATGATCTCGTGCTCGACGTCAGACAGCTGCAGCTCGCGTTGCGGAAGTTGCGGGCATTCACGCGTGAAGGTCAGCCCGACGAGCTCGATCTCGATGGCACCATCGACAAGACCGCGCGCAACCTGGGTGATCTCGAGGTCGTGACGCGGCCTCCGCGGAAGTCGAACACGCGCGTGATCCTGTTGATGGACGTGGGCGGCTCGATGGATCCGTACGCGCACCTCGTGTCGCGGCTGTTCACCGCGGCGAAGAAGGCGACGCACTTCAAGGAGCTGCGCACGTACTACTTCCACAACTGCGTCTACGGCCGCGTCTACAAGAACGCGCGCATGAGCGAGCCGATGAAGCTCAGCCAGCTCTTCGCGGAGACCGATCGGAAGTACAAATTGATCATGGTCGGCGACGCGCTGATGGCTCCGTGGGAGCTGATGAGCGTGTCCGGTTGGCAGGAAGACGAAGGCGTCGAGGGCGTGTCGTGGATGATGCGGCTGCGCGACCACTACCCCTCTTCAGCGTGGTTGAACCCTGAACAGCCGTCTGGGTGGTGGCAGAGCACCATCGACGTGCTTCGGCGTATCTTCCCGATGTACCCGTTGACGCTCGAAGGGCTGGGCGATGCAGTGCACCAGCTCACCAAGGTGCGAGTGGCCTGAAGTTCTGACCCGTCATGAAGAACGAAGCCGATCTGATGCAGTGGCTGCCCTCGATCGCCATCTTCGGCGGTCTCGAGGAGAAGACGCTCAAGCGTCTGATCGAGCTGCTGGGTGAGCACCGCATCGAGCCCGGTCAGGAGATCTGCAAGCAGGGCGATTCCGGCCGCGCGATGTTCCTCGTTCGTCACGGCGAAGTGGTCGTGTGTCGCGACAACGAAGACGGGCGCCGGCTCAAGATGATCCGCCTCGGCACCGGAGAGTTCTTCGGTGAGATGACGCTCATCGACATCCAGAAGCGGTCGGCGACGGTGGTGGCCGAGAAGCCGTCGCTGTTGTTCTCGCTTGGAAATCGCGACCTCTACCGGCTGTATCAAGAAGACGTCGCTGGCTACGTCATGGTGTTGCAGAACCTGTGTCGCGAGCTGTCGCGGCGGCTGCGTGTCACGAACCAGCGCCTGCAGGACATGGCGACTTCGCACGACGACGATGAGCAGACGTTGATCCGTCCGGCGATCAAGCGCTGACCCACCGCGCGCTCACTGCTCCGCGAGTTGCTTCAGCTTCGCGAGGCCCGCATCGAAGTGCGCGCCGAGCTCGGTCTCGACCGAGCCGCGAAACAGCCCGCTCATCGGAGGCAGCGTGCCCTCATCGGTCCACGTCACACGCGTGCCGTCACCCTCGGCGGCGTAGGCGATCCGCGCGTGCGCGTTCACGTCGTCGGACTCGATGCGTTCCTCGAGCGCGATGCCGGTCGCGGCGTCTTCCTCGACGATGGTGATGGTGCCACGCCCCATCTTCGGGCCGAGCCACGCCCACTTCGCGCCGACGCCGTCAGCGGGCCCCTCGTAGATGTTGCGCAGCTGCGGATCGAGGGAGCGCGTCCACGGGCTCCAGTCCTGCCAGCGTTTGAGGTCGACGATCAGCGGGTGAATCTTCGCCGCCGGAGCCGCGATCACAATCGACCGGCTCACCTTCCACTCGCGCGGAAGCGCAGCGGCCACGAGCGCTCCGAGCACGACGACGGCGATCACCGCGATGGACAACTTCTTGATCACGAGCGCCGCGCTGTATGCCAGACACACCGCATGCCGCGCTACGACGCATCGCAGGCCGAGCTCCTCGTGTTCACGTTCAAGGAAGGCATCCTCTCGGCGATGGCGCACGACCTGAAGCTGCGCGCCACCACGCTCGAACTCGAGACGACCGAGACGTCGGTGAAGCTGAAGGTCGACGCGAGCTCGTTGCGCGTGGTGAGTCCGATGAAGGACGGCGCCGAGAATCCCAGCGCGCTGCCCAGGATGCTCTACGCAGAGATCGAGAAGAACACCGCGGGCGACGTGCTGAACGCCAAGAAGTTCCCGGCGATCACCTTCGAGAGCACCGCGCTCAGCGAGACGCAGGTCATCGGCAAGCTCACGCTGCACGGCACGACACGCGAGCTGACGGGTAAGCGCACCGCGAAGAACACTGCCGAGTTCTCGTTCGATCAGCGCGACTTCGGGATCAAGCCGTACAGCGCGATGCTCGGCACGCTGAAGGTGAAGCCCGAAGTGACGATCCGCGTGACGATTCCGGGCTGAAGACGCAAGGTGCTCGCGTGAAGCTCACTCGTTGAAGTGGATGACGCTCGAGTACTTCTCTTCTTCCTTCAGCCAGGGCGGCCGCGGGTCATCGATGCGCAACATCGCCGGAGCACCATTCGGCAGCACTGCGCCCTCGAGCGGAGGCAGCACGGCCGCCACTTCGTCCCACTGAAAGACGACCTCGGACTTCTCGTCGAGCGCGAGCTCCTGCCCTGCTTCGTCGGCGAGCTTCTCGATGTGGTCGCCGACCTTCACGCGGAGCAGCGAGTACAGCTCGACGGGCCGATCGAGGATGCCCCTCTTCACGCTGAACAGCACCGGCTTCTTCTCGAGGTCGAACAGTACTTCGACGGCGTTCTCCTCGAGCAAGGTGCGCAGCGCAGGTGGTGACGACGCGACGTGCCGCGTGTCATCGATGATGAGGCCGTACCAACTGCACTCCGCGTTCCGCAGCCAGCCCTCGGGGAGGTCGTCTTCTTCCTTCTCGCTCGCGAGGGTCGAAGCCTCGAGCGCCGCCATCGCCCAGGGCACGTCGGCGAAACGTGAACGCGCGGTGGCGAAACCATCCATCGTCTCGCGCGAGCCGTGCTGCCCCGCGTCGCGCGACGGCGCCCACGGCACGCGCGGCTCGATGAACTGACACCACGCACGAAACGCCTCGAGCGCCGCACGCGCCTGCGGACGCACGGTCGTCAGCTCGGGCAGCGCACGCAGAAACCAGCGCGCGGGCTCAGAGGGAAAGGCGCGCTCCAGCAGCGTCTGCGTGTTGACGTCAGGGTCGGGCCCCGCGAGCGCCGCGAGCCCCGCCTTCAAGAATCCCGCATGAAGGAGCACGTGATTCAGCGCGCGGCCCTGCAGCTTCAGGTCCTGTGAGCCGAGCGTCGTGGCGCGCTCGATCGTGTGGAGCACCTGGTCGATTCCGGAAAGCGGTCTGTCGTAGAAGTCCTTCGGCGGGCGCTTCCAATCGCCGGCCGCCTCACCCTTCATCGCGATGCGCTTGCTCTCGACCGACGCGCGAAAGGCCTCGTCGACGAGCTGCGTGTGGAAGTCAGCCTGCACCGAGTCGATGGTGCCCAGCCGGTTGTAGGTGCCGAACAGCGGCAGCGACGCGGGCACCCACACGCCCTTCGTCTCTTCGAGGAGCAAGACGACCGCGGCCTTCTCCGCGCGCAGTGAGAGTCCCGTCGCGTGGCAGCGGTAGTCGTAGAAGCCCATCGCGCTTCCGTAGCACGGCGCGCAGCAATTCCTCGCGAGCGCGTCACGGGTACGTCTGCGTCACGCGCGCCTCGCGGTACTGATTGAGCTGATCGCACGGCACCTTGAAGTCGTCTCGCCGCGTCTCGACGATCACGCGCTGCTCGCCGCCGTCGCCGAGCGTGGTGCACGACGGAGACCTTCACCTTCGATCTCGACTGCCGCGTTTACCGGCTCACCGTGGTCGAGCATGCGGCGCGCGACCGCGTCAGGTGCGGATCGAGTCGAAGTAGAGCGCGGCGAGCACGAGTGAGTGCGAGATCTGGCCGCTGCGCACGAGCGCGGGAAGCTCCGCGCGCGGTACGAGGACGAGCTGGATGTCTTCCGAGCCGTCGAGATGACCGTCGCTCACCTTCACGCAACCCTCGGCCAGAAAGCTGTGGAGCCGGTTGCTCATGATCGCCGGGTTGGGATGCGACACGCCGATCGCCGTCATCTTCGCGGGCCGGTAGCCGGTCTCTTCTTCGAGTTCGCGGGTGGCGGCGGTGAGCGCGCCCTCTCCCGCGTCCACCATGCCGCCGGGGATCTCGAGGTGGTTACTCCAGGTGCCGAAGCGGAACTGACGCACCAACACGAGCTCACCCGCAGCGGTCACCGGGATCACGTTCACCCAATCGGGCGCCTCGATCACCGTGCGCACGTAGGGGTTCCCGTTGCGCGGATCCGTCACGTCGAAGGTCCGCGCGACGAAAATGCGGTAGTCCTTTTCCGAGCGGACTCCCACTTTGTTCCATGGCCGCGGGGTCTCGTTCATCCCCGCCGTCTAGCGCGCGACGCGGCGCGGCGCGACACGCCCGGGTGGGCGGTGCGGCGCGAGAGCGAGCGGAGTACGGTCATGTTCAATGACGCCGCTCGATGCAGCTGCGTCCGTCGTGCTGCTCGAGTTTCAGCAGTCGTACGGGCTGGGGTTCGTGGCGCCGAACGGGCGCATCATCACGTGCTTCCACGTGGTGGCTGACGAGAAGGAAATCACCGCGCATCTCGCCGATGGCCGCGTGCTGCCCGTTCGCAGCGTCTGCGCGCTCGACACCCGCCGTGATCTCGCGGTGCTCGATGTGGGCCTGCTCGATGCCACTCCGGTGAAGCCCGCCTCGTCGAAGATGAGCGAGGAAAACCAGCCGGTGTACGTGTTCGGCATGGTCTCGGGGGAGGGCCGTGCGCGGTGGGTCGAGGCGAAGCTCACCAACGTGCAGGTCGTCGGAGCCGCCCTCACCGTCTACGCACTTTCCGGAGAAATCCCGCCGGACGCGTCGGGTGGGCCGTTGATCAGCGCCGACGGCATCGCGCTCGGAGTGGTCACCGTCGCCGAGACCGACGATGGCGTCGCCACGCTCGCGGTGCCGTGGAAGTACGTCGACCCCCTGCTGCGTCAGCACCAGGAGCAGCCGTTGACGGTGCTGTCTTCCGAGCACCGCAAGCCGCCGCGCCGCGAGGTGCCCGATCATCCGCTGAGCCTGCTGCAGGGGTCTCCGGTGGCGGGGCTCGAGGCGACGACCGATCTGATCGCCGACGCAATTCGCATCGGAGCGCCCGCCTACAACGAAGGTGACGTCGCGCGATGCTACGCGGTGTACGCCGAGGCGGCGAAGAAGCTGATCGACACGCGCGACGATTGTCCGGGAGTGCAGACCGCGCTGCGGGCGGGCCTCCAGCGCGCATCGGGCATGCCGGATCTCGATCATCAGGCCTGGGCGATGCGCGATGCCTTCGATGGGCTGTTGCTGGTGATCGAGAAATACCTGCGCACGCACCTCGGGCCACGCAAGCCGGGCAAGCCGACGCTCCTGAACTGAGCACTGTCACGCCGTCGAGCGGCGGTGCGTCGCGTGCGATATGCGACGCGCGACGTGCCTCGAGGAGTACCTTGTCCCTCGAGCGGAGCGGAGTGCGACGTGCGTCGAGGAGTCGCTGTCCCTCGAGCGGAGCGAAGCCGACGTGCGTCGAGGAGTCGCTGTCCCTCGAGCGGAGCGAAGCCGACGTGCGTCGACGAGTCGCTGTCCATCGAGCGGAGCGGAGTGCGACGTGCGTCGAGGAGTCGCTGTCCGTCGAGCGGAGCGGAGTGCGACGTGCGTCGACGAGTCGCTGTCCCTCGAGCGGAGCGGAGCAAGCGTCCGCCCTTCGGGAGTCGTCACCTCTCCACAGACCCGAAGCCCGCTCGCATCTCGACCGGCGCGAAGCAGCGAAGCACGCCCACTCAACCCTCAGGCAGTTCAGAACGAGCCAGACAGGCTTCACCGCACCCGCACCAGGCAGCCGCGCGAACCCCACCGACGCCGTGTCGCTCGAGCTCGACGACGAAGCCGACGAGAGGAACACGATGACGCCAGTGATGAGCCCGCTCCAATGCCCGCGACGACCCGCCGAGTTCTGCGCGCCCGCCGCCTTGGCGTACGCCG
>JAEUJS010000469.1 GCA_016792935.1 Archangium sp. | reverse complement strand
GAAGGCGTCTGGGCGCTGTTGGGGGCGATCGCGGCGCTCCATCAACAGCGCGTTCGCCAGCGCGATGGCGCCGAGCACGGCGAAGACCACCCAGCGGCCAGCGCGCATGGCGCCGATCTACCCCTGAATGGCGCGCAGCTGCAGCTCCCGTGCTCGTCAGAGCCCCAGCGCGGCCCAGAGTTCGTTGCCGCTCTGACGGCCCTCGGTGCCGACACCCTCCTTTCTTCGCGACGCACCTCACACCTCCGCTACGGTGCGCGCCGTGGCCAAGAAGCGCCTGATCACCGCCGACGACGTCGACGCCGAAGCGAAGCGTGGAGGCAAACGCCTCTCCGCTCCGCGCGCCGACACCCTCGTCACGCCCGCGGCCTGGTCACGCGCCCACGAGCTGGGCCTCGAGATCGATCAAGACGGCTCCGGCGTCGCAGGCGTTCGTGTGGTGCGCGGAGAATCGGTGCAGCTCGAGCGCTTCACCGGAGCCGGCGCCGGTAAGAACGTGCAGCTCAAGGACGTCATCACCGCGGCCGATCGCTCTCCGATGGGCGCCGGCTTCATGAGCTGGTCCGCCGCCGACTCCTTCCCGTGGACGCTCACGTACGACGAGATCGACTACGTGCTCGAAGGCGTGCTCCACATCGTGATCGACGGCAAGACCATCGAAGGCAAGCCGGGCGACGTGGTCTTCATCCCCAAAGGCAGCAGCATCGTGTTCGGTACGCCGAGCCGCGTGCGCATCTTCTACGTCACGCACCCCGCGAACTGGGGCGGTTGATCAGGTTCGTCTACCGGCTCGCCCCGGGTCGAGCCTCGAACTCGAACGGCGCGCGGTCTTTCGCGTACGCGCCGTTCATGAACAGCTCGGTCATCGAACGGAAGAGCGGCCCCAGCGGCCGCGAGGTGTCGGTGCCCCACGACGCCATCATCGCGAAGCAGTGCAGCAGGTAGAGGTCCGACAGGTTCGCCGCGGGGATGAGCGCAGAGAGTTCATGGCGATCGGCCGCGCGGGCGAAGCGGCGCGCCATGGCGGAGCGAACGATCTCCGACTCGCGATCATCGAGCACCGAGCCGCGCCGCACGCGCACCGCGAAGACGTCGATGATCAGCTTCGCGCGCAACGGGTTCGACCACGCACGCACCGTCGAGGTGGTGAAGACGTCGAGCACCTCACGCAGCGGCGCGTCAGCGTGGAGTGCGTTCACGTCGGCGAGCACCTCTTCCTCGCAGTCGCCGAGCAGCTCGGTGAGCACGTCATCCTTCGTCGGAAAATGGAAATAGAACGACGCCCGCGAGACGCCGGCCAGCGTCGTCACGTCGGCGATGTTGGCGTCGGCGAACCCATCGCGCGCGAAGATCTCGATCGCCGCGTCGAACAGCTTCTGGTGCGTCTGTTCCTTCTGGTGTTGTCGCAAGCGCGACCAGTCTGCCTCAAAGCCACCGAGCCAGCGCTGAGAGTTCGCTGACGCGAGCCAAGCGAATTCGCGCAGACGCGCTACCTGACGGTGAGCTTCACGCGGTCGACCACGTTGGTCTTCTTCGTCGGGTAGTTGCCGTGCAGGCGCACCTCGTATTGCCCCGGCGCATCTGGCGTGGACAGCTCCACGCTCTTCGAGCCCGCTTCCACGAACTGGTACGAGAGGTACTCGCTGTCGGGCGAGCCCGAGGTCGCGATGGCGACCCAGAACTTCTCGCTCTTCTTCGGCTTCAGTGCGCCGAACTTCACGGTGAACGTGCTGTTCGGGTTGAGCCGCGCCTTCAAGAGCGCCATGAGCTTCGACTTCGCGCCCTGATCAGCAGGCTCCGGAGCGACCTGGCTGTCGTCGACCTCCGCGCGCGGGTCCTGCGCCGAGCGGAACTTGAGGCGGTCGATGAGGTTGTACGTCTTGGTCGGGTAGTTGCCGTGCAGCCGAATCTCGTAGTCACCCGAGACCGCCGGCGCGGCGAGCTCGATCGTCGTCGCGCTCGGGTCGAGGTACTTGTAGCTGGTGTACGCGGTGGAGCCCGCGCCCGGGTCCACGATGGTGACCCAGAACTTCTCTCCCGGTTCGGCCTTCATCGGCTCGCTGAAGGTCACCGTGAAATTGGTGCCCACACCCCAGGTGGTGCGCTCGATGGACATGAGCTGTGAGCGACGCGGCTGACCTGCGCTCTTCGGCGCCTCAGCCACCGCGGCGGTGCGCGCGGTGTCGTTCTCCGACGACGGCGAAGGCGACGGCGACGGCAAGGCCGTGGTCGTTCTCGAGCCACGCGCGGTCCCACGCACGTCGAGCGACAGGTCTCCCTCGTCTTCGCGAACGAAGACGTAGAGCACGTGGGTGTACTTCTCGAAGAGCGTCGCCTCTTTGAACTTCTGCGAGACGGTGAAGTAGCGCGTCGTCGCGCTGACGACCGGAGCAGGACCGCAGAGGTCGTACATCATCTCCGGTTCCTCGTGGCGCCTGGTGCGGGTGCGCGCGTTACCGTTGGAGTCGTAGACGCGCCGCTTGCTGTACGTGACGTCGAGCCCCATCTTTGCGTCGCGCACGGTCAGGCGAGCGGCGCCCGCAGCGGGAAGCACGGGACGCGCGGGGAGATCGACCAGCGAGTCGAATGCCTCGACGTAGAACTCGCCGGCCTCCATGCGCTTGCGGCGTGCAGCGATGAACTTCGGTTTCTCTTCCGGCCGCAGGTTTCCGTAGTCGTTCCACTCGAGCTTCTCGTAGAGCGTGAAGCAGAACTCCTGCTCGGTGCCGTGCGCGAAGCCGAGCAACTTGCGCTGTTCGATCTCGTCTTTGGCCGGCGCCGGAATGCCCGTGGCGAGGAGCGAGCGCTTGCCGTCTCCGGAGAACATCAGGTCGTAGTCGTACGGCACGGCGCCGATGAGCGGGTCGCTTTGCAGATCGTGCTTCTGGCGCAGCTCGGTGAGTGAGCGCTGAAAGCCGTCGGGTTCGGCGTTGCGCAGAATCGTCGCGCAGCCTGAGAGGAGCGTCAGCGAGAGAACGGCAAGACCGGGTCGAAGTGTCATGAAGCTGAGGGCTTCGGGCGGTGATTTGTCGCGTGTGTTTCGACGACGAATGACGGTGAGAAGAAATGCGACATCGCCCGCCATCGCGCCCTTCTGGGCATGACCACAATTTCAGGAGCGCCTCGCCCCGTCGTGGTGCAACCGCCGTCCACCAAAGCGCTGGCTGCCGCGTCGACCGCCTCGACCGCTGCTGCGGCCCCAACGCCCAGACCGTCGAGCAGCTTCGACCTCCAGCCCGTCCGCGCGCAGGCCGCGGCGGCTCCTCGCGCGGCGGCGCCGCCCCCGGTCACCGCGGAAGCACGCGCGCTCACCGCGGAATGGCCGGGCGGCGCACCGGTCACGCGCACGCGCATCGAGCAGGTCACGCTGCAGGTCAGCCGCGCCGATCGCGTGGCGGTGGTGCTCGCGGCGCTCCCAGCTGCTGAAGCGACTCGAGCGCGCGCGCTGCTGACGCCCGAAGGCAAAGTCACCGAGGCTTCGCTCGACGCCGCCTACGCCGCGGTGCTCAACGCGCGGAAGTCGCCGGGCACCAGGAACCTCGCGCTCAGCCTCGAGCCGCTGGTGTGGACCACCGGTGGCCGAGAGAAGCGCCTGGTGCCCACGCCGCCGGTGGTGGTGAAGGGCACCGTCACCGTCACCGCCGACGGACGCGTGAACGGCAAGCCGCTGGTGGTCGATCAGCTCGCGCGCTTGTCCTCGCAGCTCGCGAAGGTGCCCGCCGACGCGAAAGACGCCTCGCTGCGCGACGCGGGCCTCTCTGCGCAGTGGGTCGCACGCGCGACGCCGCAGCAGAAGGAATACGCGCTCGCCTCGCTGCGACTCGCGTCGCTCACGCCGGGCAAGAAGAGCCTCGACCTCTCGTTCATGCATCACCTCGAGGGGCGCGAGAAGTTGCCCTACGCCGTGCCCGGCCGGTTGACGTTCACGGTGACCGCCGACGGCAAGGTGAATGG
>JAEUJS010000467.1 GCA_016792935.1 Archangium sp. | reverse complement strand
AGCAAGCCGTTCGCTCCGAGCGTGTTGCTGGCGCGGGTGAGCGCGGCGCTCCGGCGCGCGGCCTGAGCGAGCCACACTTCGGCGATCTTCGTGCGCCAGGTGCAGCTCGAGTCGGCCGCGCGACGTCGTCACTTCGCGCTGAAGCGCTCGTAGCGCACCTGCACGAGCCCTGACTGCAGCCACGCCTGAGAGCCGGTGAGCTTGAAGCGCTGCTCCGCTCCGGGGTTGAACAGCGGGAGTCCGGTGCCGATGCGCATGGGCACGATCGAGATGGTGAGATCGTCGATCAGATCGGCGTCGAGGAACTGGCTGATGACCTTGCCGCCGTCGACGTAGGCACGCTTCTGACCGCTGAGCTTCGCGTGCACCTCTCGTACATCGCGCGTCGAGACGAAATCCTCGTTGGCCTTCTTCGTCGCGGGCGGTCGTGAGGTCAGCACCACCACCTTCTTCCCGCCCCACGGCCAGTCCTTGAACGCAGCGACCACGTCGTAGGTGCCGCGACCGACGATCAGCGTGTCGACCGTCTCGAAGAACTTCGCGTAGCCGTAGTCCTCTCCGGGCAACGCGACGGTGTCGAGAAAATCGAACGTGCCGTTGGGGCGCGCGATGAAACCGTCGAGCGAGGTCGCGATGAAGACGGAGCAGATCATGCGCAGCAATGTACGTCTGCTCGTGACAGCGGGTCGTCAGGTTTCAGGTCAGCGCTTCGATCACGTCGCGCGCGTGCGGGAACTGAGCGAGCAGCGCGGCGCGATCGGCGAGCTCGAAGTGTTCGAACTCGAAGCCGGGAGCCACGGTGCATCCGACCAACGAGAAACCACCAGTCGGTCGCGCTCCGAACCACACCCCCGCGGGAACGACGTGCTGCGGGTGATCGGCGCTCAGTCGCGTGACCTTCACTCGCGAGGGTTCGAGCTCGATCACCTCGAGCGGATCTCCGCGATGGAAGTGCCACACCTCGTCGGCGTCGATGCGATGCAGCTTCGAGCGCTGCCCTGCTCCGAGCAGATAGAGAATCGCCGTGGAGACGCTGCGCTGCGTGCCCGCCAACTTCGCCGGCGCGCGATACGTCTCGCGAAAGAAGCCGCCCTCAGGGTGCGGCGTCAGACCGAGCGACGACACGAGCGCTTCGACGGAGTTCATTTCACGCACAGATAGTCTCGAAACGAAACGTGCGTCAGCTCCCCCGGCCGAGGAACTGACGCACGCTCGTGAATCCGTTCCCTCTCGACTCAGGCGCGCTCGACCATCAGCGCGATGCCTTCACCGCCGCCGATGCACAGCGACGCGACGCCGCGCTTGAAGTCATGATCCTTCATGGTGTGCAGCAGCGTGACGAGCACGCGCGTTCCCGAGGCGCCGATGGGGTGACCGATGCTCACCGCTCCGCCGCGGATGTTCACCTTCGACGGGTCGAGCTTGAGCAGCTGGTTGTTGGCGAGCGACACGACCGCGAACGCCTCGTTGATTTCCCAGGTGTGCACGTCGGCCGTGGTCTTGCCGGTCTTCGTGAGCAGCTTGTTGATGGCGTCGGCCGGAGCGATGGTGAACTCCACCGGCTTCCGCGCCGCGGCCGCGTGACCGACGATCTTCGCGAGCACGGGGATGTTGAGGGCCTTCGCCTTCTCAGCGCTCATCACGACCACCGCCGCCGCGCCGTCGTTGATCGAAGAAGCGTTGGCCGCGGTGATGGTGCCGTCCTTCTTGAAGACCGGCTTGAGCGAGGGGATCTTCTCGGGCTTCGCGTTCTTGATGCCCTCGTCCTCGAGGACCATGAGCGGGTCGCCCTTCTTCTGCGGCACGCTGACGGGGACGATCTCGTTCTTGAAGAGACCTTCCTTCATGGAGCGGATCGCGCGGTTGGTCGACTCCACCGCGAACTCGTCCTGCGCGGCGCGGGAGATCTTCATCGAGTCCGCGCACTGCTCGGCGCACACGCCCATCGCGACGTTGTCGTACGCGTCGGTGAGGCCGTCGCTCATCATCGAGTCCTTGAACTCCACGTGGCCCATGCGCGCGCCGTTGCGCAGCTGCATCGAGATGTAGGGAGCGTTCGACATCGACTCCTGGCCGCCCGCGACGATCACGTCGGCGTCACCGGCGACGATCGCCTGGTACGCCTGCACGACCGACTGCAGACCCGAGCCACACACCTTGTTCACCGTCACGCACGGAACGCCGTCGGGCAGACCCGCCGCGCGCGCCGCCTGACGCGCCGGAGCCTGACCCACACCCGCGGTCAGCACGTTGCCCATGATCACCTGCTCGACCTGCTCGGGCTTGAGGCCCGCGCGCTCCAGCGCCGCCTTGATCACCACCGCGCCCAGCTGCGGGGCGGTCAGCGACGAGAGGGCACCCTGAAAAGATCCGATCGCGGTACGAGCCGCAGCGACGATGACGACTTCACGAGCCATGAGGTTCTCCAGTCAGATCAGCCGACGAGTCGGCTGGGGGAAGTGAGGAACTGCGCTTGATGCTGATGAGGCCGCTTATGACGACGCGACTCGCTGAATTCAAGGCGCGGCGCAGGGCGGACATGAGGCTCTCTTATTGTGCACACGCACAATAAGCAACCCACTAAAATATGGGCCGAATTCAGCGCTTTAGCTGCAGTGCAGCATCAGTCCGGGCTGGCTGGTCTGCTCTCCCAACGACGTCGCCCCCAGGGGCTTTGGGCTGGGCTTCGTAGACCGGAACCGGGTTTCGACGGTTCGCGCAGCCGGGCACCTTCGCGCTGCATTGCGCCTTCGCTTTGGGCCCATCGTCAGGCAACCGCCACTTGAGCGCAGCGGTCAGCGCGACGTCGTTGGGCCGACCCAGCTTGGCCAGAGAGAGCGCCTGCACGCGCAGACAATCACCATCGCGCGGGTGCAACGCGAGACCGTTCTGCGCGGCCGCGAGCGCCTGCGGGTAGCGACCGACGCTCGCTTCGGCCATGGCGATCGACTGCCAGAGGCCGAGATCGTTCGGAGCGCCCTTCGACGCCGCCGTCCACTGCGCGGCGGCGTTCTTCCACTGCCACACCTGGCCGTACGCATCGCCGCGCGCCTTCAAGATCGCCGGAGTCGCCCCCAGCTTCTTCTCGGCGGCCGCGAGATACGTCAGCGCCTGCGGCAACTGGCCGCGCTTGCCGGCGAGCTGCCCGAGCGCCCACAACACCGTGCCCTCGTCGTTGCCGAGGGCGAGCACACGCGCGTGCAGGAACGCACCTTCGGCCTCGTCGAGGTATTCCTGGAGCCCGACCGAGAGCCCGAGGCCGCGTCGGTACGAACGCACCCACGAGTCACGCACCGAGATGCCGCTCAAGGTGACGTGGGCCTGATCGATCACCGTCATCGGCTGCGACACGCAGGGGTCGAGCTTCATGCCGGTCTGCTTCAACGCCTGCTCGAGGAACGCCTTGCCGCGTTCGCTCTTCGCGTCGTCGCACGCCATCTGCATCATCTCGTCGGAACGAGCGCGGTGCGTGATGCGCGCCTCGACCTGCAGCGGCAAGTCGTCGGCGGCCAGCGTCTGGGGCACCAGGAAGCGAATGCGGGTGACGCGGGCGTCGCGTGCGGGAACCGTGTGGTTCCACACCGCGGTGACGAACTCGTGGGTCTCGCGGCGCTGAATGGGCATGCCGGTGATGTCCACCACTTGCGAGCGCACCTCGTGTTCGTTCGAGGTGGCGACGATGGCGCCCTTCGCGGTCTTGATGACCACCTCGACGCGCGTGCCCTGGTTGTCGAGCACGCCGCCGGGGAAGCGGTGGCCGGTGCGTTCGTTGAAGAGCACCACGTCGAGCTCGACACGATCTCCGGGCTGCGCCTTCGCGGCCTCGGCGGGCATCGACCACGGCTCGTCGTTCAGCTTCGCGGCGGCGACGTCGATGGTCGCGGCCTTGTCGAGGAACGACTGGAGGCGCGCGATCTGCGCGGTGTCTCCACGCATCGCGGCGAGCGTGGTGTGCGCTCCGAGGAAGCGGTGCGAGGGCACGGTGCCGTTCTTCGCGGCGAGATCGTTCATCACCGCGGTCTCGCGCGGCATGTGACAGCCACGGCAGTCCTGCGCGGCGACGGCGTCGGGGCGCTCGGCCGGATTTCCCGCGTACGCGGAGCGATGCCAGCCGCCGTAGTCGTCCATGCCGAAGAACGCCGACGTGTTGCCCGTTTCGTCGGTCAGGAAAGAACGGTGGCACGAGCCACACAGCTCAGCGGTGCGCAGCGAGGCCGAGGCGACGCGCGCGCGGTGCTTCTCGAGCGTCGATTCCTCGGGCTTCGAGGGGAACACCTCGTCGGACCGCAGCGTCAGCGAGCCATTTCCATCGCGCGTGACGTGCGTCGTGGAATGGCAGGTGGTGCACGAGACGCCGGCGTACGCGCGCGGGTCTTCGGCGGCGATGGTCTTCTCATCCATCGCTCCGGTGGTGAGCAGCGCGAGATCGTGGCAGCTGCCGCACATGCGCGAAGGAGCGGTGCCGCGATCGGTGCGCAGCTTGTCGACCGACACGCGGTAGATGGGGTTGTTGAACGACGCGAGCGCGTGCGTGCTGGTCTTCCACTGCGCGGCGATGTCGGGGTGACACGAGCCGCAGTTCTTCCCGTCGGAGAAGTTGGCCGAAGGGATCACCTCGGTGCCTTCCACCCTCACCTGCCCCGGATCACGCGGGCCGGCTTCGGGCAACACCACGCGCGGAGGCGCGGCGCTCAGGGCGATCAGCAGAACGGGGGTGATCATTTCTTCTCTCCAGTCTTGCGCAGCGCCTCGCCGGCTTTCGGCTTGAGGCCCTTGAGCTGCAATTCAGCGATGGGGCTCTCAGCGAGCTTCTCGACCTTGTCGGGATCACGCGCGACGAACGCGGTGCCGGTCGCGCTGCCGGTGTTCTTCGCGGCGCCATCGGGCGGGCCACCCCAGCGGCCGTAGATCGGTTCCTTGCATTCGACCTTGCCCGTCCATGGGTAGCGAATCGCGTAGCGACCCTGGAAGTTGTTCCACGCGTCCTTCTTGAAGCCCTGCTCGAGGTTCTTCCCGTCGGTGAGGAACTCGCGGCCTCCGACGATGGGCTCGGCGGTCTTGAAGACCAGATCTTCCCCCAGCGAGGTCTTGTCGTAGCGCGCGTGGAGTCGCGTCAGCACGAAGCTGTTCTTCGGATCGTATTGATCGACGGGGCCCTTCGCGGGCGGCAACACGTCAGCGCCGAGCGTCTGGAAATCAGCCGGAGCGAGCGGCGCGGTCGGGCACGGATCGCAGCTGGTCGCCTGCCACGCGTATTCGGTGACCACGGCCTTCGGGTTTCCTTTGAGCGTGCGGTCGAAGAGCGACACGTAGAAGAACGGGAACTCGCTCTTCGCGCTGGGAACGAGATCGATGTTCGTGGGGATCGTGACGTTCGGATAGTTGGCGACCTCGTAGCGCTGGTTCTTCGCGAGGATGTGGACGATCAGGTCCTGCTTGTCCTTCGCGTTGATGAGGCCGAGGCGCACCGGCAGCTCGAACTTCTCGGAGTCGTAGTGGAAGCGCAGCGGTGACAGCGCGGCCATGCCGTCCTTGAACGTCACCTTCTTGCTGTCGACGCGAGCCACGAAGAACTTCATCCCCTGCTGGATGTACGGACGGAACAACGGCTCAGCGCCCTCGGGGATCTTGTACTTGTTGTCTTTGAGCCACAGCTCGAGGCCCAGCGCGTCCTTCGCTGAGAGGATCACGATCTCGTATTCGCCGACCGTGAACTGCGCCTCGATCTTCACCTGGTATTTGTCGCTGCCGCCTTCCTTGTACATCTTGGTGCCGCCGCCGCCCTTGGCGACCATGCGCAGGAGCTCGCGATCGCGCATGTCGGGACTGCACGGGTCCTGTTCCCAGTATTCGACGAGGCGCGGAGCGGCGAGCTGATCGACGCGCGCGAAGATGTCTTTGCTGAGCGTCTTCACGTTCTCCTTCTGGAGAATCACCGGCACCGGGATCACCCTCGCGAAGTTCTCAGGCGGGCCCTGGTAGTTGTTCTGCATCGAGAGCACGGTGCGCGTGCCTTCACGCATCAAGACGACCTGCGTGG
>JAEUJS010000452.1 GCA_016792935.1 Archangium sp. | reverse complement strand
CGTGCTCGGCGCGGTGGTGCTCGTGCTGGCGATCGCGGTGGTGTTCGCGTTCTCTCGGCCGCCTCCTGACCTCGCGGCGACCGAGGTCATCGCGAGCAGGCCGCCGGTCGACACGAAGCCGGTCGACACGAAGCCGGTCGACACGAAGCCGGTCGACACGAAGCCGCTCGACACGAAGCCGCTCGACACGAAGCCGGTCGACACGAAGCCGCTCGACACGAGGCCGCTCGACACGAAGCCGGTCGACGCGAAGCCGCTCGACACGAAGCCGGTCGACGCGAAGCCGGTCGTGAAGACCGCAGTGCCGGTGCCGGTGATCAAAGGCGTGCCCGGACCGGCCGGAAAACGACCTCTGGTCATGCTGGCGCTCGAGCAGCGCATCGCCAACGCGCGAGCTGCCGCCGGCAAGTTGAGCGCCCCGGCGCAGCGCCGGTTGATGAACACTGAGCTCGACGAGCTCGAGACCCGCCTCAAGGACGGAGAACGCCCGCGACGCATCGCGAAGGATCTCGACGAGGTCCTGGAGCGCTACGCTGCCAAGCCATGATCTCGCTGGTCACCCTGGCGGTCCTCGCGGCGCCCACCACGGGGTTGGTGTTGTCCACCGAGGTCGGGAAGCCCGGCACGGTCGTGGCGTCGCAGCACCTCGACTCGCTCGAGCAGGAATTGATCACCGCGAAGTTCGCCGTACGTCGCCTCGAGGCCGCGGACTGCAAGGGCGACCGCGACTGTCTGCTCGCGAACGCGCGCAAGGCGAGTGTGCCGGCGTTGATCGCGGTGTCCATCGCCTGGGGCAAGAAGCAGACGACGCTCGACCTCGAGGGACTTCGCGTGAGCGATGGGGCCACGGTCGCACAGCTGACCTTCACGCTCGCCGCGCGCCTGGGCGACGCTGAGCGCGTGAAAGTGAAGTCATTCCTCGAGCAATTGTCCGAGGCCGTGAGCGACGCTCCGACCAAAGGCGTCACGCTCACGCCGCCTCCGGTGATCGACGTGCCGCCGCTCGCCGTCGCCACGCGCTCGCGCGTTCCGGAGATCGCGACCGGCGCCGGCGCCATCGCCACGGGCGTCGCGGCCGCAGTGCTGCTCGGCGTTGCGGGAGGAACCAACGGGCAACTCAACGCCACGCCAGACCCCAGCCCGCTCACGCACGCGCAGGCGCAGGAGCTCGCCAATCAAGCCAACGGTCAGTACACCGCGTCGCTCGCGCTTGGACTCTCGGCTGCTGCGCTCGCGGCCGTGACGGTGGTGCTCTTCCTTCGCGAGTGACGGGGCACTCAGTCGGTCTGGAAGCAGTAGACCGGAAGCGCTGAGAGGCAGCCGATGATGTTGCTGTCCTGCGTCCACGGGGCGCCCGATGACGTGGTGACGCCCGTGGTGCCGTTGCTGCCGTTGAGCCCCGTCCAGCTGTTGCAGTGATTGACGGGCATGCCGTTGGTGCCCGTGCCCGTCCACACCTGCATGCCGCCGGCGTTGGTGCCGAACTCGTTGCGCGAGATGGGGTTGATGATGGTGCCGTCGAGCAGGTCGTTCTTTCCTGCCGCGACCAGCAGCTTGTCGCCCGGGCGAATCCACGGCCCACTCCCCGCGGGGAACGCTGCGGCGGGGTTGGCGCCCGCGGTCCCGCTCGAGAGGAACGGCAGGTACGTGCCGCCCAGCATCGCCCCTGCGTTGGTGCAGATGGTCTGGGCGAGCCCGGGCCCCATGCCGGAGTTGAAGATCTGCGAGCTGACGAACGCGAACTTGGCGTTGAGGCACGTCGCGCCGGCCACGCAGATCGCTCTGGGGGTCGGAGCGCAGTCGGCGGTGGAGTTGCACGAGGTGCGGCAGTCGGGCCCGTTTCCCGGGCACGCGAACGGAGCGCACGCCGTCGATGCCGCGCTCGCAAAGCCGTTGGGCGGGCACGCAGGCGAAGCGCCAGTGCACTGCTCGGCGACGTCGCACAGCCCCGCGCTGGGGCGACAGACGGTGTTGCCATTGGCGATGCGGTCAGGACAGCCGGTCGAAGTGCCCGTGCAGAAATCGTCGAGGTCGCAGCCGGCGTCGGTCGCGAACCCGCAGCGCGTCTGCGCTGAGGCGAAGCCGTCGATGGGGCACGCGGTGCTCGACCCGTTGCACGTCTCTGCCACGTCGCATGGGTCGGGAGCCGCGATGCGGCACACGGTGCCCGCCGTCTTCGGAGAACAGGAGCCGTCGAGCACGCCGGTGCTCGCGAAGAGACAGGCTTCACACCCGTTCGTGCACGCGGTCGTACAGCACACGCCGGTGACGCAGTGATTGGTGATGCACTGGGCATCGAGCGTGCAACTGGCACCGACCGCGCGCGTGCCGCCGCCGCCGCCCATTCCGCCGCCCGAGCCGCCGGCCGTCATGCCGCCGCCGCCTCCCATGCTTCCGCCACCCGTTGCGCCGCCACCCGTTGCGCCGCCACCGGTTGTTCCGCCACCAGTCGTTCCGCCGCCAGTCGTTCCGCCGCCAGTCGTTCCGCCGCCAGTCGCTCCGCTTCCTCCCGACCCACCAGTGCTGGCACCACCACCGGTGGCACTGCCGCCGCCACTCGCAGTGTCTCGGCAGAACCCATCAGCGCAGGCCTGGCCCACGAGGCAGTCGGACTGCTCGGTGCACGAGAACGTTCGATCAGGAACGTTGGCGCACTGGCACGCTCCGAGGAAGGCGAGCGCGACGAAGACGAACGGAAGCGATCGCATCACGGGCCCTCGGTCAGCACGACACGGCCCTCACCGCAGTCATCGTTCTTTGAGGTCAGATCGGCGTTCCCATCGACGGCGCCCCACAGAATGGTGACGTCTCCCTGGCCGGCGGGAGGCGCGGTCCACGTGAAGTTCCAATCGTTCACCGAGTTCGGGCGGAACATCACGATGTCGCACGCCCCGACGGTCATCGTGTTGAGCATCGGCGTGGTCATCGTCGCGCTGTCTTGCGGAGTGCCGAACCCCGGCGGGCAGTTGCCACCGGTCGTGAAGCCCATCGAGCCGCGCAGGGTGCCCGCAGGGACATCTCCCGCTCGCTCGAAGCGCGCGAGGAAACCGTTCAGGTTGCGGCCCGTCATCGGGTGCGTGCGCGTGTCGACGGTGAGGTGCGCGACGATGGCGTAGCTCTGGCCCGGCGTGTAGCGCGGCGCCGTCGGCGTTCCGCCCATCGCGGGAGTGAAGGTGAACGTCAGCCCGACGGCGTGCGGCCCGCCGCGGTGGCAGTCGAAACATTGCGTGAATTGATCGTGCTTGCTGCCGGTGCCGAAGAGATTGCCGCCGCCGGGAAGCGCGCTCGCCGCGTCGTCAGCGAACTCGTTGGGCTCGTGCCACGCGCGCGCGGTGCCGACCACGCCGAGCGAGAGCACCACCGGAGCTGCCACGCCGAGCCAGAATCGCCGCGTCATCAGTTCGCTCCCGTGTTGCAGGTGGCCAGGGTGTTGCCTTGCAGCCAGTTGAGGATGGTCTGGTAGTCGGCGTCGGTGGTGTGGAGGAACTTGCGCGACGCGTGCGCGAAGGAAGTGCCCACCAGTGGCTGCGTCAGCAATTCCGAATCAGCGGGACTGGCGAGGCCGATCGCGAAGCCGCGCGCCGAGTCGAAGTTGAGCTGCCACTCGGTCGCGGTGTGCGGGCGAGAACAGTCACACGCTTTGTTCTGTGAACACTGCACGTCGAGGTTGAACATCGCCGGGATGGGCGGATTGCAGCCACCCGCGATGCGCGTGACCATCTCGCTGTTGCGCAGGCGGCCGCGCGCGAAGATGCGCAATGCGCGGTTGAGATCTCCGTGGCAACCGACGCTCGCACACGAGCGATCGAAGATGGGCTCGACGCGGCACTTGTAGAAGTTGAGATCGAGCGCAGGCGGCGTCGCCGTGAGCATTGGTTGGTTGGTCGTCGTGCCGCAGGCGTTTTGATCGATGCAGGTGCGCGTCGCCATGTTCGACGCCACGCTCCACGGAGAGCACGTCCAGTCTTCGGTGCAGGCTGCGCCTCCACCGGTCCCGCCGCCTGTCGTTCCGCCACCTGTCGTTCCGCCGCCTGTCGTTCCGCCGCCTGTCGTTCCGCCGCCCGTCGTCCCGCCACCAGCGCCGCCGTCACCGAGGAGCGGGTTGCTCACTTCGGCACAGCTGGTCAGAAAGCACAGCACCACCGCGAGTCGTGTGCGCACGCCGCAACGGTAGCACTCTCGCACTCCGGCCTCGCTCGACTAGAACGCGTCTCCGTGAGCAAGGCACCCAAGCGGCCCGCAGGCGTCCACCCGAAGGCGTGGTTCGACGCGAACGACAACGAGTGGGTGTTCGGCCCGCTCGTCGATGGAAAGAAGCACGGCGACTTCACCTTCTGGCGGCCCGACGGCACCAGGTGCAACGAGTGCCACATGGTGATGGACGTGCCGCACGGCCCGTTCAAGCGCTTCCACGAGAACGGCGAAGTCAGCCAGGACGGCGCGTTCGAGAAGGGCCAACTCCACGGAACGCGAAAGTGGTTCAGCACCGACTCCGAGACGACGGAGAACACGCGGCCGCAGGGCGTGAGTGAGAAAGTCTGGCGCAGCGAGATGGACTACGTGCACGGGCGCGTCGTCGGCATCCGCCACTTCAACCGCGAAGACGAGCGCGTGTTGCCCAAGACCGGCGAGCCGTACCCGCTCAAGCCCGAGGGCGTCGATGAAGGCGCCGAATACGTCGAGCCCAAGGACGAGTGGCACCACGGCTCAGCCGACGGAGACACGCAGAAGAAGACCGGCCGCTGGCGCATCTGGACGCGCGATGGGCAGCTCAAGCGCGAGGTGCACTACGTCGATGACGAGCTGTTCGGCTCGGCGAAGTTGATGGTTCGCCCCGGCGCCGAGTGGTTCACCGACCCGTCCATCGTCATGGAGCGCGGCAAGTTCGAGAACGGCATCCGCGCGCGCAAGTGGCAGCTGTGCGACGCCGACGGCGAAGTGAAGGCCACCTTCGACTACGGCGACGTGGCGGGCCTCAAGAATTCGCGGCGCGTCGAGTTCAGCAACAAGGCCGAGAACTGGGACAAGCTCGCTCAGCAGCGTGAAGACCAGAACATGTACGTCGAGGCGCTGCTCCTGTGGGCGCGCGCGGGAGCGAAGTCGGGTGACCTCACCGGTTTCCGCAAGCTCCTCACGTCCATCGCGCGGCCGGTGCGTGAAGAGCTCGCGCTGACGCTCGCGATGGAGACCGAGGCGACGTACGGCATGCTCGGCTACGAGCTGATCGAAGGCGCGCACCCCGCGGTGGTGCTCAACAAGATTGGCATCGCGCTCGACCAGGCCTTCCAGAGCCGCGCGGCGCTCGACTTCACGAACGCGGCCATCTTGTTGGATCCCGAACGCAGCGAGTTCCTCTTCACGCGCTCGTTGATCCTCATGAGCCTGGGCCTCAAGCACCAGGCCGAGGTCGACGCCAACGAGCTGGCGGCGGAGTCTCCTGATCGCGCCGAATTCCTGCTCGGCTACCTCGCGGCGCTCTTCCCCTCGTGGTCGTTCACGCCCGCGACCGAGGAGCCGACCACGACCTTCGAAGACGTCCCCGCGGCGCCGTCGCGTTCACTCGAAGAGGTTCAGGCCCTGTCGAAGAAGTACGCCACGCGCTTGATGCAGTTCCGCGCGAAGATCCTCGAGCGCGTGACCGACGCGAATCAGGCGGTGCCCCCCGAGCTGAGCGCGTTCCTCGCCGATGGGCCGGTCGAGCTGGAGCAGGGTGGCTTCGAGCTCGAAGGGGAAGACGGCGAGAGCCAGGACATCGAGTTCGACGAAGTGCCTCAGCTCGACGAGGCCGATCTCCCGACGTTGCTGCGGCTCGCGCGCGCCGATTGGACCGCGCTGAGCTGGCTGTGCTGGTCGGCGGGGCAGAGTGATGTCGCTCCGGTGACCGCGCTCGAGCCGCCCGCGGAGTTCGGAAAAGCAGCGGGCATGGCGCAGCAGCGGCTGTGGCGCTCGAGAGATCAACGCGCGTTCAAGGGCCGCAACGCGCAGCAGCACGGCGTGCCGTCGTTTACGTGGGAAGGGCTCGACATCGCCGACCTGCCGCCTCCCGTCGCGGGAATCGCGGAGCAGCAGTACGCCGAGATGCAGGCCGTCTTCTTGTGGCTCACCGACGAGAAGGTGCGCTCTCCGTGGCAGGACAATCTGAGGGGCAGCTGATGACCATGGTCATGGACGAGGGGCGGGAGCCCAGCAAGACGGAATTTCAGATCGCGCCGCACCTCGAGCGTGCGCTCGACGCGATGTCGAAGGATCTGTCGATCGAGCCACAGGCGTTGGTGAATCAGGCGGTCTTCGCGTGGCTGCGCATCAATGGCTACGTCGCTCCGAGCGCGGCGGCTGTTGCGCACGCTGAGGCGCTCGCTCCGACGGTCGAGAAGAAGGTGCCCGCGGTGACGGGCGAGATGTCGGCGTTCGTTCCGTCCAGGCCCGAGAGTGGGGAAACGAAGAAGTCCGAGCGTGCGTTGGAAGCCGTTCCGACGGAGCCGGTCGCTGCGCCTCCTGCGGAAGAGAAGAAGAAGTCCGAGCCCGCGCTCGCGCCCGTCGTCGCGGAGAAGAAGAAGTCGGAGCCCGCGCTCGCGCCCGTCGCTCCTCCTGCTCCGGAGAAGAAGAAGTCAGAGCCTGCGCTCGCGTCGGTCGTCGTCTCTCCGTCGGCACAGTCGGTGCCGGCGGTGCCCGATGCGCCTGCTCCGGCGCCGGTGAGCTCTCCGTCGGGTGGTCAGCTCGCGGCGATGGCGCGCATGAAGGAGATCGCGGCCGATCTCGAGAAGCTGACGAAGCCCTGGCCCGACTGGGTCGCGCGCGAAGAAGAGGAAGAAGACGAAGAGGAAGAGGAGCAGGCCGACGAGCCGTCTGATCAGGATGACGCTGATCAAGAGGATGATCAGGACGAGTCTGACTCTGAGGCCGACGACGATCAGGCGCGCGACGAGCGCGAAGAGACCGGCGATCATTCCGCGGGCGCTTCGACCTCTGACGAAGTCGAGAAGCCCGAGCCGCGCGATCCGTTCGAAGCTGATCTCCCTCCCGAGGTGAGCACTGGCGAGAACGAGGTGCAGCACGAGCCGCCTCCCGACGAAGAGCCCGTCGGAGAGAGCACCGTCGTCCTCCGCTCGGTGCCGATCGTCCTCTATCTCGAGCGCGAAGGCGCCGACCCGGTGCGGGTGGACAACGAGCGCTTCATCATCGGGCGCGGTCCAACGTGCGACCTGGTGATCGATTCCCCGCGCGTGTCGCGTGAACACGTCGCCATCACGCGCCAGGGCATCCGTTACTTCTTGAAGGACCTCAACTCGTCGAACGGCACGTGGATCGGTGAAGACCGCATCGGTGAGAAGGAGCTCGAGAGCGGAGACGTGATCAGCCTCGGCAACGAGCCGATCACCTTCATCTTGCGCGGGGAATAGCCGGGGGAATCAGCGGGCCACGGGCGCCGCGTCGCCGAGGGATGCGAGCTCTGCAGCGGGAGCGGGCTTCTGATCATCGCGCAGGTGTTTGACGAACTGCGCGTGCACCTGATCGACGTGTTCCTGCGTCGTCTCTTCCTTCCACGTCGAGGTGTCGATCGGCGGCAACACGTCGACGTCGACCGTCATCGGCACGAAGCGGAAGGTGCCCTTTTCCCAGTTCTTGTGCGCGCCGTGCACGATGACCGGCACCACCGGGAAGCCCGTCGCGATCGCGAGGTGTACGAAGCCCTTCTTGAACGGCAACAGCCGGCCGTCACGCGAGCGCGTTCCCTCGGGGAAGATCCAGATGCCGAGGCGGTGCTTCTTCACGAACACCGCGGTGTCGCGCAGCAGCTCGACCGCGCGATCCTTGTTGTTGCGATCGATGAGCAGGTGCCCCGAGAGCGCCGCGAGCCAGCCGAAGAACGGCACGCGGACGATCTCCTTCTTGAAGACGCCGCAGCCGCCGTACGGGCAGAGCCACACGCCCAGGAACATGTCGAGCGTCGAGGTGTGGTTCATCACGTAGATGGCCGGCATCGCGCGGCTGATCGCGTCGCGCTCGGGCACGTTGGGCGTCACTCCGGCGAAGAACGAGATCGAGCGGCCGACGACCTTCCCGTAGAAGTTGCAGACCTTGATCCGCGCGATGCGGAACGGGAGCAGCAGCAACGCGACGATGATCAGCGCCGTGCTGCAGAACGCCATCCACGTGAAGCCGACGAGGAAGCGGATGAGCGAACCGAGAGTTCCGAACATGAGCGCGGCACTTTGGTGCCACGACTGTCATCGCACGGTCACGTGGCCGCGTCACCGTCTCCCACCCAACGGCGTCGCCCCAAGGGGGCTTTGCCGATGCAGATCACTCGCTGTCGGCGTCAGGGTAGTGGTGGTTGAGACACTCGGAACACAGCGCGTGGCTGAACTTCGCGCCGCTGCGGTTCTCGATGTACGTCTCGACCTTTTCCCAGATCTGCGACTGGTTGCGGATGCGCTTGCAGTGCATGCAGATGGGGATCATGCCCTGCAGTTCGCGCACGTGTTCGGCGGCGACCTGCAGCTCTTTGACCTGGCTGGCGAGCGTCTGTTCGAGGCGCACGATGCGCTCTCCGGTCTTGAGGCGCGCGTGGAGCTCGTCAGGGTCGACCGGCTTGCTGATGAAGTCGTCGGCGCCGGCTGAGAGGCCCTGCACCACGTCGCTCTTCGCGTTGCGTGCGGTGACGAGCAGCATGTACGTGTAGCTGGAGCGCGTGCTCTCGCGGATCTTCTGACAAATCTCCGGGCCGTCGAGGCCGGGCATGTTCCAGTCGAGGACCACGAGCGACGGAGCGTCGGGCGTCTGCAGCACGTCCCACGCTTTGAGGCCGTCAGCGACCGGGAGCACTTCGTAGCCAAAGCGCGTCATCTGCGCTTCGAGCAGGCGCCGCGTGACGGGCTCGTCTTCGGCCAGCAGCACGCGGGTTCGAGAGACGATCTGGGTGGCAGGAACGGCCATCATGAGATCACTAACCAAGCACTTCGAGGGCCGCGCCCACCTTCCCCCAGCGTCAGATCGCCGTCACTGCGCGACTGCGCAATTTGGCGCGCATCATCCTCACCTCATCGTCACGAAACAACGTGTTGGAAAGGGCGCGCGGAGTGAAGTGACCGCGCAGTCATGTTCTGCCAACCGTGTCGCCGGGAACGTCCAACCGCCCGGTTTTGCGTGCTGTGTGGGTCCAAGCTGATCGAGCGCGCCGAGCCGGAAGTGCGCAGCCACCTCGAACATGTGCGCTGGCTGATGAGCGAGGTACCTACCTGGGACGACAGTCTCGCACCTGAGGCGGTTCGGCGAGCGCTGGGTGAGTTCTATGGGCGGCAGCAGAGTCTGCTGAGTCAGACGCTCGGCGATCAGGATCAGAACCAGAGCGAGAGCGTGATGATGATCCCCTCTCCCGCCCCTGCGGGAGAGGGTCAGGGTGAGGGCGAGTCACGCAGTTCGCAGAAGCTCGAAGTCGGCCTCGCCGGCGCGTCGCTGCTGATCGAAGACACAAGGAGCTCGGCGGCGTCGGAAGCGCTGCGAGCGATGATCGCGAAGAACACCGTCGCGCAGAACACCGTCGCGCAGAACACCGATGCTGCCGGCGACGGGGACGTGGCGCTGTCGGCTGACACTCCCTCACCCCAACCCTCGCTCGCGCCGCGCGCGGAGTGGACGAATGAAGCGGTCGCTCCTCCTGAAGCGCTGAAGAACTACGCGACGACGGTGGCGAAGTCGGACGCTCCTCGCTCGGTCGTCGCGAAGAACTCCGGAGCCGCTGAGCCTCAGAAGGCACGCGTCGTCGCCCCCAAAAACCGCGGTCCATCGCCGTGGGTCACGCTCATCAAGCCGGTGCTCCACGAGAGCCTCGGCTGGTTCCTCGGCGCCTTCCTGATTCTCGC
Organism: Archangium sp.; assembly: GCA_016792935.1. Lineage (GTDB taxonomy): Bacteria > Myxococcota > Myxococcia > Myxococcales > Myxococcaceae > Archangium_A. The sequence goes on along the minus strand of JAEUJS010000452.1, from coordinate 862 downwards.
GGGCGCGCTCTATTTGATCGCCGACGCGTGGGGCGACATGACGTCCACCACCCGCGCGCTCACCGTCTTCGGTCTCGTCGAAGTCTGGGCCGTGGGCTTTGCGCTCTGGGCCGCCGCGCTCTCGCGCAAGCCGACCACCCGCGGAGCGTCCGCCAGTCTGCGTCGCATCGCCGCGCTCGTCGCACCGCTCTCGGTCCTCGCGCTCGGCCCCGCGCTCTCATCGCCCGTTCCCTCAGCCGGCTTGCCGGCTGATCTGATCGCGTGGGTCGCGCTCGCCGCGGGCAGCGGCCTCGCCGCCTTCCTCACGTTGCGCGCCGCGAAAGATCTCGAAGAGCCGGGCTCGATGCTCGGCGCGTCCGTGCTCCTCTCCACCGTGGGCGTCGGCCTGGCGCCGATTCTCCCGGTGGGGAGCGGCTGGGGCGTCATCATCCCCTCGCTCTTCGCGGCGTGGGGCTTCGCGCGCGGCCCGCGCTCGAACGCAACGCAGACGTGGACCGCCGCGCTCGCGTGGCTCCTCCCGCTCGCGCTCGTCACCACGCGTTTCCTCCTCATCCCCGCGCAGCTGGAGTGCACCGCCGCGGGGCTCACCGTCGCCACGGCGCTCCTGTGTGGCTTCTCGCTGAAGCTCGCGCAGCCTGAGCCCGTTTCGCTCCCCAACGGCGTCGCCCCGGGGGGCTCTGCCTCGCGCGCGGTCATCAGCGTCGTCTCGCTCACCACGCTCTTCGTCGTCTTCCTGGTTTCGCTCTTCGTGCCCAGGCCGGCGAACGTCGTCGTCTGCCTCCTCGCGGCGTACGCGACGTTCCAGCACGCGCAAGGCGGCAAGCCCGGCGGCAACCGCATCTGGTGGCTCTCGGGCACGTAC
>JAEUJS010000440.1 GCA_016792935.1 Archangium sp. | reverse complement strand
CGGCGTCCCTCTCTCTTGCGAGGAGGGCTTGCACCCGGTCGGGACGAGACAACCCCCGTTGTATTTGTATCGGTTCGAGTGTCAGTCGAGCATCACGCACCCCGCAGGGAACAGCCTTGAGAAGTTCCTTTCGACGCTGATCATAAGAATCCGTGCGTCCGTTTCAAGGTGCTAACTTCAAGGGGCCCAAATGAAGCGATCTTCGGCGCTCTTCCTGTGTGCCCTGTGTGTGCTGTCCGCGGGGACGAGCACGGCGGCGCCGGTTCTCTCCGGTCTGTACTCGGTCGGTGAGCTGGGCCTGGTCGATTTTTCGGTGGTGGACGGCAAGGTCGTCGGCCGCCTGAAATCAGCGCAGCAGTGCGTCTTCCCGCCCGAGACGCAGGTCATCACCGGGGTCTTCGAGGGCAACGTCTTCGTCGGCACCGTGAACCTCTGTCAGGAAGGCGCGTCGTGCTCGAGCAACAAGAGCTACCCGATGCTCGGCATCTTCCATGGGGACTCCATCGCCGCCTTCATCCACCTCGAGAATGGGTGCAGCAGCCCGGCGCTCGACGGCAAGTCGCTCTTCTTCCGGCCCGCCACGCTCGAGGACAAGCAGAAGGTGCTGGGCGACAACTCGGCGTCGCAGGTCGCTGAGAAGAAGAGCAAGAAGGAACTGGCGACCATCGCCGGAGAGGCCTTCCAGGAAGCACATCGCCTCTTGTCCGATCAGAAGTACGGGCCTGCGCGCGAGAAGTTCCGCCAGTCGATCGCCGCTGACGACTCGAACTGGCAAGCGTACCTCGGCTTTGCGCTGACCGAGATCAAGCTGGGGCGCGCGCAGCAGTCGCTCGAGTACTTCGACAAGGCCGCGGCTGCTGCCACCGCGTCGAGGGCCTCGCCGCAGAACTCGTCACAGATCTTCTACAACCGCGCGTGTGCCGAGGTCGTGCTGGGCGACAACAAGGCCGCCATCTCGTCACTGCGCAACGCAGTCAAGCTCGGCGGAGCGGCGCTCTACGTCGACGACCTGACCACCGACCCGGAATTGGCTCGGCTGAAACAAGATCGCGACTTCATGCGGTTCGCGTCCGAGGTGCAGTTGGCCGCGAAGAAGAAGAACCCGCGGTGACGCGTGGGCACGGGGAACTACGAAATTCTCCGTTTGCTGGGCAAAGGCGGCATGGCCGAGGTGTTTCGCGTCAAGGCGAACGCCGGCCGCTACAAGGGCCGCGAGCTGGCGATGAAGAAGCTGCTGCCAGCGCTGCGCAAAGATGAAGAAGCGGTGCGGCTCTTCACCGCGGAAGCCGAGCTCTCGCGCCACCTGAGCCACCCCAACATCGTGCAGACACTCGAGGTCGGGAGCGACGCCGATGACATCTACATCGTCATGGAGCTGATCGACGGCCGCGACGTGGCGCAGATCATCAAGCGCTGCCGGCAGAAGAAGGTGCCGTGGCCGATCGACTTCGCGCTCTACCTCTCACGCGCGCTGCTCGACGCGCTCGACTACGCGCACCACGCGAAGGGCCCAAACGGAAAACCGCTGGGCATCGTGCACTGCGACGTGTCTCCGTCGAACTTCTTCGTGTCGCGCACCGGCGAGCTGGTGCTCGGAGACTTCGGCGTCGCGCGTTCGCTGATCGAGGTCGGGCCCGATCAGGTGATGGGCAAGCCGTTCTATTTGTCTCCCGAGGCGGTGAGCGGTCATCTCGACGCGTCGATTGATCTCTGGGCCGTCGCCGTCACGCTCTACGAGTTGCTCACGTTGCAGCGGCCGTTCGTCGGCAAGAACTCGCAGGAGGTCTTCGCGGCGATCCGCGCGTCGAACTACATCCCCATTCGCGCCATCCGCCCCGAGGTGCCGCCGATCATCGAAGGCCTCGTGGCGCGCGCCTTCGACATCGATCGCGCGATGCGCTTCGAGAGTGCGCGCGAGTTCGCCGACGAGATCGCTCCGCTGTACGACGAGCGTGTCGGCACGCCGCTGGCGATCTCGGCCGTGGTGCGCGGCCTGTTCGGAACGAGCGACTGATGCCGGTTCCCCACCCATCGTCGTCGCCCCGGGGGGCCTTGACCGCTCTGGTCACTGGAGGCGGAATTCGTGTGGGCCGCGCGATCGTGCTCGCGCTCGGGCGAGCGGGTTTCGACGTGATCGTGCACGCCAACCGCAACGTCGACGCCGCGGCGGAGGTCGTCGCGGAGCTGCACAAGCTCGGTCGCCAGGGGCGGGTGGAGCAGGCGGACCTCTCGTCTGCCGACGGGCCGTCACAGCTCGCCTCGCGGATTCAAAGCCTGTCGTTGCTCGTCAACAGCGCAGCGAGGTACGAGCACGTGGCCTTCGCGGACGTGTCGCGCGCGCAGCTCGAGAAGATGTTTCAGGTGAACGTCTTCGCGCCGTTCTTGCTGACGCAGGCGCTGCGGCCAGCGCTCGAAGCGAGCGGCAGTGGCTGTGTGATCAACATCACCGACATGGCCGTCAGCCACGCGTACACCGACACGCACTTCTTCTCGCACTACCTGGCGTCGAAGGCCGCGCTCGAACAGCTGACGCGCGCGTGGGCGCTCGAGCTGGGGCCGAAGATTCGGGTGAACGCGGTGGCTCCGGGGCCGGTGGCCATGGCGGCCGAGACGAACGACGAGCAGCGAAGGAGCATCCTCACGCGGGTGCCGTTGCGCCGAGAAGGCAGCCCGGATGACGTGGCGCGTGCCGTGGCGTTCCTGGCGCAGGCGCCTTACGTCACGGGCCAGACGTTGCGCGTCGATGGAGGTCTGAGCGTCGTATGAGCGGTGCGAGCACGCGGCAGTTGGATCGACTCTCTCTGCGCGGCATGCGCTTCGACTGCATCGTCGGGCTGTTCGACTTCGAGCGGAACACGCCTCAGCCGGTCGAGCTCGACGTGACGTTGCACTTCGATACGCGCGCGGCGGCCCACCACGGAAGGCTCGTGCAGACCGTCGACTACTCGCGGCTCCTCGGAGAGCTGCGCTTCATTCTCACCGCGTCGCGCTTCCGTCTGCTCGAGAGCGCGGCGGAGGCGGTGGCGGCATGGATCCTCGCTCCGCCGAGCGCTGACGTGCCGCGGCCGCAGGTCGAAGAGGTCGACGTGCAGCTCTCGAAGCTGGTCGCGCTGTCGGGAGCCGCCGTTCCCACCCTCGAGATCCACCGTACGCGCTCCGACTTCCCGATGAAGACCGAGACCAAGTCGTTCGGCTTCGTCGACGTGGTCTTCGAGACGCGCGAGTGCGGCGTGTACCGCGAGCGCATCGCTCCGAAGACCGTGCTGCCGACGCACGTGCACCACCACCTCGATGAATCGGAGCTGGTGCTCGGCAACGGCTTTCTGCTTCAGGGCCAGCCAGTCGCCGCCGGCCTCGCGCACTCGTGGCCTCGCGGCTTTCCGCACCGCTACGAGAACATCACCGACATCGAGCAGAGTTTTCTGTGCATCGATCGCCCGGCGTTCATTCCGACTGACGAGGTCGAGGTCGACGTGCCGATTGCGCAGCTGACGCGTCCGGAGCCGGTCCGCTTCTTCTAGATGCCGGTGAAGCTGCGCAGGTCGGAGAGCGGCCAGTGCTGCACGTCGCTCCATTTCTGGCCGTAGAGATTTCTGCGCCCGCTCCCGCGCTTCCACGCTCGCCACGTGCGGCGCGGAGCGATGAGGAGGCCGAGCGCGATTCCGGCGATGCAGAGAAAGAAGACCATCGGCGTCTTCACACCCGTGCGGAGCTCGAAGGCGCTGATCTCGATCTCTCCGATGACGTCGGGCGCGTAGCCGGTCATGACGTGATGCAGATCGTGGAAGTGGAGTTGGCCGGGATGAGGCACTGGAACCTGCAGTGGCCCCAACGCCACCCAGAAAATGCGCGACTTCCCCTCACCCTGACCCTCTCCCGCAGGTGCGGGACTGGGGATCGTGTTCTCGTTCGCGGCGCTGCGGCCGTGCGCTTCACGCCAGCGTTGGAGGGCTTCAGCGGCGGTCATCATCGAAAGTGAACATGTTCACTTTTGTGGTCCGGCGCCACCGCAGGGAGGTGGTCAGCCGCCTGGCTCTCATCTCTTTTGCTTCTGCGCGCCAACCCCTTCGCGGCGTTGTTCATGGTGCGGTCCTGGTGTACTGGCCGAGCGTCATGAAGATGTTGCTCTCGGTGGACTTCCATTTCTCCGCCGCCCACCAGCTCCCGTTCTACGACGGCCCGTGCAAGCGCCTCCACGGCCACAACTACGTCTTGCGCGTCTCGCTCGCCGGTCGCCCGCAGCCGAAGGACGGAATGATCCGCGACTTCGACGAGGTGAAGAAGACCGTGTGGGATCAGGTCCTCGTGAAGGTCGATCACTATTACCTGAACGACATCGTCGAGAATCCGACCGCCGAGAACATCGTGGTGTGGATGTGGGAACGCCTCGAGCCGCTCGTCCCTGGCCTCGAAGAGCTGATGCTCTGGGAAACGCCGGAGTACTGCGTCACCTACCGGAAATGATCGATCGCGCGGCCATGAAGCGGGCGGTGCGCGACTTCGTGAAGGCCGCCGGTCTCGATCTGCGCGACGCCAACTTGAAGGAGACGCCCGACCGCGTCACGGACGCCTGGGCCGACGAGTTCCTCGATGGCTACGCGCGCTCGGCGAAAGAGGTGCTCGCTGACCGCTTCCCGGTGAGCAAGAAGAGCGATCGCGAGCTGGTCGTGGTCACCAATCTAAGGTTCCGCTCGATGTGCCCGCATCACCTGCTGCCGTATTCGGGTGTGGCGCACGTCGCGTACGTGCCGGGGAAAGAGGTCGTCGGGTTTGGCCGGCTGTCCGCGCTCGTCGACGTCTTCGCGCATCGCCTCGTGTTGCAGGAAGAGCTCGCCCGCCAGGTCGCGCTGGCGCTGAAGACCGAGCTCGAGAGCAAGGGCAGCGCGTGTCTCATTCGCGCGGAGCAGTCGTGTTTCCGCCTGCGCGGAGAAGGGCAGCACGACGCGTTGACCTTTTCGGAGGCGTACGAGGGTGTGCTCAAGCAGAAGAGCCTGCGCGCTGAGCTCTGGGCTCGCGTCGGGAAGAAGTGATGCGTCCCTCTCCGCAATTGTTCGCGGGGATCGAGACGCGCGAAGACGCCGCCACGCTCGAGCTCTTCTCGAAAGACGAATCGGATCAGGGCCTGTTCTCTCCAGTC
>JAEUJS010000328.1 GCA_016792935.1 Archangium sp. | reverse complement strand
CTCGTCGAGCCGCCGCCGCTCGCCGACCCGCCGCCTGTCGCCGACCCGCCGCCCATCGCTGAGCCGCCGCCGCCGGTCGCAGAACCGCCGCCCGTCGCAGAACCGCCGCCTGTCGCAGAACCGCCGCCCGTCGAAGAACCGCCGCCTGTCGAAGAACCGCCGCCCGTCGCAGAACCGCCGCCTGTCGTCGCTGAGCCACCGCCGGTTGTGGTGCTCCCGCCGCCGCCTCCGGCGCCAGCGTCCTCGGTCGAGGGCAACGGACCACACGCGGCGATCAGCAACACGATTGGAATGGAGAGAATTCGCATGTCGAAAGGACTCACGGTCACGAAAAGTGGCGCACCACCACTTGGGTTTCGAGGACTTACGGACTCGCCGGTGGGCGGTGCGAGCGCGCTTCGCGAACGCTACGCTTCGTCCCGACATGGTCTCGCTCCTCGCGCTCGGGTTGTTGGTGATGCTGCTGTTGGTGGTGGGTGGCGCGATCATCGTCTTTGCCTCTCGCAAGAACGTCACCGTCGTCTCGCTCAAGCCGCCCCATCGCGAGCGCGAAGCGAACCCGTCACTCCCGTCGAAGAGCGCGCGCAAGCCCGCTCACACTGCGCCTCCCGGCTCGTTGATTCGTCAGGTCGAGGACTCGGAGATCGAAGCGCAGATCCGCTCAGGTCATCTGATCGACGCCATCAAGCTGTATCGGGAGAAGAAGGGTGTCGGCCTGAAGGAAGCAAACGCCGCGGTCGAAGCGTGGCGCGATAGAATTCGCGCATCGTGAGTTGCCGCAAGACGGCAACAATGGAAACGGCCGGGGGGCCAGTCTTTTGAACCAGCTGAAGAAGAAACAGAACGAGGGAGAGCTTCCCGAGACGCTGCTCGCCCTGCTCGACGGCATCATCGATCGCGATCTCGCCAGCCGACTCACCGAGGTGATGGCTGCGGCTGGCCGATGTGTCGAACGCCTCGCCGCCATCAACCTCCGCGAGCTCGAGCCGAAGGACGCCGACGATGGCGCTCCCGATCTCACGCTATGGGAAAAGATGGCGCCTGCCGTCGGAGAGACCGTCGTCGCCGTCAACGAACTCTGCGCGGTGATCGACGAGCTCTTCCCGCCGACGCGCTCACGCGGCTCGATGTTCGGCGAAGAAGGCTCAGATCAACGCGCGGAGTTCGAGGCGGCGGCGGTGTTTCAGGCCATCAGCCCGCTGCTGAAGCGAGAGGTTGGTGAGGTCGGCTCGCTGGTGCGTCGGCCCGAGTTGCTCTCGAGCCCGTGGGAACTGCTCGCCGAGCTGCAGCGGCTGCGCTCTCAGCTCCGCTCGCGGGTGAGTGATGCCGTCTATCTGTCTGCCGGCGCGCTCGGGCCGTACACGCGCGACGAGGTGGTGCCGGGCTATGCGCAGGAAGCGCTGCGGGCGTTGAGCTTCCGCGGAACGGAAGTGGCGGTGCGGCGCACGGCGAGCAATCGCATCGAGAGCGCCACCGATGGAGCGACCCTCGCGAAGGCGCTGCAAGAAGACTTCGAGGTGCTGGCGTCGATGCCTGCGTGGCGTCACGTGAAGATCGAGACCAAGCGCGCGATGTTGCGGCTGCGCTCTCAGCTGCGCGAGGCGGACAACGCTGACGTGGAAGTGGTCGCTGCGATGGTGCGGCCGATGTTGGAGATCCTCTCGCAGACCAGCTTCGAGCTTTCGCGCAGCGTGCTCATCTCGCACGACCGCACCGCGCGGAATCTCGCGTTGCGTCGCACCGAGCAGGCAGAGCTGCATCTCAACCTCGAGACCGGCGCCGCGGGTTGGGCGCTCGAGGCTGCGTTCGATGCTGCGCAGCCGCTGCGTGGGTGCAATGAGCCGCTCGATGAGCTGCTGCGCCGTGCGGCTGCGATGCGCGTGCAGGAATTGCCGTCGAACGAGTTGATGGAGTTGGCGGCTGAGTTGGGTGCTGCGCTGACTCGACTCGATCTGTGAGCAGGATGTGCTCGCTCACCCTCTCCCCCGAGGGAGAGGGGACAATCACTTCGCTTTCATCGCAGCGTGCACTGCAGCGCGTGACGTCAGGCCAGTCGCCTTCATGCGCTCCGCTTCATCCTCGAGCTGAAAATGCGCGAGGTACTTCGCAACGCGTTCCTCGATGGTGGGCGCTTCGATCTCCTTGCACAGCTGATCCGGCTCGTAGCTCCGACACACCGCCGGCCGCGACTCGTACGCGCGACACAACATGTCGTCACCCAGATGTGGACATCGAAGCCCCAGCGGTTTGTCGAGCGCGGCGATGTCAGGAGCCACGCAACACGCACCACACTTCGTGCACTCGAAGGCCGTCTTGCCGCTCGTTTGCACGAAGCCCTCGCCTCAGTCTCGACCGAAGTACACGTTGTCGATGCACGCCGTGTCGCTGAGCCCGTCGTAGTACTCGCCGCGAATTCGCACCGACGTCACGTCACCGAGCACGGTGCGCATGTCGGCCTCGGTCGCCGCCGGACCATTTCCATTGGGCTCGTCGATCAACCAATCCGATGCGTCATCGAGGCGCACCGCGTACGGCGTCCAGTCACGCCCCGGAGCGAAGCGCAGATTCCAGATCACCGAGATGCCGCCGCCGTTGAGCACCACGTCGCGCCCGCGGATCTGATTGAAGATGTTGCCCTGCTTGAGATCGAACGTGAGGCGCTTGCCGTAGATGTCCTTCGCGTTGCCGAGGTATTTGCGCGGCGCGACGAAGTACCAGATGTCGCCATCACCTTCGTCGAGGCCGCAGAGCGTGCCTGCGGGGTTGCCGCCCGTGCGCTCCAGTGTCGCTTCGGTGCTGGTGCCGTTGTTCGAGAGCGTCCAACCCTCTTTGTCGCCTTCGAAGGTGCTCGAGGCATGAGAGGCCGGCCCACAGGCACACAGCGCGAGCGCGGAAACGGCGAAAAGACGCACGCGTTGGTTCTAACACCCACCGACGCGGTTGAAAGTTCAGCGCGCGGGCAGGGGCCACGGCTTCAGCCCCGAAAGTTCTTCGGACTGTGACGTGACGTCGGCGACGTGCGCGCGTTCGCGGCGGCAGAAGTCGCGAATCGCTCCGTCGAGCCGTTTGTTGAAGATGCGATGCGCGGAGTGAATCGTCGTCGGCTCGAAGCCACGAGAGATTTTGTGTTCGCCCCCAGCGCCTGGCTCGAACACCTTCAGCCCGCGGGAAACTGCGTCGTCGATCGAGTGGTACAGGCACACGTGGAAGTGGAGGAACGGGAATTCCTGAAAACAGCCCCAGTAACGGCCGTACAAGCGCTCGGTGTTGAAGAGGTTGAACGCGCCCGCCACCACTTCCTTCTTCGGGCCGTGTTCGGCGACCACCAGCTCGATCGCATCCGGCATCGCGGCGAACGCGCGGTGGAAGAAGTCCCTGGTGAGCTGCACCGGGCCCCACGAGTAACGGCCCGCAGTCGCCTCGTAGAACTTCCACGCCAGCTGCGCGTGTTCCTTCGTCAGCTCACCGCTGCGCACGGTGCGGAGCGTCAGACCTTGCGTGGCCGCCGCTCCGCGCTCGCGCTTGAACTGGTTGCGACGCTTCGAGTCGAAGCGCGACAGGTAGTCGTCGTACGAGCCGTAGCCGGGATTGCGCCAGTGGTACTGCATGGTGCTGCGCCGCAAGTAGTTCTCGCTCTCGAGCCACGCGGCTTCGTCGTCGGGCGGAAACAACACGTGAATCGAAGAGCAGCCCCGATCTTTCGCCAGCGCGTCGAGCTCCGAGAGCAGCTTCTTGCGAATCGCGGCCTCGTCTTCTCCGGGCGCGATCAAGAAGCGGCGCGCGGTGAGCGGAGAGAGCGGCAGCCCCACGAGCAGCTTTGGGTAGTACTCGACGCCGAGCTGCTGCGCGGCATTCGCCCAGCCGAAGTCGTAGACGTATTCACCCATCGAATGGTGCTTCTCGAAGGCAGGGCAGGCGGCAATGAGCTGCGGGCCTCTCCAGAGAGTGAGGTGTGAGGCGATCCACCCGCGTGATTCGACGGCCGAGCCGCTCGACTCCATGGCGTCGATCCACTCGTGACGAAGGACTGGCGCGTCGAGTGGACGGAGCAGCGCATTCCACGCCGCTCGTGGCGCCTCGCTGATCGCGTCCAGCACTCGAACTTTCAACTCAAAGCCCCCTGGGGCGACGACGTGAGGTGGCGAAGCAGTGCCCAACGAGCCTGAAGGCTAATCGCAGGTGCGCGAACTCGCCGCGTGGCGTTGCACACCCGCTCGGATGGTCAGGACGCGCTCTTAGAGAATCTCTTGCAGCAGAGAGCGCACCCGCGCGCACGTTTCGATGGTTGGCACCCGAGCGAAGGCGATGCGCACCTCGACGCTGAACACGCCTCCACCGCGCACGGAGAACTTCACGTGGCACCCGCTCGGGACTTCTGGAGCGACGGCTCCTCCCATTCCGTAGAAATCGGGCCACACCTCGGGGAGCGACTCGTCGTAGGCGATCACTCCGAGCTGCGCGTCGCTCACCAGCTTCTCTTCGAGCGCCCGCGAGGCGTTCGTCGCGACACGGCGGCGTTGTTCCTCGGTGACCTGCAGCTCCGCCCACACCTGCGGGTCGAGTCCGTTGGGCGAGGTCGCAGCGCCACGACCTGGAGCCGACAACATTTCCCACGCGGTCAACACGCGGAGGTGCGCATGCGGCGTGAACTTGTTGCGGCCTTCCAGCGTGGCGAAGTCGAGCCACACGTCGCGGTTGGGCAGCTCTCCGCTGAGCTGCGTGCGGAAAATCGGAGTGACTCCCACGAACGCTCTCGCCGCCGCGCTCAACGTGCTCGTCGCATTCGGCGCACGCCACCACGTCATGTGTGGCGTCCACGAGTCGAGCGGCTGCGCGTAGAGCAGGTGATCGAACTTCGCGTGGGTGTGCACCGCTCCGTCGTGCACGTGCACGGTGGGGAAGAAGAGCGTGCCCGCATCGCGCTGCGGAAAATCGAACGCCATGGGGTGAATGCGCCGCTCTCCACTGCCGCGTTGTGCTGGCGGCGCCGCCGGGCTGAAGCCCCTGAGTTTGAAGACCACGAAGCCCGACGACGCGTGTTCGCTCAATTCATCCATCACGCTGGCGGGAAGCCGGAAGCGCTCGTCGAGGCGCGACAAATCCGCGCGCGTCGGAGCGAACGAGGCCTCGAAGCTCCCCACCTGCTTCACCGGCAACCTCTGCCGCGGCGGAATGCTGGCCGGCGCGAGGAAGCCACCGCTGTGTCGCTGCGGCCTGGGGTACAGCGCATCGAGCTCGTCGAAGAACTTCGGGCAGCCCGAGAGATCGACGAAGCGCACGCCGTCCTCTCCAGTGCCGTTTCGCTCCCCGACGCCGTCGCCCCCGAGGGCTTTGGCAACAGGCACGGGGAGAATCATCGCCACGTCCTGCGTCGCGTCGAGTGAGAGCTCGTAGACCAGCAGCTGTCTTGCGCCGCCGAGCGCGCGCGCGAAGAGGCGAGTCGACGAGACGTCCTTCACCGCTCCTGAGAAGCAACACATTGAACGTGAAAGTAATCGCTCACCTGCCAGAGTGCGCGTCCATGAGAACTCTCCTCGCGGCTGTGAGCGTGTTGGTGCTGTCTGCGTGCCCGAACCCCAACGGGAATGACGGCGGCACGGGCGGCGGCTTTGGAGGCGGTCTGGGCGGTGGCACGGGCAGCGGCGGCGGAGGCGGCTCTGGCGGCGGCGGCACCGTCACCGCGATGCAGTTCTGCAGCGGCTACGCGAACGCCATCTGTGACTTCGCGACGCGCTGTGGCGTGTTCGACACGCGCATGGGCTGTGACGATCTCGTCGCGCAGAGCGATCCCACCGAGTTCTTGTGCAACCCGTCGCTCCCCAGCTTGAAAGATGGACGCCAGGCGTTCGACGGCACGGCTGCGGGTTCGTGCCTGAGTCAGCTCGGCTCGGGCTGCGCGTTCCCCGCCTCGTGCGGGAGCAACTACTTCTCCGGCACCGTTCCGCTCGATGGTGGCTGCTACGTCGAGGGTGACTGCGCCGCGAACTCGTATTGCGACTCGACGCAGATGGTGTGCCCCGGTCGCTGCCAGCCTGCGACTGCAGGAGCGGGCGCCATCGTCACGAACTCGCAGCTCTGTCGCGACGACACCTACGCGAAGAACTACCGGGACGGCGGCTTCTTCGGCTGGGAGTGCGTGACGCCCGGCGGAGTGGGAACGCGCTGCGAGGGCTCGGGCGAGTGCAGCTTCGGCTTCATCTGCAACGAAGACACCGGTCAGTGCGAGACACCGCGTGGGCAGAACGCGGTGTGTTCCTTCTCGGACGGTGGCGTACCGCAGTTCGGGCAGCTCTGTCAGACGTTCCTCGCGTGCCGGCCCGAGATGGGCGGAACGCGCTCGACCTGCCAGTCTCCGGGAGCCACGGGTGAGCTCTGCTTTGTCGGCATCTTCGGCTCGTGCCGTTACGACCTGCGTTGTGTCACGTCGGACGGTGGCGTCAGCGGCACGTGCGCGGCGCTCGCGGGTCAGGGCGTGGCATGCAACAACTCGAACGACTGTCAGCGCACGTTGTTCTGCAGACGCTCCGGTATGACCAGCACGTGTGAAGCGCCCGGTGGCCTGGGCGCGGTC
>JAEUJS010000295.1 GCA_016792935.1 Archangium sp. | reverse complement strand
CCTGACACGCTCGAGTGGGAAGACTCCGAGTACGGATTCACGGACTGGCTTCATTGGGCGCTCAGCGACCGTCTCGAGCTGTTCTACAGAGACTTCCGCTGGCGTGGCTGGGAGCAGGACACGCGAATGCTCCCCGGCGATCGCGCGTGGTCGATCTCACCACCGCTCTTCGTGAAGGGCGAGGCGGCAGGCGAACGAGACCGCCGCGATGTTCCGGTCGATGCACTGTGGCGGCTCCAGCTCGACTTGCAGCGACAGCTCGAGGGCGTACCCGACGGCTCCGTGATCAAGATCACCAAGATGTAGGTGCGCTCAGATGGCAACTCGCAGTTGCCATCTCAACGCGCGCGGCGCGACCGACGCCACAGGGCTGCGATCGCCGCGAGCAGCGCGAACTCTCCGCCCGCGGTCGAGGTGCAGCCGCAGCCCGGAGGCTTCACGTCGTTTCCGCCACCGCCGGTCGCTTCGCCGCCACCCGTCGCCGCTGAGCCGCCACCAGTCGCGCTTCCGCCACCAGTGCCGCCCCCGCCACCGGTCGGGCCGGCATCAGGGATGCGCGGCAGTTCGACGGTGAACGCTTTCGCCGCCGTGAACGCGCTCATCGCTCCACCGGCCTGCGCGCGCACGCGCCACGAATACGTGTGCCCGTCGACGAGCGCCTGCGCGACGACGGTGGCCGTGCCTCCGAGGGCCGTGACGCTCGCGACCGGAGTCGCACCTTCCGTGACCTCGAGCTCGTAGGTGATGGCTTCACCTTCGGGGTCGACGCTCGCGGTCCACGCGAACACCGGCTGCGTCGTCGTCACCGTCGCGGAATCAGCGGGCACCAGCAACGTCGGCACGCTCGGCGCTCCATCGACGGCGGAGACGCGGAAGCACGCGCTCGCCCACGCCGACTGCGCCTGTCCGTCATCGGCGCGCACGCGCCAGCAGAAGCGCGCGTCTTCGGTGAGCGCGTTCATCACCGTCACCTGCGACACCGTCAGCCCCGTGCCCATCTCGAGCGGGGTCGCGAACGTCGCATCAGCCGCGAGCTGCCAATCGAACGTGAGCGTGTCTCCATCGGCATCGGCCCACGGCAAGAACGCCAGCGTCGGGCGCGTGACGTCGACCACCGCGTTCGGCGCCGGAGAGATCAACGTCGGCGTCGGCGGCGCGACGTTCATGGTGTTGACCGAGAAGCTCGCGACGCTGCTCCACGGGCCCGCGCCGCCAGCGCTCACCGCGCGCGCACGCCACGTGTACGCCGCGCCTTCGGTGAGCATCACGTCGACTTGCCACGCCGTCGTACCCGCTCCCTCAGCGACCGCGGTCTCGTTCGCGACGCGCGTCGGGCCCTGGAACACTTCGAAGTCGTAGGTGAGCGCGTCACCTTCTGGATCACTCGCGTTCGATACCGTCAGCGTCGGCTGCAGCGTCGTCACCTGCGTCGCGTTCGGAGAGTCGATGCCCGGCGCGCCCGGCAGCTGATTCACCGCGCCCGGCGCGACCGTCACCTGGAACGCCTGACACGTCTGACCCATGTCGTCGTCGCTCACGCAGAGCGAGAACGGAACGACGGTGCCCGCCTGCGCTGACGTGGGCGTCCAATTCAGCGTGCAGTTCATGAACGTGCCTCCCGCGGGAGCCATGCCGCTGCACGTGTGCGTGTCGGCGGTGCCCGGGTCGGTGAAGGTGAGCGTGTACGTGAGCGCAGCGCCCGCGACCGCAACGAACGGTGGCGACGACGTGATGGTCGGAGCGACGTTGCTCACCGTCACCTGCAGCGAGTCGGTGCCCGAGCCGAGATCGTCGTCTTCGACGCGCAGCGTGGCGGTGAAGACTCCGTTGTCGGCGTAGGCGTGCGCGGCGTTCAGCGTCGAAGCGCTCTGCATGTCGCCGAACTGCCAACTCGAGGTGTGCGTGTCGGCGGTGCCCGGGTCGGTGAAGCTGCCGCTGAACGTCACTGACGTGCCTTCGGGCACCGTGACGTCAGCCCCCGCATTCGCCGTCGGCGCAACGTTGGTGACGGTGACCGAGGTCGAATGGCTCGACGCCTGTCCGACCACGGTCGTCGCCGTGCCCATGACGGTGAAGGTGCCGTTGTCGGGCCACGCGTAGTTGAAAGAAGACGTGCTGGCCGTCGCTCCGTTACCGAGCGTCCAACTCCAGGTCGGCGCGTCGTGCACGAACGCCGTCGACGTCACGTTCACGGCGGTACCTTCGGGCACCGTGGTGGGGCTCACCCACACCACCGCCGTCGGGCGCTGCACATCTGGAGAAGCGACCAACACGGCCCAGGCGGCGCGAGTGCCCGGTCCGACGATGTTGTCGTTGTGGGCCTGCAGCGCGCTCATCGCCCACTGCACGCCACCGTTCGCGAGCTGGTTCTTGATCAGCAGACGGCTGAACTGGCGCTCCCACTCGTTTCCGGTGCCGAAGGTGTCGATTTCCGGCACGACGGCTCGTGCGGCGCGCGACCAGTGCACCATGTTCCAGAGATCGAAGAGGCCATCGGCGCGAGAGAAGTCGCCGTTCATCACGAAGCCGAGATCCCAGCCCTGCGATGAACTCATCAGTCCGGAGTTGAACACCGCGGCGATGAAGGTTCGGCTCCCGTCGAAGTTGGTGCGCAGCTGGCCGCGGGTCGGGTTGACGTTGTTGGAGTAGCCCGGAAACGCCAGCGTCGTGTCGCTCGCGCTGAACTGATTCGCGCCCAGCCAACCGAGCACCATGACGTAGACAGCCGAGTGCGGGAAATCGCACACCGCCGGCGACCCCGGCGGGAACCACAGCGTACCGGTGCCACCTGCCGGACAGGTCCGTGCGACCTGCAAGAGGCAACTCGTCAGACGCGCCTTCGCGGTGTTCGGAACGATGACGCCTTCGCTGCTCATCGTTTGCTCGACGAACCACAGCGCTTCGGCGACGGGGAGCGCGCCAGCGTTGTACTCGCCCATGTTGTTGTTGAAAGAGTTGGGTGAGTAGTCCCACGAGCCCGGGTACGTACCGGAATCGTTCTGCGCCCACACCAGACCGTCGACCATCTGTTGAATGACGAAGGGAAACGGCTTTCCAAGAATGCGCGTCGGATCGCCGAGCTGCGCCGAATAGCCACCGGCTCGCACCGCCGACAGCCCACGCAACATGGCCGCTTGATAGCCGGTGAGCTGAGGGGTCGTGAACAGACCGAAGCCATCATCCGTGCCGGGAATCGGAGCGGCGATGACTTCTGGGAAGAAGCCGGTCGCGTTCGACTCGTCGTTTGGAGCACCCTGCGTGTTGAACGGGTTGGTGCTGACAGTGACCGCGGACAACCTGCTTAAGTGCTGATTGACGAGGCGGTAGATGTCTTCCGCGTAGGGATCTTGTGCATACCGCTGCGCGTTGCCAGCGGGGTCGCGCATCGACCCAACGTACGCAGGCGGAAAGGCGAGGTAGTGGCCATTTCGCCCGAGCGCCTCGAGAAAGTCGCTTTCTCCGAGAACGGCTTCGGAAGTGGCCATCGACGCGAGCGCGCGCGCACCGACGAGAGGGTCTGCGTCGGAGCCAGTCCGTGCGAGCTGGTTGTGAAGGAACCACAGGGTGTCGTCGATTCCGACCAAACGCATGATCTGGAGTTGCCGGGGCGTCGCGAGGTTGGGATCGAACGGAACTTCGGCGAAGACGTGCACGCGATACGTCGCGGTCACGATGTCGGCTCCCGAAGTCACGCGCACGACGGCGGCGTAGTCGGTGTCGACCGACACGTTCGGGTACGTGAAGCGCGCCGAGAGGTCGTAACGATTGTTGGTGGGTGTCGCGGGTGTGTCGAAGACACCGTTGCCGTCGAAGTCCCACTCCACGGTGTACGAGCCGTTGCCGCCCCGGGCGATCGCTTTGAACGTCGTCGCGTGACCGTTGTAGGCGGCGTGCGGAGCCGTCGGATCGTTCGACGCAACGGGCACCGGAATGACCGTGAGCTGCGCGAACGCAGGAAAGGCAACGAGCACTGCGAGCAACGTCAGCCTGAGTGTGGACATGGTGCGCGACGCTAGTGGGCGTTCGAACATTCGTGAACGCATCGTTTCTCGCGCGCGCCTGCATCGGGGCGAGTGGCGTGCGAAGCGGGCTTTCGTGAAGTTGCGCGCCCTGCTCTTTTCGTTCGTTCTCTCCGCGTGCGGCACGCCGATCGTCGTCGAAGACGGCGGGCTCGTCGCGACCGATGCAGGAGCGAACGGCGCACTTGATGCGGGCGTCACCGATGCGGGCGTCACCGATGCGGGCGTCACCGATGCAGGCGTCTCTGATGCGGGTGTCGTCGATGCAGGTTCCTCCGATGCCGGTGCCGCCGACGCGGGCGGCTCCGATGCCGGCGTGAGTGACGCAGGGCTGAGCGATGCGGGCTCGCCGACGGACGCCGGACTTCCTCCGCACTACGGCTGGGCGAAGTACATGCTGCCGATCGGCTCACACTCCGCGACGCTCACGGCGAATGGAGCATCGCGACTTCCGCTCGCGGGCTTCACTTCGGTCAGCGGCCGCGCGTACGACTTCATCTTCGACGAGAGCGCGATGTACATGCTGACGATGCCCGCGCAGCCAGATGATCAACTCGATTGGAACAAGCTCCCGGGCCTGAGCGACTGCGGGCAGCTCGACCTCGCGCAAGACGGCCTGATGTTCGCGTGGCGATGGCGGCCCGACCTGATGCCTCCGGTGCTCGAGATCGCGCAGTACGCGAACAACGGCGGCACGCATCTCTATCCAAACGCGGGCCTCATCACGCTCACCGAGGCTGAGCTGAGAACCGAATCACCGCTGCACTACGAGCTCACGATCAGCGCGACCGAGTACCGCTTCCACCTCACCGGCATGATCGGAGCGCGCGTCATCGACGAGAACGCGACCTATCCACGCCGGTGCGCGAACGCATCGCTCACCAGCTTCAAGTGGGCCGCCGGGTTCTATTTTGGTGGCACGTCCACCGCTCCGAGCGTGATCACGGGATGGGCTCAGGAATAGAGGTGCTCCCTCACGGGGCACGATATTGAGCGTGCGCGTGCTCGCTCCCGCGACCATTTGGCTCACCGGACTTCCCTGCTCGGGAAAGACCACGCTCGCGAACGCGGTCGCTGCGGCACTTCGCGCGAAGCACCACGGCGCGCTGATTCTCGACGGAGACGAAGTGCGCAAGACGTTGTCCGCCGACCTCGGCTTCGACGCGATGTCGCGCGATGAAAACGTTCGTCGTGTCGCCGCGGTCGCTGCGCTGTCCACCGCGTCGCAGCTCTTCTCGCTCGTCGCGCTCGTCTCTCCGCACCGCGCGGCTCGAGATGCCGCACGTGCACACCACGCCGAGCGAGGGCTGCGCTTCATCGAGGTGCACCTCGCTGCTCCACTGAGCGTGTGTGAAGCGCGCGACGTGAAAGGCCTCTACGCGCGCGCGCGGAGTGGGAAAGCGAAAGACGTCACCGGAGTCGACGCTCCGTACGAAGCGCCGCTCGCCGCCGAACTCACGCTCCCGCACGAAGTTCCAGTGGTCAGCGCGGTCGAGCGAGTTCTCGCCCTGCTCTGAGACGCCGCACGGTCTGGAATGCCAGACGCCGACCGGTGTACGGTGCCACCAACTCTGGACGTCGCGCCCTCGCGCGTTTCGCCATCACACATCAGCCGGCAAGCCGGCTGGCGCAATCAAAGACTCCACACCTCATGATTGTCGGCGCACCACAGCGCCTTCACGCTCCGCGGGGCTTCAGCCACCCATCGCGGACGAGCTGCACCCACCGGCTGCATCGATGTACCGCTGTGAACACTGCAAGGAGGTCGTTGGTCCCCGCATCGCCATCAACCGCACCGTCGTCGAGACGCGACCGGTGAAGTACCCCGTGCGAGAGAAGGTGAATCGCGCGCGCCACCCACGCACGGGGCGAATCATCTTCGTCGACGACCACGGCGGCGAAGGCCACGAGACGGTGCGTGAGCTCGCGCTGTGCGCGCGTTGCGCGACTGCTGCTCGAAGTGCCTAGCGTGAGCTTCAGCGCGTGAGGATCGCCGTCACCGCGCGGCCCTCGACCACGAACGCGTCCTTCTTCGACAACACGTCGAACTGCTTCGCCTCGGCGCAATCGAACGACCAGCGAAGCGGACCCGTCGTGAACTTCTTGAGCAGCGCCGCATACGCGTCCTTCGTCAGGTCGCTCACACGGCGCACGGTGACGGCGCCTCCCATGATGGTGGTGGTCTCGGTGCCATCGGGCGAGGCGTACGGGTTGTTGGTGCTCTCGTTGCGGTGGCTGCGACCGAAGAGCTCCACCGTCTTCGGGTCTTTGAGAATCCAGGTGCCATCGAAGACCTCTTTGATGGTGCCGCTCTCGTCGTCGCTCGAGCGGTAGACGACGAAGGAGTGGTTCGAGCGGAACTTCGCTTCCAGCTCGTAACCTTGCAGCTGACAGACCGAACGCAGATTGAAGTCGATGAAATTGGCGAGCGGCGTCTTGCCGACTTCACCCTTCAGTTCCTTCGCGCGCTCGGCGAGGTCTCCCGTCGCGATGCTGCGCGGGCCCTGCTCGTCCCACACGCGCAGTTCCGACAACACGAGGTCGTCGTACTTCGTGCCGGGGTACGCCTCTTTGATCGTCAGCGTCAGCGTCTTCGTGCTCGCGGGCTTCGGCAACGCGAGCTTCTGCGCGCCTTGCGCATCCTTCACCGCGAGTTCGACCGGTGGTTGCCCATCGACCGTGAGCGTCACCTTCTTCGCGCGGGCGTTCTTCTTGAAGTGCTCATCGCTGCGTTGGTACCCGTTCCACAATTCCACCGCGGAGACGGTCACCGGCGCTTCGAAGGTGAGCGTCATCGACTCTCCGATGCCGGGGCCCTTGATGCCTTCCACCCAACCGAAGTCGAGGCGGCCGTCGAACAAGTAGCCCGGGTGGTACGCGTCAGCCGGAGCGAGCACGGACGAGGCTTTCGCCACCGCGTCGAGTCTGCGCGGCGCGCGCACATCGAGCGGCTTCTCTCCCGAGAACTTCACTTCTGCGAGGCAGGAGCCGACGGCGTTGTCGAACTTGAGGAACACCGAGCGAACGCGCGCTGGCTGCGAGCTGCTGACCGGCGTGAGCTTCTCGTCGATGGACACGACCTCGCCCTCGTTGCCGTTGATGTACGGGCGAATCGCGGCGCGTTTGCCAGCGCAGGCCTGCACCTGCACCTGACCAATCTTCACGTCACCTTCGAAGCGGAAGAGCACGCCCTCGCCTTCGCCGTCTCCCTCGGGGGACCAGGTGGTGTCGGCCTTCCCATCGAGCAGCGCTTCAGCGCCGGAACCGGAAGTCGGCACGAGCGCCTGCAGCGTCGTCGGGGTCTGTGCCAGCGCGACCAATGTGAGGAGCGGGAGCATGGCGCCTCATACCACGCGACACCGCGCTACCTTGGCGCCGCGAGCTGACGATTGTCGGCCCCACGTCCGCTCCCGTTACACTTCGCCGCGCCTGAACGTCGCGGCCATCCTCATCTTGTCGAGTGCAGTCAGCTCCAGTGTCTTCACGCTGGTGTGGTTGCGGGCCTCGCGCGCTCCCGGCTGGGAAGACACGCGGTGGCTCGCGGCGATCTCCGGCACCGCAGCGCTCTATTCCTTCTGCGACTTCACGCAGGTCATCGACGCGTCGGATGCGGCGACGCGCTGGTTCGGTCAGCTCTCGATCTGTCTGGGTGGCCTGCACTGCGCCGCGTGGTTCCTGTTTCTCGAGGCGCGTGATCGCCAGCCGTTGACGCGCATCGAGCGCATCGTCGTGGCGACGGGCGTGGGCGTCTCGGCGGCCTCGCTCTTCCCGCACGTCGTGTTCACCGATCAGATCGTCTCGTTCACCGTGCCGTGGCTCGGCGTCACGTGGCGCGTGCCCGAGGTCGCGCCGTGGGGAATTCCGCTGCTCGGCATCTTCCTCGGCTCGATGGTCTTCGTGGCGATTCGCGCGCTGCGCCGATGGAACGACGGCTGGTCGATGCGCGTGCCCGCGGTCGGAGCGCTGCTGCTCATCGCGCTCGGCGTGCACGACACGATGGCCACCGCGCGCCTCTTCACTTCGCCGCTGCTGCTCGACCTCGGCTTCCTCGCCGTAGTGTCGGGCTATGGCCTGTTCGAACTTCGCCGCCTCATCGACGGCGCCCGCAAGCTCGACGAGATCCGCCGCTCGCTCGCCGACCAGGTCACCGCCCGCACCAGCGAGCTCAAGCAGGCCCTCGAAGCGCTGGCGCGCACCGAGAAGCTCGCCGCCATCGGTCAGCTCGCCGGAGGCGTGGCCCACGAAATCAACAACCCGGCGTCGGTGGTGTTGTCGAACCTCACCTACGCGCTGAGCTCGGTGAAGAGCTGGGACGCGCGCCCCGACGACCTGATGGAAGCGCTCGACGACGCGAGCACCGCCACGCAACGCATCAGCAGCATCGTGAAGGAACTCGCGGCGGTCGGCCACGTCGCCACGCTCGCTGAACGCCGGGACGCCCGGTGTGACGCGCGCGTGGTGCTCGAGCAGCTCGTCGCCCGCGCACGTCGCAGCCACCCGTCGGTCGAGCTCTCGGTGCGCGGCACGGCCGGTGAGGTCGCCGTCGACGAGTCGGTGCTCGACGAGGTGCTCGGGCGAATGCTCAAGAACGCGCTCTCGGCGGTCGAGGGCGAGCCCGACCCGCGCGTCGAGGTGGCGCTCGAGGCCGACGAGGCGACGCTCAGTGTCTCGGTCTCGGACTCGGGCCCCGGCATCAAGCCCGAGCACCAGGCGCACCTCTTCGAGCCCTTCTTCACCACGCGCGGCGTCGGCCGCGGCACCGGGCTGGGCCTCGCGGTCGCGCTCGGGCTCTTGCGCGCCAACCGTGGCGAGCTGTCGTTCGCGGGCAACGCGCCCACGCGCTTCGTCGCGCGCGTGCCGCTCACCCGCCCCGTCGCTTGAGCCCCGGGCCTCACCACGCCACGCGGGCGTCGTTGTCGGCGAGCCATTCCTCACGCGTCGATCCATCCGCGTGATGCCACCGACGGAACAACGTGTTGCGCCGAAACCGCACGCCGTCGCGCTCCTCGAACCGATGATCCCGCTCGACGAGCTCGCACCGAAACGGCAGCGGACGCTCAGCACGAACTTCTCCACGCAACGTCGTGTCATCCACCCGCAGCGAGAGCGTGAGCGTCTGGCCGGTCGTGTTCCGCAGCTTGAGGTCCTTCCGCGGGAAGAAGACCGTCGCGCCGCAACCGAACGGCACCGTCCGCGAATCGTCCGGAAAGAGATCGAGCCCGTGCCGATGCCGCTCGACGATCTCCAGCCCCGCATGCAC
>JAEUJS010000278.1 GCA_016792935.1 Archangium sp. | reverse complement strand
GAAGCGATGCACGTGCGCGTCGCGTGGGAGCTCGCGGGCAACCTCATCCCCACGCTCGACAAGAACGAACGCAGCACGCTCGGAGACTACGGAAGCGACCTCGCGCAGATGCTCCAGCGCACGTTCGCGACCAATGGGCTCGAGCCCGGCGCGCTGAAGACGACAGAACGGAAGCTGCGCGATCGCACCAGCGCGAAGGGGCTGGGCTCACTCACGGCCGACGACGAAGACGCGCTCGTGCAGAAGAGCCTCTCGGAGATCGCCATTCGTCTGACGAAGCTCGGCGTTCGCTTTCAGATCTGAAATTGCGCGGGCGAAAGTGAACGCCATCGACGAATGTCGGTGCGTGTAGTTGCGCGCCATTGGCGGCGGCCCGATTGCTGCTCACGGGGTGGGTCGCACATGCACGCTCACAAGGGAGTGACCATTCAGGCGGTGGTGCACGTGCTCGAGCGCATGGGCGCTCTGCTCGGAGTGCTCGGTCGCGTGTCGCCCGGCACCCGGGTGGCGCTCGAATATCCACATCACAAACGCTTTCACCCGGGCTCGGTGCTCGACGAGACGATGGCCGCGGTGGCGGTGCTCCACGGAGCAGAGGTCGTCGGCAAGGTCATGTACTCGGCGATGGAGCACTCGCTGGAAGGCATCGTCGCGCCGCTCGCGCGTGTGTTCCTCGCGATGAAGGGTGGCGGCTGCGCCGCGTTGCTCGAGCGGCTGGAATTGCTCATCGGCGCGGGCGCCATGGGCTTCCAGGCGAAGTGGGTCGCGGAAGGAAACAACGAGGGGCGCATCGTGGTGACCACCGACGAGGCGCTCCCGCTCGAGGCCGACTACTCGTGGAAGGGCACGCTGCAGTACCTGCTGGCCTTCTCGAAGGTGGACGGCAGCGTGACGATTCTCCCGCGCGAGCACGGCGGTCGTGCCTGCGTGTTGCGCGTGAGTTGGACCGTCGCTCCGGTCCTCGCCGCGTCACAGTGAGCAGAACTCGCTGCTGAACGTTCCGTTGAACGGGTCGAAGCCGCCGTCCGGAATCGGGAAGCGCACGTCGAAGGTTCCGGTCACGGAGCACGACTGAACGCTGGTGAGGGTGACGGTGCCGTCGCTGACGATGCGCGCTCCGCCGTCGAACGTGCCGATGCCGACGAGGCTGTTGTTGCTGCCGCCGTCCGGCGTCTTCGCGAAGAAGGTGCCCGGCTGGATGCGCGAGGCGCCGCTGGTCTGAAGGATGGCGAGGAAGCTGTCGCCGCCGCCGCCGCCATCGCGATCGCTGCAGGGGATCGCGTGGTTGAAGAGCGTGAGGTCGATTCGCGCTCCAGTGACGGCGCCCGAGTCGGGGTTCGAGTACTGACCCGCGCGCTCGTAGGCGGAGCCGACCGAGAAGAGGTTGCTGGTGCCGCTCCCGACGGGTGTGGGGCTCGCGATGCAGCTCACGCCCGAGTCGGGATCGTTGGAAGGCAGCGGGGAGAAGTTGCAGGCAGACAGCGAGACGACAGCAAGAGCGACGACGATGCGTTTCATGGCGTTCTCGAAGGGAAGGCCGGCCGCGCCGCCGGTGTGCAACGCCCGTGCACCGCACAACCCCGCGAAGAAAGTGCCGGGCGTCGCCAACGCGTTGAGCGAGCGCGACCTTCGTGCCCTGACATCACTGTCGGAGACGAATGGAGCGAGGGTCTGAGAGTCAGAACGAGATGCCAGGCCACGAAGGAAGCGGCGAGTCACTCTTCGGAGGCAACAACACCCCCATCGGATACACGCAGGAAGTCCCCATCAGAATCCCCGCGGGCCGATGATTGCCGGAAGCCTTCACGCCACTGAACGGCAACCGACCACTCGCACCAGCGCTCGAGCGATTCCAATGAAGCACGCCGACGCGCAAAGCGTCTGCAGCACGCTCGAACAACTCAGCGCTCCGAGTGAACACCGCCGCGCTCAAACCAAACTGCGTGTCATTCGCGTGCGCGATCGCCTCATCGACATCGTTCACGGTGATGACGGCGAGGTCGGGAGCGAAGAGCTCAGTGTCGGTGTAGCCAGCGACCGCAGTGACTCCGCCGCGAGCGACGTGCACCGCCGGACGAACGTAAAAACCAGCAGTCCGAGCCTCGGCAACACCACCCGGAACGACCGCCTCGAAGCCACCAGCGACGGCCTTCTTCTGCGCGTCGATCAGCTGCTTGCGAGTCCCCTCGGAGATCACCGGCCCCATGAACACGCCATCGTCCGCGGGGTGCCCGACCTTCACGCTCCGAGCCGCAGCGGCGAGCTTCTCGATGAACTGCGCAGCAATCCCACGCGTGACGTAGATGCGTGAAGTCGCCGTGCACCGCTGACCCGCAGTCGCGAAGCCCGAGAACGCGATCTCCCGCACCGCGCGGTCGAGCTCGACGTCATCGAACACCAGCGAGGCGTTCTTCCCACCGAGCTCCAGCGCGATGAGCAAGCCGGGCCGGTGCGCATTGGCCGCGACGATCTGCTGACCGACGGGAACGCTCCCGGTGAACAACAACGCATCGATGCCCGGGTGCGTGGAGACGTGTTGGGCAACAGCCACCGCTCCCTGCACGACGGAGAAGACACCGGGCGGAAAACCCGCATCTTCGAAACAGCGCGCCATCAGCGAAGCCGTCAGCGCGCCCTTGTCCGACGGCTTGAAGACGACGGTGTTCCCCATCAACAACGCGGGAACGATCTGACCGTTGGGCAGATGCCCCGGAAAGTTGAACGGCCCCAACACCGCGACGACGCCATGCGGTCGGTGCCGGATTTCTCCGGGCAGATCGTCGATGCGGTGATCGCGGGTGAAGGCCGCTCCTTCGCCGAGCGAGACATCGACCTTGGTGAGCATCGCCTGCACTTCAGTCTTCGCTTCCCAGAGCGGTTTTCCGATCTCGCGAGAGATCGCGCGCGTCAGCTCATCGAGGCGCGCTTTCACCGCCGCCTGGTATTTCCTGAGCAGCTCAGCGCGAGCGGGCTGCCCCAACTTCCTCCACGCAGGAAACGCGGTGCGTGCCGCAGCGACGGCATCATCGACGGCCTTCAGCGACCACTCTCCTTCGAAGACGACGTCACTCTGATCAGCAGGGCTGAGAACCCGCAGGCCGTTGGAGCTCATGCCCGCGTGTATAACCATTCGCGTGACGGACTTCCTCGAAGCGATCCGCCGCGATCCGAACGATGACGCTGCGCGCCTGGTGTGGGCCGACGCGCTGGAAGAGCAGGGTGATGTTCGTCACGAGTTCCTGCGCCTCGAGGTCGCGTGGAGACGCATTCGCGCGAAAGATCCGCTCTACCGCGACGACTGGGAATGCAACCTCCTCACCTTCGCCGAGCACAAGATTGGGTGCATCAAGGCGGTGCGCGAGCTCACCGGGTTGGGGCTCAAGGAAGCCAAAGACCTCGTCGAAGCGGCGCCGAAGCGAGTGCGGTACGGGGCGTCGCTGCGTGAGGCGATGGCGATGGTGCAGTGGCTCCAGCGGGTCCCCGGAGTGCGCGCCGAAGCGCGTCGCATGCACGGCCGCAACACGCCGCTCGAAGACGCGTGGCTGAAGGTCTACGCGATGTCGATGCAGCTCTCGGTGCAGCACGGCGCGTGGATGCGCTCCATCAGCCGCCTGGTGTCGCTGTGGGTCCCTGCCGCGCCCGCGCTTCAACACACCGCCGAGCTCGACAAGCTGGTGCCCGAGACGCACCTCGAGCGCATGTTCCTGTCCCGAGCGTGGGGGCAACCTCCCGGGCCGCTGACACTCCGTGAAGGGTTGGAGCGCAACGACGCCGCCATCGCGCTGTCGATTTTGCCTCCCGAAGTGCAGGCCGAAATCCGCCCGTCGAATTGCTTCTTCGACTGGCCGTCGGGGTGTTGAGCCTGTCCACCCGATGTGGGATGGAGGCGCACGTTTTCCATGAGACTTGGGCCAACGCCCTCTGTCTACGACCCGGAGGCTTCACACATGACTCGACTGTCTACTTCTCTGGCTGTTCTCACCTTCGCGATCGCCACGACCGCGCAGGCTGGTGGTCCCACGGCGTACGCGCAGGCGAACTTCTTCATCGCGAAGAACAAGCTCTCGGCGGTGAACTACCGCGCGGGCACGATGTTGCCGGTCGGCGCGAAGATCGAAGTGATGAAGCTCAACGAGAACGAGGTGAAGTGCAAGATCCTCGATACCGGCGTGGAGTTCGAGTTCGAGTCGCACAAGTCGCTCGGCAAGACGGCGCGCGATCTCTTCAAGGGCTTCTTCAGCGAGACCGACCCGATGCCGAAGCTCGAGGCCTTCCCCAAGGAATTCCAGGGCCCCATCAAGGCCGGTGAGATCGCCGTCGGCATGTCGCGCGAGATGGTGCTGATGTCGATGGGCCCGCCGCCTCCGCACAAGACGGTCTCGCTCGAGGCCAGCAAGTGGATCTACTGGCAGAGCAAGATGGCGCAGATCGAAGTGAACTTCGTCGACGGCAAGGTCGAGTCGTTTGGTCCGCTCGGCAAGGCCGAGAAGAAGCCCTTCCTCGGCGGCATCTTCGAGAAGAAGGAAGAGCCCAAGGAGATGATGTTCGCCAAGTCGAACCTCCACCACGACGAGGGCACCGTCTCGTGGGTGAACTACCAGAACGGCCCCATCATCCCGTTCAACTCGAAGATCGAGATCGTCTCCAAGGGCAGCGACTCGGTGAAGTTCAAGATCGTGAACGAGGACAAGACCTTCGTGTTCGAGAACGACAAGCGCTCGGGCAAGGACGTGTGGTCGCTCTTCCAGCAGGTCTTCGCCGCGGACGATCAGGCCGGCGCGCTCGCCAAGCTCTCGGCTGACGACAAGAAGATGGTGTCGGCCGCCGAGGTGCAGGTCGGCATGTCGCGTGAGGCCGTGCGCATGGCGTGGGGTCCACCTCCGCCGCACATGACGCCGTCGTTCGACTCGACGACGTGGACGTACTGGAAGACCAAGATGGCCAAGGTGGCCGTCACCTTCAAGAACGACAAGGTCGCCGAGATCAAGTGACCTGCTTCAAGGCCTGAACAACCTCGCCCGGGCGTTCTCGAAGATCGCCACCGCGGCGGGGTTTTTCAGTTTTCGGTCGACGGAGATCGCGAAGAAGCGCTCCATCACCTCGGTGGTGCGCCCGAGCACGCGCACGCCGTACTGCTCGCAGATCTCCCGCTCGATGATGGTGGGCCCGGGAAAAATGCCCACGCCGTCCGAGCCGAACACCTTGATCAGCGCGCTGTCTTCGAACTCACCCACCACGCGCGGCCGCACGCGCTGACGCTCGAACCAGTGGTTGAGCGAGCGGCGCAGCTCCATCGTCTCGAGCGGCAACAACATCGCGGCGCCATCGAGAGACCGGGGAAACTGCCCACGCGTCTGCTTCGCGATCGCCTCGGTGGCGAAGAAGCTGATGCCGGTCTCTCCGAGCAGGTGGTGGTAGGCCTTCACCGCGCTCCCGCTCGGCACTGGAGCGTCGGCGATGATCAGATCGAACGCGTGCAGCGCGAGCTCTGACAACAACTTGTCGAACGAGTCTTCGAGGCACACCACCTTCGGCGCGGGCCTGAGTTCCAACGCCGGCTGCAGCAGGCGCCGCACCACCAGCTTGGGCACCACGTCGAGCACGCCGACCGTGATGCGCGTCTGCGCCGCCTGACCCTTGAGCGTCTCGAGCATCTCGCGGCCCAGCGAAAAGATGTCGTCGGCGTAGCGAAAGGCGACACGGCCGAACTCGGTGAGCACCAGCCGCCGGCCCTGGCGCGTGAAGAGCTTCTCGCCCAGCCGATCTTCCAGCGCGTGGACCTGCGAGCTGAGCGTGGGAATCGACAGCCGCAACGCCTTGCCCGCGGGAGCCAGCCCGCCTTCGCGCGCGACCATCCAGAAGTACAGGAGGTGGTGGTAGTTGAGCCATTCCATAGTTTGAGAAAACCTTAGTTGAACTTCAATCTTACGTAATTGCGAAACAAAGACGCGCGCCGCACATTCTGGCTCGTCATGAAGCCCAACAACTCGAACTCCCCGGTGGTGCTCGACGCCGAGCAGGCGTTGCAGCCCCGCCACTTCACCTCGTGGCTCCTCTTCGCGCTGGCCGCGGGAGCGACCAACGCCGGCGCCTTCCTCGCCTGTCAGCGCTTCGTGACGCACGTGACGGGCAACGTGACGCGCATCGGCCTCGACGGCGGCCAGTGGCAGCTGATGGCCGAGTACACCGTCGTCCTGGCGCTCTTCGTGTTCG
>JAEUJS010000273.1 GCA_016792935.1 Archangium sp. | reverse complement strand
GTGTCCCGTGGGGAAGAGCTGGCTGAAGGTCGGGCTCGCCATGCTGAATTCCGCCAGCACGTACGGCGAGCCCCAGACGCCGCTGAACGTCCACGTCGCCTTCGCGGCGAACGCGCCCGCCACCAACAGATCTTCGCGTGGGCCGACCTTGCCCGTCTGAAACGCGCCTTCACCCACCACCGCGAGCGAGGCGACGTTGAAGAAGCCGCGCGCGCCGAGCGTGACGCGGTTGTTGTCTTTGCCAAGGCCGGTGGTGGCGGTCGCCGGATCTTCGAAGAGCCCGAGCGCGGACACATCGACCCCTGCCTTGCCAGCGCGCACGCGCGTGACGAGCCCGGCGAAGTACGAGCCCGAGTTGTGGAATCGCAGGCCGTTGGCGTCGGTGAGCCACGCCGGCGGCTTGAGCATCATGCCGAACGCGTCGACCGTCACCGCGGAGCTCGGCGTCAGGCGCACGAAGACGCCGTCGAAGGCGCGCGCCGACATCGCCCAGTCGAGGCTGCCGATGAGGCGGTCTTCGCCGTAGCTCAGTTCCTGCCGGCCCACGCGCACGTCGAGCCAATCGGCGGCGTGCACGTCGACGAAGCCCTGGTGAAGCCCGGTGTTGGGTGTGGTGGTGACGGTGTTGGGCTCGCTCCCCCACCCGCGCACGTCCTGCAGTTCGATCAGCACGCCGACCCGGTCCTTCGCCGATGCGCGCAGTGAGACGCGCGCTCGGTGCTCGATGCCCAGCGCCTGGTCTTGCGTGGCGGTGCTGAAGTCGACGTTGTCGCGCACCTCTCCCCGCGCGAGGTACTGGCCGCCCAGCGCGAGCGAGAAGCCGTTCCACGACCAGCGCAGCGGCGCCTCGGGCAGGGCGAGCGCCGCGCTGCGGAACAGCTCGCCCGAGCTCTTGCGCCCGGGCCCCCAGGGCGTGTTGGCCACGTCAAAGGAGACGAGGGCCGGAACGGGAGCGACGGCGACGGGCGGCCCGGCGTCGGGCGTCGCGGCGGACTCGACCGTCGCCGCCTCGAGGCGGGTGCCCGCATCTTCCGCGGGTTGAGCGAGGAGCAGGAGACAGAGGCTGAGACTGGGGCTCATGCCTCGCCGCCGCTGCATCGCGCGCGCCGATCGGTGGAGCCGGTCTCCGGCGCTTCGGGGCCCAGCGTGATGAGCTCGCGGGACGCCGTGCGCGACGCACGCGACACCCTGTGCAATTTGTTTCGCGATGTTTCGAACTGCAGCACGAGGTCTGGAGCCACACGCAGAAAATTCGGTGCCAGCCCACGGCATCGAACGACTTTGAGCGGACGAGGGCTCAGTCGCGCACGCCTTGCGCTCGCAGGCCCCGCGGCTCAGATGGCGCTGATGTTGCTTCGTTCTGCAGCGCGTGAGCGTTCTGAATCACAGCGACTGCTGGTCTGACCTCGCCACCCGCTGGCAGCGCGCGCGCCGTTCGGCGGCGGAACAGGTGGTCGGGCCGGCGAAGTCGACGGCCAGCGACGCCGAGGTGATCCAGTGCGCGGTCGAGGTCGACGAGGTGGGCTTGCACCGTCGGCTCTTCGAGAACGGCGTGCGCCTGGGCGAAGGCTTCCGGCGCTTTCACCGCGCGACGGTGTCGCTCTCGCAGCTCCCCGAGGCGCTGGAAGCGGCGAACACGCCGTGTGCGCGTGGAGAATTCGAGCTGACGAGCGACGGCCGCGCGCTGCGCCTGACGCGGGCTCCGTGCGCCTCGGCCTGCCGCGCCACGTGCGATGCATGGCGCGAGGCACTCGACGGGCTGGTCGCCGGGTTGGTGCCGAACGGGCGGCTCACTCGCGTGAGCAGCGCGACGCGCGGCGGCGAGCAATGTGTCGACGTCTTCACCGACGACCCGGAAAGCGCGCTGCGGTGGGGCGAGATCCCCGCCTCGCTTCAGCCCGAGCTCGAGTCGGTGCGGCGTTTCGTGCGCATGTTCAAAGGCGCCGACGTCCGGTTCCTCGGGCTGAGCGAGGGCGTGCTGCTCTACCAGCTCGACTCCACCGCGTGTGGCGACCTGCGCGGCAACGCCGAGGCGGTCGTGCAGCAGACGCTCGAGCGCAAGCTGCCCGGCCTGGCCGCGCGCGAGCTCTCCCCCCAATCCCCGATGAACCGAGAGGACCACCGCGATGAGCGACGAGAAGACTGACGAGCCACGGTCAATCGAGCCCAGCAGCAGCTCGATCGGAAGAGCCGACGAGTCGGCTGCGTCAATCAAGCGCCGCACGATTCTTCGCGGGCTGTTCGGAGCCGGGTTGCTCGCCGCACACCAGAGCGCCGCCGCGCCGCTGAAGTTCTTGAAGCCGCTGCAGGTCGACAACCCGCTGGCGAGCTACCCCAACCGCGATTGGGAGCGCACGTACCGCAACATCTTCAACTACGACTCTTCGTTCGTCTTTCTCTGCGCGCCCAACGACACACACAACTGCCTGTTGCGCGCGTACGTGAAGAACGGCGTCGTCACCCGCATTGGGCCGACGTACGGCTATGGCAAGGCGGAAGATCTCCAGGGCCACCGCGCCTCGGGCCGGTGGGACCCGCGCATTTGTCAGAAGGGCCTCGCGCTGGTGCGCCGCATCTACGGCGATCGCCGCGTGAAGGCGCCGATGGTGCGCGCGGGCTTCAAGGCGTGGGTCGATGCGGGCATGCCGCGCGACCCGAAGACCGGCGTCGTCGACGCGAAGTACCTCCAGCGCGGCAAAGACACCTGGGTCAAGGTGAGCTGGGCTCAGGCCTTCGAGTACTCGGCGAAGGCGGTGGCCAACATCACGCAGACCTACAGCGGCAAGGAAGGTCAGGCACGACTCCACGCGCAGGGCTACGACGACGCGATGGTCGAGGCGACCGAGGGCGCCGGCACCGAGACCATCAAGCTCCGTGGCGGCATGGCCTTCCTGGGAGCGACGCGCATCTTCGGCCTGTACCGCTTCGCGAACCTGATGGCGCTCGCCGACGCCAGGGTGCGCAACGTGCCGCCGGAAAAAGCGCACGGCGCCCGCGGGTGGGACAGCTATTCCTGGCACACCGACCTGCCGCCGGGGCACCCGATGGTCACCGGCGCGCAGACCAACGACTTCGATCTCTTCGCCACCGAGCACGCCAGGTTGATCCTCGTCTGGGGCATGAACTGGATCACCACCAAGATGCCCGACAGCCACTGGCTCACTGAGGCGCGGCTCAAGGGCGCCCGGGTCACGGCCATCACCGTCGAGTACTCGGCCACCGCGAGCAAGGCCGACGACGTGATCATCATTCGCCCCGGCACCGACCCGGCCTTCGCGCTCGGCGTGGCGCAGCAGCTCATCGCCACGAAGAAATACGACGCGAAGTGGGTGGCCGCGAACACCGACCTCCCGTTCCTGGTCAGGCTCGACACGCTGCAACCGCTGCGGCCGGCCGAGGTGATCGCCAACTACGTCGCGCCGGAACTGAAGAACGTCAAGGTGCTCAAGCCGGGTGAGAAGCCGCCGCCGGTCTCCGAGCAGAAGGAGCAGCTGCTCCCCGCCGCGCTGGCCGGCGAGCTGCTGCCTTCCGTGGTGTGGGACGCGAAGAAGAAGGTGTTCGCACCCGTCACGCGCGACGAGTTCGGCCCGAAGTCGACGGTCACGCCCGAGCTCGAGGTGTCGAAGAAGGTGAAGCTGCTCGATGGCACGGAAGTCGAGGTGCGAAGCGGCTTCTCGCTGCTCAAGCAGTACCTCGACGACAACCTCACGCCTGCGCAGTGCGAGGCCATCACTGGAGCGCCCGCGAAGGCCATCACCGCGCTCGCGGACGCCATCTCGAAGAACCCCGAGAAGACGCTCTTCGCGACCGGCATGGGCCCGAACCAGTTCTACAATTCCGACTTGAAGGACCGTGCGATCTTCCTCGTCGCGGCGCTCAGCCGGAACGTCGGCTTCGCGGGCGGCAACGTCGGCAGCTACGCCGGCAACTACCGGGCGGCGCTGTTCGGAGGCATCCCGCAGTTCTCGCTCGAAGATCCGTTCAACCTGCAGCTCGACCCCGCCGGAAAGCCCACCGTGCGCAAGACGCTGCACTACGAGTCGCTGCACTACTTCAACTACGGCGATCGCCCGCTGCGCGTCGGCAAGACGCTCTTCACCGGCAAGGGCCATTTGCCGACGCCCACCAAGGCGATGTGGCTCAACAACAGCAACTCCGTCATCGGCAACGTGAAGTGGCACTACGACGTGGTGCACAACACGCTGCCGAAGATCGAGTTCATCGCCTACTCCGACTGGTGGTGGACCGGCTCGTGCGAGTACTCCGACGTGGTCTTCGCGTGCGACTCGTGGGCCGAGTTCAAGCACCCCGACATGACGGCCAGCTGCACCAACCCGTTCCTGCAGCTGTACCCGGCGACGCCGCTGCCGCGCGTGTTCGACACCAGGAGCGATCTCGAGATCATCGCCGGCGTCTCGAAGGCGCTGGGGAAGATCTACGGAGACCAGCGCTTCGCCGACGCGTGGAAGTTCGTCGACGAGAACAAGGTCGAGGTCTACCTGCAGCGCATCATCGACGCGTCGCCCTCGAGCAAGGGCTACATGATGGGCGAGCTGATGCGGCGCGCGGCCGAGGGCATTCCTGCGCTGATGAACAATCGCACCTACCCGCGCATCTCGAGCTACGAGCAGGCGAAGGGAGAGCAGCCGTGGCACACGAGGTCGGGCCGCCTCGAGTTCTACCGGAACGAGCCGGAGTTCATCGACAACGGCGAGAACCTCGTGGTGCACCGCGAGCCGATCGACTCGACCTTCTACGAGCCGAACGTGATCGTCGCCAGGCCGCACCCCGCGCTGCGGCCCAAACAACCCGCCGACTACGGCCTGTCGAAGGACGATCTGGGCACCGAGACCCGTCAGGTGCGGCACGTGATGATGCCGGGCGAGCAGCTGTTGGCGACCAAACACCCGCTGCGCGCGCAGAACTTCTCGCACGTCTACCACACGCCGAAATACCGCCACGGCGCCCACACCACGCCGGTCGACACCGACTTCACCGGCGTGCTCTTCGGGCCCTTCGGTGACGTGTACCGCCACGACAAGCGGCTCCCCTCGAACACCGAGGGCTACGTCGACTTGAACCCACTCGACGCGAAGGAACTCGGAGTGGCCGACGGCGACTACGTGTGGATCGACGCCGACCCCAGCGATCGCCCGTACCGCAACTGGAAGAAGGGCACCGACGAGTACAAGATCTCGAGGCTGTTGCTGCGCATTCGCTACTACCCGGGCACTCCGCGGGGCGTGGCGCGCACGTGGCACAACATGTACGGCGCCACCTTCGGCAGCGTGAAGGGGCACGAGACGCGCGCCGACGGCCTGGCCCGCAACGAAGTGACCCAGTACCAGGCGATGTACCGCTACGGCTCGCATCAGTCGGCGACGCGCGCGTGGCTCAAGCCCACGCTGATGACCGAGACGCTCTTTCACAAGGACATGTTCGGTCAGGTGCTGATGAAGGGCTTCGCGCCCGACATCCACTGCCCGGTGGGTGCGCCGCGCGAGGCCTTCGTGAAGTTCACGCGCGCCGAAGACGGCGGCCTGGGCGGCACCGGTCGGTGGAGACCGTTCGAGCTCGGGCTGCGGCCCACCGTCGAGAACCCCCAGATGCAGCAATACCTCGCCGGCCAGTTCATCAAGAAAGGGTAGCCGCCATGACGGTCAAGAACTGGCAGATCAAACGAGACATGGCGTACCCGTACGAAGAGCACCGCCCCAGGAAGCAGTGGGCGATCGTCTTCGACTTGAACAAGTGCATCGCCTGTCAGACCTGCACGCTGGCCTGCAAGACCACGTGGACGAGCGCGCGCGGCCAGGAATACATGTTCTGGAACAACGTCGAGACCAAGCCCTACGGCGGCTACCCGTTGGCGTGGGACCTGCGGGTGCTCGAGCGGCTCGGGCGGCAAGACTGGGCGAAGAACGGCACCTACGGCGGCAAGACGATCTTCGAGAGCGCCCCGGCCAACGAGCGGGCGCTCCACTGGGCCCCGAGCGACGAAGACTGGATGTACCCCAACGTCGGGGAAGACGACTGCGCCGGTGGCAGCGTGGGCGCGGGCGGTGCCGCCTTCACCACGATGCCCCATGACAAGTGGTTCTTCTATTTGCCGCGCACCTGCGCGCACTGCACGTACCCGGCGTGCCTCGCCGCCTGCCCGCGAAAGGCGATCTACAAACGCGAACAAGACGGCATCGTGTTGATCGATCAATCACGCTGCAAGGGCTACGGCGAGTGCGTGCGCGCGTGCCCGTACAAGAAGTCGATGTACAACCCGTACACGCGCGTCTCCGAGAAGTGCGTCGGCTGCTACCCCGCGGTGGAGCAGGGCATTCAGCCGCAGTGCGTCGTCAACTGCATCGGCAAGATTCGCATCATGGGCTTCATCAGCCCGCCGTGGGCCGCGCGAGACGACAACCCGGTCGACTACCTCGTGCACAAGAAAGGGCTCGCGCTGCCGTACTACCCACAGCTCGGGCTCGAACCGAACATCTATTACATCCCACCGATGCACGCTGACCGTGCCTACCTGGCGCAGATGTTCGGCCCGCAGGCCGAGGGCGCCATCGCGCGCTACCGCGAGCTGGCGAAAGACCCGGTGGCGCAGGGCCTGATGGTGCTGATGGGGAGCACCGACCGCATCATTCACTCCTTCAAGGTCGAGAAGGGTGAGGCCACGGGCTTCAACGAAGCGGGCGCTGAGCTGACCCGCGTGCCCGTGACCGAGCCCGTCGTCGAGCGCGCCGCGTGGGACGAAGGCGCGAGCGCCACTCGCCACAACACCCCGTGACCCTGGAGCGCGTCATGTCACTGCGAAACGTCCTCATCTTCTCTGCCCTGGCCTCGACCGCGGCGCTCGCGCAGCAGCCACTTTCCATTCCGCTGGTGAAGGCTGATCTCTCGAAGCCCGACGCCGCGGCCGCCGTGTGGGGCAGCGCACCGGCCGCGCTCAACGTGATGCTGATGGGGCAGCCGATGATCACCCCGCGCCCCGAGACCACCAGC
Source organism: Archangium sp. (assembly GCA_016792935.1). Taxonomy (GTDB): domain Bacteria; phylum Myxococcota; class Myxococcia; order Myxococcales; family Myxococcaceae; genus Archangium_A. The sequence continues at coordinate 6,082 of JAEUJS010000273.1, read as the reverse complement.
ACCGCCGAGGTGAAGGTGCAGGCGGTGCACGACGGCACGCGCGTCGCGTTCCTTCTCACGTGGAAGGATCCCGAGGTCAGCGAGGCCGGCCCGCTGGGCAAGTTCTCCGATGCGGTCGCGATTCAGTTCCCGGTGAAGGAGTCCGACGTGCCACCGCCGGTGATGATGGGTGCCAAAGATTTGCCGGTGCACATCTTCCACTGGCGCGCGCAGTACCAGCGAGACGCCGAGCGCGGGAAACCGACGCCCAAAGATCTCTACCCGAACCTCAACGTCGACATGTACCCCATGGAGTTCAAGGACATGGGTGCGCTGCCTGCGAAGGGTGACGCCGAGCGCGACCCGTACTCGCCGGGGCGGGCCACGGGCAACCCGCAGGCGTACGCCAAGTCGGGGGTCGACGAGATCATCGCCGAGGGCTTTTCCACCTCGTCGGTGCAGGAAGGCCACGGCAGCCTGGCGAAGGGCACGTGGGCCAACGGCGAGTGGCGTGTGGTGATCGTGCGCCCGCTCAAGTCGGAAGGAGGCAACGTGCTCGCCCCCGGCGGTAAGACCTTTCTGGGGTTCGCCGTCTGGCAGGGTGGCCAGGGCGAGGTCGGCTCGCGCAAGTGCGTCACCATGATGTGGACCCCAGCGGAGCTTGGAAAGTGAGGCCGGAAGTGGACTCGGAACTCGACGTGCTCGAACGCGGGGCGCTCGCCTTCTGTCTCGCCGCGCGCCTCACCGCGTGGCCCGATGACGAGACGCTGCGCGAAGCGAAGGTGCTGGCCGAGGGGCTCGAAGACGGCGGGTCTCCCGAGCGCGCGTTGATCTCGATCGCCGCGCACGCCGAGCGCGCGCGCTACGAGCCGGAGTACCTGACGCTCTTCGAGAACGGACCGCGCCGGTGCCCGGTGCACGAGACCGAGTACGGCCGCATGCGCGGCATGGCCAAGGGCAACGAGCTGGCGGACATCGCGGGCTTCTACACGGCGTTCGGAATGACGCGCGCTGACGGCGACGCCGCGCGGCAGCTGAGCGATCACCTCGCGGTCGAGCTCGAATTCTACGGCACGTTGCTCGCGAAGCAGGCAGCGCTCCTCGAGGCTGGCGACGGCGAGGGTGGGTCGATCGTGCTCGACGCGCGGCGCAAGTTCCTCGGCGATCACCTCGGTCGTCTCACCAACGCAATCTCGAGTCAGCCGAGCGTTCAAGGCAGCCCCGTGTATGGGCCGCTCCTCGCCTCGACACACGCGCTCGTGCAGGCCGAATGCAACGCACTCTCAGTCACGCCAGCGCCGATGGACTTCCTGCCCGAGCAGGCCGAGTCTGAGGTGATGTGCTGCGCCACGTGAGCGGGCGATGAGCACCTTGCTCCCCTCGTCAGCGCCAGCGGGCGCCGTGCTGCGGGTCAACGTGCTCGAGCAGTGCCAGCTCGACTGCGGCTACTGCCGGCCCGGGACGGCGACGCCCACCGCCAATCAGGAGCGCCTGTCATCCGAGCACTACGCCCGCCTCGCTCGCGCGCTCCAGGGCCTGGTGCGCAAGGTGCGCTTTACGGGCGGAGAGCCGCTCTTGCGCCCCGACTTCGTCGAGGTGGTCTCGGCATTCCGAGCGGGGCTGCCGGGAGTGGCGCTTGCGCTCACCACCAATGGCGCACGGCTGCTCCCGAAGCTGGACGCGCTCGTCGATGCCGGCCTCGATTCAGCGACGGTGCATGTCGACTCGCTGCGGCCCGATCGGTATCGGGCGTTGATGGGAGGCGGCGACCTCTTCGCGGCGCTCGAGGCGGCGCTCGAGGCGAAGGCGGCGCTCTCGTGTGTGAAGCTGAACGTCGTGGTCCAGCGCGGGCTCAACGAAGACGAGCTGGGCGACTTCCTCGGGTGGTCGGCGCGCACCGGCATTGAGGTGCGCTTCATCGAGTTGATGAACACCGGCAGCGCACGCGACTTCACCCGTGCGCACTTCTTCAGCCGCGAAGAGATGTTGTCGATGCTCGCGGTGCATGGCGCGGTCGACACACTGCCGCGGAGGCACCCTGGCGATCCGGCGACGCTTCACGCGGTCGCGGGAGTGACCTTCGGCATCATCAGCTCCGACTCAACGCCGTTCTGCGGCGCGTGCGATCGCCTGCGGCTTTCCCCGGGTGGCGAGCTGCGCGGGTGCATGTACGAGCGCGCTGGCGCACCGCTCGGGCCGTTGCTTCGGGCCCATGCACCGCTCGCGGACCTGCGCCGCTTGCTCACCTTTGCGTGCAGCCAGAAGCGCAGCTACCACCCGTCACGCGAGGGCGACCCCGCGCCGTTCAGCATGGCGCAGCGCGGTGGCTGAAGGCTCTACTCGACCTTGAACTCGATCTGATGCTCGGTGGACGCGCTGAGCGTCGAGCCAGACACACCACCGGCCAGCGACACCGTGTTGGTGCGCTCCACGCGAACACGTTCCTTGTCGTCCACCACCAGCGTCGCCGCGTCGATCGCCAGCTCACCGCCGCCCATCAGCGTTTGATCGAACTTCGCCTTGTCGAGGTGGATCGTCGTGGAAGTCGCCCCACCGCCGCGCGCGTCACGCCAGCGCACGAGCAGCGGCGCGTTGTCAGCCTTGCGGAAGGTGGTGTTCGCGATGGGGTTGACGATCTCCGTCGCCCCCGGCGCATCGACCGAGCCATCGAGGAGATCGTTGCCGCGCACCACCTCGAGCCGAATGCCGTCAGCCCACGTGAAGCCGTCGAGCCGCCACTGCTGCGCGCCGTCGTCGAAGGGCACGATGGTGCGCGCCAGCGGGCCGCCGCGAATCGCGACCTCGGCGTTGCGCACGATGTCTCCGTTGCTCGAGCCGGAACGCACCGTCACCCGCGCTCTGCTGCCCGACGTGCTGCCGTCGGTGCTCAACGAAGCGGTGACGAACAACGTCTGACTTCCGCCACCGGGAGACGTGAAGCCGCAACCCGCGGCCGCCACAGCCACCGCCATCAAGAAGAGCGCGCGCATGGAGGTCATCATGGTCCTCTTGAGTACGCCCGTGCAGCGTGTGGAAGCCAATTTTTTGTGAGGCAAGCTCGTGGCAAGCTTCCGCTCCCACTTCATGACGACGCCGAAGAAACCCGGTGATGAGACCATCAAGGGGCTCCCCTCGTTCGAATCGCGCTCGGAAGATTCGTTCGTCGGCAAGAGCAAGGAGATCGTCAGCGAGCTGAAGAAGGCCGCCGAAGCCGCTCCCGAGGTGTCGCAAGGTGCGTGGCGTGAACGCGCCTTCACCCCGCGCTCGGTGATGTCGAAGGAAGAGATCAAGAGCGCGCTTTCGTCCGCGCTCCGCGTGGCGCTCGCCTCTGCCAACCACCCGCGCGTGGCGTTCGATCAAGTCCGCACCGCGTGGCTCCCCGTGTTGCGCCAGGCGCTGGAGCAGGGTGCCGGCGACGGGCTCGATGCGTGGCTCGAAGCGATCCTCACGCCGCCGGGCAAGACCCCGAAGCATCCGCTCTTCGCGAACGTCGGCGACGCGCTGTTGCGCATGCGCACCGCGAAGGAGCTCGCCGCGTTCGAAGAAGACGCGCTCAAGCTGGTGAACGGCATCGACACCACGCTCTCGAGCGCGCCGGTGAAGCTGTCCTTCAAGCAGATGGAGAAGCAGCTCGAAGGAAAGCTCGAGGTCGATGAGCTCCTCGCGATTCGCGCCGGCACCACCGAAGAGCTGCAGACCCGCATCGCCGAGATCGGCGGCACGATGACGCAGCTGCGCGATCAGATCCGCAAGATGCCCGGCGGCACCGCCACGGGGATGTATTCGAACTTCGTGCGCCTCAAGGCCGAGCTGCGCGTGCTCGACGCCGAGGTGAAGGCACGACTCTCAGGATCTGGGAACCCGTCACCCTGAGTTGTTTGTAAAGCGCTGTTCGTCGCTGGAGCACGTGAGCGCTCGGAGCGCCGCTGCTCCTCTGAATCTTACAGTTCACAGGTGCGACCTCAGATCACACGCGCCAACGTGCTGATCTCTCCGCTGATTCCGCGGGTGCGTGCGTGAGTGCACGAAGGGCACATCGGTTGCTCTAGCGACCTCCCAGCAAGGAGGCGTTCAGAGATGACGACCCGACTGATGAGCCTGATGACCCTCGTGGTGGCAACTGGAGTTCTCGCTCAGACCACGACCGGTGGCCCCATCGATCCGCAGCGTGCGGAGCGGTGCGCGGTGCGCCTCGGCATCGCGTTGACGGGAAAGAGCCCGACCGCGGCGCTGATCTCTTCTCCCAACCCGCAGATGCAGATCGACGCGCTGCTCGACTCGCCCGAGTTCATCGAGCGCTTCAGCCGCTTCATCAACTCGACGTTCAACGACACGCCGGGCACGACGAGCGAGGCCGATTCCGCGTACCACCTCACCAAGCACGTCCTGACCAACGACAAGCCGTGGAAGGACCTCTACGTCGGTCCGTACGACATCACGGTGCAGAACAACGCGGTGGTGGTGCGCGATGACCCGAACGGCCTCGGCATCTACCGCACCAAAGCGTGGGTCGAGCGCTACGCGGGCAACGAAGAGAACGGCGTCAAGCTCGCGACCGCGTACCGCATGCTCAACAACGCGACGGGCGTGAAGCTCACCGCGGCGGTGCAGATGCCCGGTCAGGACTTCAGCGCCACCGGCCGCCAGAACAGCGCGTGCCGCGGCTGCCACTTCGACGGCTGGTTCGCGCTCGATCGTCTGGCGAGCGTGTTGACGAAGAAGGTCGTGAACGCCGACGACACGGTGACCTTCGTGCCTCCGACCGCGGGCCCGCAGCAGCTGCTCGGCCGCACGGTGAGCAACGACAAGGATCTGATGACCGCGCTGGTGGACAGCGAGGCCTTCGACTTCCGCACCTGCCGCCTGGCGTACCAGTTCCTCTACGGACGCAACGAGCTCTCGTGCGAGGGCCCGATCTTCGATCGCTGCGTCGATGCCTTCCGCGCGAGCGGCACCATTCAGGCGGCGCTCAAGACCGTCGCGTCCGACCCCGCGTACTGCCAGTGAAAGGAGCGCACCCATGAACCGCACGTTGATTGCTGGATTGACGCTGTTGGTGGTGACGGGCTGCGAAGCCGAGATCGACAACGTGGAAGTGGGCCGCGACGACATCGTGCCCATCGACGCCGCTCCGATGATCGGCCCGACGGTCGCCACGCCCGAGGTCGCGCTCTGCGAATCGGGCCGTTCGTACAAGGGCTTCGGCGGAGAAGACCTCACCATGGATCGCCGCGAGTCCGACGTCGGCTTCGAGCGCGCGCGCAGCAAGCCCTTCAGCGCGCTCGCCACCGAGTACCCGCGCGTGCTGGGCAACACGCCCGAGCTCCTCGCGCAGTCGGAGAGCACCTTCGGCCTGACGCCGCCGCGCTGGTTCGCGAAGAACGAGCCCAACGCGGTGAGCCTCTACCAGGCGTACCGCATCGCGTTTCAGGGCTGCCTCACCGTGACGGCGACCGGCGCGCAGTACAACCAGCTGCCCACCATCGAGACCGCGACCGCCGAGTGCTCCGCGTGGGCGAAGAAGTTCTGGGCGCGCAACGCGATGGGGCCGGAGATCGAGGCCTGCGCCAACGTCATCGGTCAGTATTCCTCGCGCGAGACGAGCATGCGGCGCCGCTGGGCGCACGGCTGCGCCTCGGTGCTCACGTCGTCTGACTTCCTCACGTTCTGATCAGGAGCGAACATGTCCAAGTCCTTCAAGAGCGGCTCGCCCCAGGTCGAGCCTTACTTCTCTCGACGCAGCTGGCTCAAAGGTGTCGCCGGAATCGCAGGAGCAGGGGCCGCGGCGAAGCTCGGCCTCTGGCCCTCGGTCGCCCGCGCGCAGCAAGCGCAGGAAAAGGCCGCGCTCCTCGTGGTGTTCCTGAACGGTGGCTACAACGCGCTCTTCGGCAGCGCCGACAGCTTCGCGGGTGAAGGCACCTTCGGCGTCACCGGCAGCAATCAGCGGGTCCTTGGCAACGGGTTGGTGGTCGACGGCCCGACGTTCGGCAATCTCCCCGCCTTCGCGTTGAATCACATGGCGACGGTCGGCATTCGTCACGGGCTCACCTCGCACGAGGCCGCGCAAGATCACAACTTCATGGCCGGCAACTCGAACGCGGCG
>JAEUJS010000254.1 GCA_016792935.1 Archangium sp. | reverse complement strand
GAGGAACTCGCCCGCGTTGCCCAACAGCGCGTAGCCCTTGCCGCACAGGTGCTTCACGTTCGACGAATAGCCACGCAACGTACGCGCCGGAGTGTCCCACACCGCGTTCTTGAGCAGCTCGCGCAGGTTGGGATCTTCGTTCACCAGCGTCTGGAGCTTCTTCGTCTCGTCGCCCTGGTACTTGTCGAGGAAGGAGGCCTCGGCGACGACTCCCAGTGAGCAGCGGCCGTCGGAGAAGGGAATCACCCAGTACCAGACGTCGACGTGATCGGGGTGGATGGCGACGCGGATCTTGTTGCGATCGAAGCCACCCTTCGCGGGGATGCGATCTTCGATGTGCGTGAAGAACGCCTGCCGCACGGGGAACGCCGACGGCCGCTCGAGATCGAGCAGGCGCGGGAGCAGACGCGCGAAGCCGCTGGCGTCGAGGACGATCTTCGCTTCGACCGCGTAGTCCTCACCGGTGTCGTTGTTCTTCACGGTGAGCTTCGGCGTACCGCTGACGTCGACGGCCTTCACCTCGTGGCGAAAGCGCACCTCGGCGCCCTTCTTCGCGGCGGCGGTGGCGAGGATCTGATCGAACCTGGCGCGCTGCACCTGGTACGTGGTGCCCCAGCCGTTCGTGAACTTGTCGCGGAAGTCGAACTCGGTGTGCTTGTCGCCGCGCGAGAACGACGCGCCGTTCTTGTACTGGAAGCCGGCCTCGACCACGTCCTGCAGCATTCCGGCCTCTTCGATGTACTGCATCGTCTGCGGGAGCAAGCTCTCGCCGATCGAAAAGCGGGGGAACGTCTCGCGTTCGAGCACGAGGACCTGGTGGCCCAATTTGCGGAGAATGCCCGCGGCGATCGAGCCAGACGGCCCCGCGCCGGTGATGACGACTTCGGTGGTTTCGGTGCGCATTTCGGAGGGTCCCCATACACGGCGGCGCGGTTCCAACCAAGCGAGCGCGCGCGTGATCATTGAGGGTGTGTTCAAGGTCTGATCTGGTGCGCAGAACATGCTGAGCGCACTGGTCGTCGCGAGCCTCGTGGTGTCCCAAACCCCGCAGAAATTGCGCTGGGATCCGCGCATCGATCTGCCCGTCACGGGAGCGTTGGTGGCCGGTTGGATTCTGTCGGAGACGGCGCTGAAGAAGACGCTCGCTCCCAGCGCGTGCCGGTGGTGCGAGACGAACACCTTCGACACGGCGGTGCGTTCGACCTTCTACCCGAACCTGCTTCCGAGTGCGGAGGGGCAGCACGACTTTCACGTGGCCAGCAACGTGCTCGGCTTCGTGGCGTTGCCGCTGACGTTGATCGGGCTCGACGCGTTGTATTCCGCGCGCGAGGGGCACTTTCTCGAGACGTTTCCAGTGGACGTGCTGCTGATCGTCGAGGCGACGTTCAGCGCGCTGACGTTGAACCAGATCACCAAGTTCTCGATCGGTCGTGCGCGGCCGTACACCATCGGAGCCAGTCCCGAGCTGCTCGCGGACAGCAGCGATCCCGCTGACGCCAACCTCTCGTTCTTCAGCGGGCACTCGTGCTTCGTGTTCGCGGCGGTCGCGTCGGCGGGTACCATCGCGCGAATGCGCGGCTATCGGCTGTGGTGGCTGTCGTGGCTCGTTGGAATTCCGGCGGCGACGACGACGGCGATCTTCCGCATCGCGGCCGACAAACACTGGACGACGGACATTCTCATCGGCTCGTCGATCGGCCTGGCGTTCGGCATCTTGATGCCGACGTTTCTGCACGGGCGCGTCGGGCCGCTCGAGGCGCGCATCGTTCCGTCGGGAAACGGGTTCGCGCTCTCGGGGACGTTCTGACGGCTGGACCTGCCGCGGTGGGCGTGGCAAGTGCCCTGCCGTGATTCAAACGCTGCTCAAGCGCCTGCCGCTCTTTCTGACGGTCTTCATCGGCCAGATCGTGGCTGACCAGTGGACCAAGCAGCTGGCGACCGCGTACCTGAAGGGCCAGCCGGCGAAGACGTGGCTCGGTGACTCGATTCGGCTGCAGTACGCGACGAACGAAGGCGCGTTCCTCTCGCTCGGAGCGCAGCTTCCTCCGCAGGCGCGCTACTGGGTGCTGACCATCGGCGTGGGGCTCTTGCTGCTCGGGTTGTCGTACTACGCGCTGACCAACGTGAAGGTCGATCAGCTGCAGGTCGGCTCGTACGCGTTGATCGCGAGCGGTGGTTTCTCGAACTGGGTCGATCGCGCGCGCTTCGAGGGCAGCGTGGTGGACTTCATGAATCTCGGCGTCGGGAATTCGCCGTATCTGCGCACGGGCGTGTTCAACGTGGCCGACATCGCGATCCTCGTCGGCATCGGGATTCTGTTCGTGCAGTCGTATCGCGAAGAGAAGAAGAAGAAGGCTGCTGAGGCCGCTGCGAAAGCGGGCGGGCAGCAAGCGCCGCAGAGCTGAAGTCAGCGCGAGCGCGGCAGCGTCGCGGCGAGCGCACGACGAGGCGTGAGGCCGACGACGGGATCCATTTTCTTCAGAGCCCCTCGACCCACGCACGGATCGCGTCGACGGCTTCTTCATCGACGTTCTCGGTTGCCAGAGGTGGCATCCGCTCCGACCTCGCACGAGCCTTCATGCGCGTGAGAAGCGGACTCTGCTCGGGCTTTCCGCGAATGAGGACGTCGGGGTCGATCAGCGCCGTGCGGTACGTCGCCGTCTGGCTCACGTCGGCGAGCTCCGCTGCACGGAGAAGGAAATCGAATTCCTGACGCGGGTCGTAGCAGCGCGGTCCGGCGGTCCTGGGCCGGCTCTGGTTGTGGCAATGCGAACAGTTCGTGTGGAGATACCCGAGGGCGGCGCGTTCGATCTGAGTGCCCGGTACCCGCAGCGCTGCGGCGTCCGAAGGCGGAGCGCTCAGAAGGCCGCGCGTGATCGCGTCGTCGAGATCGAAGTTCGAAGGGTCGGCGTTGGCCAGCTGCACCGCGGAGAAGCCGAGGACGTAGCTCGCGCGACCACCGTGGCAGCCATGGCACTTCCCGGCCGCGGGCACGTCGTGGGGCGTGCCGTTGGCGTTGGTCGCACCTTCGAGGCTGAGCTCGGCGTCTTCGCCGTTCCAGACGTAGGCGGCTGAGGCCCAGGCGTCGTCGGCGTCTCCGTAGTGAATGAGGAAGCGCGTCTCGACGAGCACGCCGTCGCGGACGAAGTCCTTCCACAGCCGCGTACCCTTCGGGAAACGCCAATCGTCCATGTCGCTGGTGTCGATTTGCGTGCCCGGTGGCAGCGCGATGGCGCGGTGCTTCTCTGCGCCGTCAGACCACAGCGCGAACGCGGGCGCGTATTCGATCACTCCGGCATCGAAGCGACCGGTCTCGCTCAAGCGTGACGGCAACGCGGCGAGCGCGGCATCGGTCGGATCGGTGCAGGTGCCCACCGCGCAGCCGCTGACAGGAATCGAGACGAGGACGACCACGGCGCACGTACGAAACATGCGTTGCACCGTACGGAGCGTCAGCCGCTCCGTATTGGATGAATGGGCATCAGTGCGACGCGTGCACTTGATGATCGATGCGCGTCTCTCCGGTCCGAGAGCGGAAGTAGTCGGACGGGCTGACACCGGCGAAGTCGATGAAGTCGCGAATGAGATGCGATTGATCGGCGTAGCCCGCATTCGCGGCGAGCGTGGCCCATGACGGCAGCGCCTGGAGGGCCGCGACGTGCGCCTTCACTCCGTGGAAGCGGTTGAGCCGCGCGTAGAGCTTCGGTGCGATTCCGACTTCACACGTGAAGACGTCGCGCAGGCGCCGGCGGCCGAGCCCGACGAGCGCAGCAACTTCCGAGACGCGCACGTCCCCTCGCAGCACCTGGAGTGCCGTGGCGATCGCTGGATGTTGCGGGCGCGCGCGTATGAAACGCCGAAGAAGGGCGCTCTCGATGAGCTGGAAACGTGCCTCGAGCGAGGTCGCCTCGAGCAGGCGTTCGCGCAGGCAGCGGCCATCGGGCCCCCAGAGATCTCCGAGCGAGACATGACGATTGACGATCTCCGCGGGCGAGATGCCGAGGAGCGCGAACGCGCCGCCGGGCCTGAAGTGCACTCCAATCGCGGAGCGGCGTCGTGGCTCGATGCAGTAGCTGCGAGTTCGCACACCGGCGACGACCGAGCCTGAACGAAGACGCACCGGCCCGCCGTCGTCGAGAAGGACCTCCTCATCGAGGAGATCGATGAAGAGCTCGACCGTTCCGCCGCCGGGAAGCACCCGATCCGGGACGCCACCGCGGACTTCTTCGAGCGCGACGAAAAAGAGGCTCTTCACGTACGGCTCGAGAACCGCCAGCGGTGGACGACCGACGAAGGCCATGCGCGAAGTCTGTCTCGGTTGTGTCGCGATTCGCTTCCGCTTTGCGTTTCTTCACGGCCGCCGCCGCCTCAGCGACGCACGACGAAGTTCACGGTGTCGAGGACGGAACCATCTGCGCGGCGGACCTCGAGAACGTGTGCGCCCTGGGTCGCGGGGACACGGCCGGTGAAGGGTGGCTTCAGCTCGGTGGCTTGCTCACCGTCGACGAACACCGCGAGCGGGCCTGAGGACGGAGGTGCGCGCACTCTCACCGGAATCGCCTGATCAGCGAGCGGGAGATCGGCCAGCAGCAAGAACTCGCCGCCCTTCAGCGGAGTGAGCACCCTCGCCTGCTGATCAGTTTCTCCTAGGCACTGAGCGGCGAGCCAGGGCTCACGCGAGAGGCCTTCGTTCTTCGCCCAGTCGTAGAAGTCGAGACCGAGATCGGCGAGACGGCCTTCGCTCGCGGCGAGTCGCAGGCATTGCGCTTTCAGTTCTTCGGTCAGCTGCGACGACATTGCGCGGTGCATCTCGCAGGAGTGGGTCGGCTGCGTTCCCGGGAGGAACAGCTCTTCCATCGCCGCCGGGCAGCTCGGACCCGCGAGGCCGCCGCTCAACGGACAGATGCTCGCTGACTCGAGGCCAGTGCGATCGACCATCGGCTCGGGGCGCACGTCGTCCATCGCTCTGAGCATCACGCGCCGGAAGATGGGGCCGGCTCCGGTGATGCCGCTCACCTGGATCATCGGCGTTCCGTCGAAGTTGCCGGCCCACGCCGCGACCGTGCGTTCCTTCGTGAAGCCCACCGTCCAGTTATCGCTGTAGCCCTTCGAGGTGCCGGTCTTCGCCGCCGCGGGGAATGGCAGGCGCAGCGCATTGTCGAGGCCGAACGCTCGGGCGCGCGCTGCGTTGTCGCTCAAGATGTGGGTGACCAGCGCGACGGCACGCGCATCAGCGAAGCGACGTGGACGCAGCTCGCGCGGAATTTCCAGCTCGCGACCATCCGCGGTCCATGCGCGACGAATAGCGATCAGCGGGCGAACGACTCCGCCGCGCGAGAGGCCCGAGTACGCACGCACGGCTTCCCAGAGCGAGACCTCACCGTTTCCGAGAACGAGACCGAGGCCGTAGTGCTCAGCGCTCGCCGGCAACGCGAAGCCCGCTCGGTGAAGTGCCTCGAGCGCCTTGTCGAGACCGACCTCGTCGGCCACTCGGACTGCGGGCACGTTGTACGAGTTCGCGAGCGCTTCACGTGCGCGCACTGGGCCGTGCAGACGACGGTCGTAGTTCTTCGGCGAGTAGCTGCCCTTCGGCGCCGAGAACGCGAGGTCGAGGTCGGGGATCACCGTCGCGGGCGTGAAGTCGTGACGAAACGCTTCGGCGTAGATGAAGGGCTTGAGCGCCGAGCCAGGCTGCCGCTTCATCTGGATGCCGTCGTTCTGCCCACCGATCTCTGTGTTGAAGAAGTCTGCTGAGCCCGCGTACGCGAGGACTTCGCCGGTCGCGTTGTCGACGACGATGGCCGCTCCGCTTCCGACGCGGCGATCCTTGAGGCGTCCGATCTCCTGCGCGATCTGATCTTCGACTTGTTCCTGCAGATCGTCGTCGATCGTCGTCTCGATCACCGCTGCTTCCTGCAGTCCCCACGGGCGCAGGTTGGCGTTGATGAACTCCACGAAGTGCGGCGCGCGGAAGGTCTTGTCGAACGGCGTCAGATCGAGCGGCTCCGCGCGTGCGGTCGCGACTTCCTCGCGAGTGGCGAGACCGGTGAGCTCCAATCGCGACAAGACCCACGCTCGGCGCTCTGCGACTCGCGCTGATTGGCGGATCGGGTCGTACGCGGTCGGGCCCCGCGGAATCGATGCAAGGAGCGCCGCCTGCCCCAGAGAGAGATGTGCCGTCTTCTTCCCGAAATAGAGCTGCGAGGCCGCTTCGATGCCGAACGCGTTGTTCCCGAAGGGAATGCGGTTCAGGTACTGAACGAGGATCTCGTCTTTGCTGAGGTGCGCTTCGAGACGCATCGCCCAGAGCGCTTCCTGCATCTTTCCAGCGAAGGTCCGCTCGCGTGGCTCGAGCGTTCTCGCGAGCTGCTGCGTAATCGTCGAACCACCCGCGACGATCTTCCCAGCGCGCAGGTTCTGACGAGCAGCGCGCACGATCGCGGTCGGAGAGACTCCGAGGTGTTCGTTGAAGCGGTGATCTTCCGCCGCGAGGAACGCGTCGCGGACTTGCTGCGGGATCTCGTTCGACTTGAGCGGCGTGAGGCGACCGTCGGCGTCGCTTCGGATTTCGCGCAGGAGCGTGCCGTCGCGCGCAGTGATCTTGAGTGAGGTGACTTTGCCGTAGTCGATGAGTCGCGACGGGATTGGCGCCGCGATGAACGCGATGGCTGGAATCAGGACGAGCGCGAGTGCGTAGAGCGAACGCTTGAGACGGCGCGCTCCCTCACCCCCAGCCCTCTCCCCGAGGGAGAGGGGGCTGTCGCGCTTCGCCCGTTTCACTTCTGCGTCACCGCCGTGGGCAGCTCGACCGTGAACGAACCGCCTTCGCTGCGACCCCAGACCTCGGGCTCGTACATCAGCTCACCGCGCGCAGGCTTGAGCACGTAGACACCCGGCGTCGTCGCACGCGCCACGAAGCTCGTGACGTGCACTCCGGGCGGCAGGTGATCAGCGAAGAGGATCACGCGGCTGTCGCGCATCTCGACGTGATTGAACGGACTCCAGAACCGGAACTGCCACGGGTTCATCGGCCCTTCGTCTTCGTCGGCGTAACCACCCTCACCGTCTTCCGCGCCTTCCGCGTCGTAGTCGACGTCGCGCGTCTCTTCGTCCGGAGAGCGCGTCAGCTTCGCAGTCGTCGCGAGTGACGTGTCGACCGGCTCGAGACCCGCCGGCAACGGCACCTCGAAGGCCGCCCAGTGCCGTTCCTGATTCGACGCGACGCGCACGCGAATGCGCACGAGATCGCCCGCGAAGAACTTGAGCGACTGACCACCACCCGCGTACGGCTCGAACCAGCGCTGCACGAAGAGCCCGTTGTCGAGCGACTTGGTGGGCAGTTCCCTGGGCGCGTACTTCATCAACGCCGAGTAATAGAGAACGCCCGGCCCTTCCTTCTTGAACGTGAGCTTCTGCTCG
>JAEUJS010000724.1 GCA_016792935.1 Archangium sp. | reverse complement strand
CAGCTGGTTCGCGAACACCTTCTCGGTGCCCGTGTTGGAGTCGAAGCGTCCGGCGCCGTCGAAGCGGCTGATGGTCGCTCCGAGCGCGTTGATGCGCACGTGACAGGCCTGACAGCTCTGCGCGGACGTCTGCTCGGCGGTGAAGCGACGCGTGGTCCAGTCGGGGTGCGCGTCGCGTCGGCCGAGGTCGCGGAAGTTCGCCGGCAGCAGCGCAGGATCCGGCGGAGCGAGCGGCTGACACAACACGTTCCGCATCACGCGCACGCCGAAGATGATCTGGTTTGGGTACACGTCGCCCGAGGCGAGGAAGCCCACGCGGCTGAGCACACCCGGGCGGTTGGGGCCGAGATCTCCGTTCACCGGAGCCGGCGAGTAGAGGCGCTGCGTGAACGAGCCGACCTCTCCGCGTGTGTCGGTGAAGAACGCCGCGTACGTGCCGCGATCGACGAACATCTGGCGGAAGCCGTAGCTGTAGATCTCGTTCTGCGCCTCGCCGTACCAATTCTCGTTGCCCGCCTGAAAGCTGAAGCCGGGGAATGCCGCGGCCCCCTGCGCGCCCGAAGGGAACCCGCGGAACGACTTCGCGTCGAGCCACTGCTCGAGGAATGAATAGAAGGTGAAGTGGTGCGCGGAGAGCGGGAACACGTACGAGCTGTTCGCGTTGTTCGCGGTCCACGCGGCGAGGTGCGCTTCGAGCGTGCTGGTGGTGGTCAGCAGCGCGCCCGACTGCGCATCGGCGAAGAGCGCCGGCGACGGAGGCGCCTCGGTGTAGTGCCACGCCAACTTCCGCGCGAACTCGTACGAGGTCAGCGACTGCACGCCAGCGTCGAGATCGACCGGCCCCTTCCACGCGAGGCCGAACACCAGCTCGGGGTGGAGGAGGAACGCGCGAAGGAGTTCGAGCACGCGCTCTTGCGGACTTCCCGGCGCGGCGACGTAGCGCGCGTACCACTCGTCCACTTCGTCGGTGTCGAGCGGCCTCGAGAGCAAGCGGCGCCCGAGCAACTCGACCGTGAAGCTGCGAATGCATGCCTCGTTCGGAGTCGCCGCAGTGAGGCATGCGTTGAGCGCCCCGAGCCGCGCGGGCGCGTTCGCGTAGTAGTCGACGACACCTTGCGCGACCGCGAGCATGCCTTCGAGGTGCGTGTCGGTGAGGCGCGCGTCTTCGCGAGCGAGGTGCTCGCTCTCGCCATCTTCGGGCAGCTGCGCGACGGCGGAGACCAGCGTGCCGCTCCACGCGCGCTCATGGAGAACGCCGGATCGTGAAGTGAACGCCAACATCGGCTGCTCGCGAAACGCCTCGAGCACGGTGTTGACGTACCAGCTCTTCGGAATGCGCTGCGCGGTCTCGGCGGCCGGCAGGGCAGCGCGATCGCACGCGAGGAACGCGGTGTAGTCGGGCTCGGGCTGCTGACCGGCGTCGGAGCTGGTGCCGCCATCGAGTTCGGGTGTGCCCGCATCTGACTGACCGCGCGCCAGCCCCCAGAGGCGAATGCCTTCCGCGAAACGCGCGCGACGGTCCGCCCCCGGCCCACACGCCGCCGTACCGCAGTGCAGGTTCTCCGACCGGATCGCGAGCGTCGATTCCGCGGGGAGCTCGAAGCGCACCAACTGCAACGCCACACCCCACGCGACGCGCACGTCGTCGCTGGCGAAGGCACGCACATCGCGGTGACACGCCAGGCACTCCGCGCGTGCCAGCGACCAGACCTCGCGCTGGAAGACCACGAGTTCTTCGTCGGGCACGACGATCGAGCCACCATCTGCGTCAGCGGTGCCTGCGTCCTCGACGAGGCCGGCATCTTGCCCCGCCTCGAGCCAGCCCTCGCACGAGCTGAGCACCACGACGACGAGGAGGAGCCATGCGCGCACGCGCGATCACGACAGCAAGCTCAGTGCCCGAAACAGGGCCTCGTGAACTCGGCGCTTTGGCGGCTCGCGAGGCAGGCACTACGCAAGCGATTGCTCAGCTCGTGGCAGATCCAGGTCGCTTCGCGGCGGAAGGGCCAGTTCGCGACGCAACTGTCTCTCTCGTTGCTTCATCGCGTGGCCCTCTGGCGCCGTGCGCGCTCCTGCGCGGTCTCGGCGGGCACCAGCGCCTTCGGGCCACGGCCGATCAGATCGCTCCGGCCCGCCTGCGTGAGCGCCTCGCGCGCGTCGTCCCAGTGCTCGGGGTTCCAGTAGAGGATGAGCGCCTTCTGCAGCCGCTTCTCCTTCAAGCCCTTCGCGACGAACACCGGCTCCATCTTCAGCGGGTCGATGCCGGTAAAGTACATGCACGCCGCGACCGACATCGGCGTGGGAATGAAGTCCTGCACCTGACGCGGACGACGGCCGTTCTCCTTGAGCCACAGCGCGAGATCGATCATGTCTTCCAGCGTCGAGCCGGGATGACCCGAGATGAAATACGGAATGTCGTATTGCTCTTTTCCGGCGGCCTTCGACTCGCAGGCGAACATCTCCTGGAAGCGCTCATAGGCGGCGATGCCGGGCTTCTTCATCTTCTCGAGCACGCGGGGGCTCACG
>JAEUJS010000210.1 GCA_016792935.1 Archangium sp. | reverse complement strand
TTCCCGGGCTCGCCGCGGTGTCGACGCTCGCGCTCCTCGGCGCGCTCGCCGCGTCGGCGCTGGTGCTGGTCGTCGGTCGCGTCGCGGGAGGGAAGGGGCCCAACACCACGTTGCTCGCGGGCGTCATCTTCAACGCGTTCGCGCTGGCGGCCATCACGTTCATCAAGGCGCTGGTCGCTCCCGACAAGCTGGGTGAGATCTTGTTCTGGCTCGCGGGCTCGCTGGGTCACGAGTCGTGGGCCACGCTCGCGGTGACCGGAGCGGGAGTCGCGCTGTGTCTGGTGGTGCTGACGATGCTCGCGCCGCGGCTCAACCTGCTGACGCTGGGGAACGAAGACGCGCAGAGCCTCGGCGTCGACGTGAACCAGACGCGCCGCATCGCGCTGATGACGGCGTCGGTCGCCGTCGCGTTGGTCGTCTCGCTCTCGGGCTTGGTGGGCTTCGTCGGGCTGCTGGTGCCGCAGTTGGTCAGGCTGGTGTTCGGAGCGGATCAGCGGCTCTCGGTGCCGGCGAGCGCGGTGCTGGGCGCGGCGTTCTTGATGCTGGCCGATCTCGCCGCGCGGCTCTTGTTTCGCGTCTTCCACACCGAGCCGCCGGTTGGCGTGATCACCGCGCTGCTGGGTGGCCCACTGTTTCTCGCGTTGATGGCGCGCCGAGCTGATTCGCGCTGATCCTCAGCGCTTGAAGAAGCTCACGGACAGATGAGGAACTCGTCGTCGGGCTCATCGATGCGGCTGGTCAGCGACTGGGGGTCTCCGGCGCGCACACACACCTCAGGGCACAGGCAGACACCGTCACAGCACATGCGCCCGCCGCTGCAATAGAGCGTCGGGCACGTTCCGCCACCGGTGCGGCAGCTGATGTCGCTGGGGATGCATGAGCCGTTGCGGCAGCAGCCGTTGGCGCAGGTCGAGGCGTTGCAGGGCAGACACGCACCGCCCGAGCAGCCGTTCGCGCAGTACGAGGTGCTCGAGCCGTACGTGCACACGGCGGTGCCGCTGCTGCCGTTGCACGTGCCAGGCGTCGAATAGATGCGCAGGTAGTTCGCGTCGTCGCATGCGCTCGCCGGCGGCGAGTTGCACGACACGCCCAGGCACGGGTCGCCATCACACAGACCGTTGGTGCACCCGAACTGGCACGCCGTGTCGGTGGGCGCATATGTGCACGTGCCCTGGCCGTCGTTGCACGTGCCCATCGACGCGTACGTGCGCGAGCTGCCGCTCACGCAGATCGGTGCGGGCGGCGCGTTGCAGGGCGTGTCCTGCGGCGGGTAGTTGCAGGTGCCGCTCGAGCACGTGCCGCTCGCCGAGAAGGTGCGAATGGTGTTGGCGCCGTTGCACGTCGGGCCCGGAGGCGTGTTGCACGTCATGGTGCTCGACGGGTAGCTGCAGGTGCCTCCGGAGCAGGTGCCCGGCGCGGTGTACGTGCGACGCGTCGTCGAGTTCGGGCAGTCAGGACCGGGCGCGCTCCCGCAGCTCACGCCCTGGCACGGGTCGGGGTTGCACGCGCCGTTCGCGCAGCCGAAGGGGCACGAGGTGTCGTTCGAGGAATAGCCGCACGCGCCGCTCGTGCACGTGCCGGCCGAGGTGTACGTGCGCAGTGTGGTGCCGGTGACGCAGAAGGTCGGCGGCGGCGTGTTGCACGCCGTGTCGGTCGGCGCGTAGCTGCACATGCCGCCTCCACACGTGCCGGTCGCGGCGAAGGTGCGGCGCGTGGTGCCGTTCGCGCACGTGGGCCCGGGCGGCATGTTGCACGTCACGCCCGCGCACGGGTCACCGGTGCAGGCGCCGTTGCTGCAGCCGTTGCTGCACGGCGTGTCGGTCGGCGTGTAGTTGCACGTGCCATTGCTGCACATGCCCGCGGCCGAATACGTGCGCATCGTGGTGGGGTTGAGACAGGTCGACGCGGGAGGCGCGTTGCACGCCGTGTCCTGCGACGGGTAGCTGCACATGCCCATGCCGGCGCAGGTGCCCGGAGAGCCGAACGCGCGCCGTGTGGTGGCGTCGACGCAGGTCGCGGCCGGCGGAGTCGTGCACGTCACTCCAGCGCAGGGGTCGGCGTTGCACATGCCGTTGGCGCAGCCGGTGGGGCACGCGGTGTCGGTCGGCGCGTAGTTGCACACGCCCGCGGAGCAGCTCCCCGTGGCGGCGAACGTGCGCAGCGTGTTGGCGTTCTGGCAGGTCGGCGCCGGCGCGGTGTTGCACAGCGTGTCGGTCGGCACGTACGAGCAGGTTCCGCCCGTGCATGCGCCCATCGTCATGAAGGTGCGGCGCAGGTTGCCCTGACAGGTCGGACCCGGCGGCGTGTTGCAGGTCACTCCCGAGCACGGGTCGGTGATGCACGAGCCGTTGCTGCAGCCGAACGGACACGCGTTGTCGGTCGCCATGTAGTTGCAGCTGCCGAGCGCGCAGGTGCCCATGCTCGCGTACGTGCGCCGGGTCATGCCGTTGAGACAGATGGGGGCGGGCGGCATGGTGCACGTCACGTTTTCACACGGGTCACCGAGGCACTGGCCGGCGTTGCAGCCGCTCGCGCAGGTGACGTCTTGCGGCGTGTACGAGCAGCTGCCCGCGGAGCACGCGCCCGGCGAGAAGTAGCTGCGCCGCACCGAGCCGTTGCACGTCGCGACCGGAGGCGTGTTGCACACCACGCTGCCGCAGGGGTCGTTGTTGCAGTTGCCGGTGGCCGCGTCGCAGCCGAACTGACACTGCGTCTGCGTCTCGGCGTACGAGCAGCTGCCGAGCGTGCACGAGCCGAGGTTCGCGTACGACAAACGCATCGAGCCGTTGCAGCGCGCCGCTGGAGGTTGCTCGCACAACACACCCGCACACGGGTCGGGGTTGCAGACGCCCGCGTTGCAGCCGAACGAGCACGTGGTGTCGACCTGCGTGTACGTGCAGCCGTTGGTGCCGCAGGTGCCGGGTGATTGGTACGTGCGCCGCACGTTGCCGACGCACACCGACGGCGGGGGGATGAGGCAGCCCTGGCAGACGTCGTTCTCGCAGAGGCCGTTGTTGCAGCCGAACGCGCAGACGATGGGGACCTCGGCGTATTGGCACATGCCCGCGGTGCAGCTGCCGGGAGCGCGGTACGCGCGGCGATCGGTGGCCGAGGTGCACGTCGCGGTGGGCGGCATGTCGCAGCCTCCGCAGGCGACGCCGTTGAGACCGCACTGCTGGCCGCTCTGCTGATTGGCGCGCAGACACACGCCGTTGGTGGTGCAGCAGCCGTCGGGGCAGCTCGTGTCATCGCAGACGCAGGTGCCGTTGTTGCAGCGCTGGCCGTACGCGCACGGCGCCGAAGTTCCACACTGGCACTGTCCGTCGGCGGAGCAGCCGTCAGACTGAATGCCGCACGCCGAGCACACCGAGTTCGAGAGGCCGCAGGTGTTCTGCGAACGCTGCGCGCAGGTCGAGCCCGTGCAGCAACCGGTGGTACAGGTCTGCAGACAGCCTTCGCACGCGCCGTCGACGCACGACTCTCCGCTCGGGCACTGCTGGCAGGCCTGACCTGCGCGGCCACACTGCGAGGCGATCTGATTCATCACGCAGGTGGTGCCATCGCAGCAGCCGTTGGGGCACGTGGTCGCGTCGCAGATCGTCGCGCCACCGCCGCCACCGCCTGAGCCGCCTCCCATCGCGCCACCGCCGCCGTTGCCGCCTCCCATCGCACCGCCGCCACCGCCGGAGCCTCCGCCGGTGACGCCGCTACAGTCCGCGCGGCACATCGAGTCGGCGCAGCACACTTTGCCGTCGGGGCAGCGACCGCCTTCTGCACATCCAAAGGCGGTGACTTGAGAGAGGTCGACCAGGCGGCAACCGGCGAGAGCCAGCGCCGCTCCGAAGGCGAAGAGCCAGGAACGCATGACAGTGAGCCTACTCGCTCGTGCGGAGCACGCCCGCGCGAGCACAGACGTGCGTGGGGGGATGTAGGACACCGTCGACCGGCGACCGCCGGACCGACGAAGGCGCCAGCGCGATGACCGAGACCA
Organism: Archangium sp.; assembly: GCA_016792935.1. Lineage (GTDB taxonomy): Bacteria > Myxococcota > Myxococcia > Myxococcales > Myxococcaceae > Archangium_A. The sequence continues at coordinate 24,004 of JAEUJS010000210.1, read as the reverse complement.
ACGCGCTCTCCGCACCGAACGCTTCGACGGCGTGGGAGAGCTGAGACAACTGCGCAAACGCACTGTCCGACGGCGCACACGACCTCCCCGCGCGAGCGCGACCTGGCGACGGACTTCGTGCGGCGCGATGGGCGCGACGATCTCAGATGCGCGACGTGCGAGCAGCGAGAGCCGCGCTGCCGACTCGGCGCACGGCGACCTCCGACGAGCGATCGCGATGTTCCGACTTGGCCACGGACTACGTGCGGCGGCGACGCGAGAATGCGAGCAGCGCGAAGGCGATCAGCGGCAGGGCATCGGGCGTCGTGCACGAGCAGCCCCTGGGCGCGAGCTTGCTCCCCGCCAGCACCGTGAACGATTGCGCGAGCGTCACCTGCTCACCGTTCAAGTTCACCACCGAGACGTCGTACTTGCCGGGCGTGAGCAGGTTCGCGGTGAGCGCAGCGCTGATGACTCCGCCTGATTCGACGACTGGTCCGTCGACGCGCGTGCCGCCGATCAGCACCGACGCGCCGACCTTGAAGCCGGCTCCGGTGAGGAAGAGTGATGTCGGATCTTCCGCGTAGGTGCTGGTCGGCGTGATGGCCGTCAACGCGAGGGCTTCGTTGCCGGTGCCTCCACCACCGCCTCCGCCTCCGGTGGCACCGCCGCCACCGCCCGTGCCACCCATGCCCATGCCGCCGTCTGGCGTGAGCACGGTGTAGCCGTTGGTCAGCCGGCCCTCGATGCCGTTGCCGTTGCGGACGCTCACGTCGTACGTCCCGGGAATGATGCCCGCCGGTACGGTCGCCGCGATGGTGGTGCCGGTGAGGTTGTTGATCGCCAGCTGCGTGGTGCCGATGAACGCCGTCGCGCCGAGCTCGAAGTTGGTGCCCTGAATGACGACGTTGGTCGCGTCCTGGGTGAGGCTGCGGTTGGGGTTGATGGCGGTGACGGTGACGGCGACGTCAGGCACCTGCACCACGAGCCGGATGATCCAGTTCTTGTTGAGGCCGTTGAAGTAGCCGCCGTCGGGCAAATCGAAGGGCTCGAAGCCGCCGAAGCCGTTGAAGAACCAGTTCGCTCCGGGTTTCGGAGCGCTCGCCATGTCCATCGCGATGGTCGTTCCATCGAGCGAGGTCTGGGTCTGCTGCGAGAACTTCACGAACACCTTCCCGCTCGGCACGACGATCGGCTGCTGGAGCGTGAAGCGGTTGAACATCGTGCTCGAGGTCGTGACCTGCACGCCCTGGCGATCGACGCGGCCGGAGTAGCGAAGGCCTCCATCGTTCGGCACCGGAGGCGCGACCGTTCCCGCCGACTCGTCCCAGATGTCGAGCTCGTAGGCGCCGATGCCGCTGCCTTGCATCATGTAGGGCACGACGAGGATGTCGACGGCGATGATGGTGAGCGGGTACTCGCTGGCATCCGGCTCGAAGAGCACTGCCGCGCCCTGGTACTCGCCGAACGAGAGTCCCGAGAAGACGCCGCCTGCTCCGGTGAAGGTGTCGTTCTTGATCTGCTTTTCACCCGCGAAGACCGGAGTGGCCAGCGTGGTCGAGAGCAGCGCCGCGATCGCTACGAGCCGAAGATGCATGCGCGCGCGATGATAGCCGCGAAATCAGCGCGTGAGCCCGACCGGCGACGAAGGAGCCGTCATCGCGCTCGCGAGCGCAGGAGACAGTCCTCAACGACCTGCGTGTGCGGTTTCCATACCCCTGCGGAGGACGTCGTTCAGCACGTCGAACGCGTGGCTCAACGCCGCAATGGAAGCGCTCTCGTTCACCTGATGCGCCATCGCGGTCTCACCGGGGCCGTAGTTCACCGCGTCCACCCCGAGCTCGGAGAAGCGCGCTACGTCGGTCCACGCCTGCTTGGCTTCCGAGGCGCGGCCGGTGCGCTTCTCCAGCGCCTGGAAGTACCGATTGGCGCCGCACAGCCGACCACTCGGAGCGAGATCGGTGAACGTCACCTCGCATCGGTCCTTCACCAGTGAGCGCACGTCTTGCTTCGCGGCCTCGAGCGATTTCCCCGGAGCGAAGCGGTAGTTCACGTTCACCTCGAACGCGTCGGGCACCACGTTGCGTGCGCGGCCTCCCTTCGCGAGCGTGGCGCTCATCACCTCGAAGAAGGTGTGGCCTTCCACGACGACGCTGACCCGTTCGCGCGCAGCGAGCTCGCTCAACACTCCAGCGGCGGCGTGAATGGCGTTCTTCCCCTGCCACGGTCGCGCGCTGTGAGCGGCCTGCCCCTTGAAATCCAACCGCGCGTGGAGCGAGCCGACACAGCCGACCTGCACCGCGCCGTCGGTGGGCTCCATGGCGATCGCGAACTCGAGCTTCGTCAGCTCCGGAGCCGCGGCGAACAGCGGCCCCAGCCCCGACTCGAGAAACGGACCTTCTTCGCGTTCGTAGAAGACGAGCAGCAGATTGACCGGGAGCGCAGAGCGCGGGAGCGACTCGGCGAGCGCCATCATCACCGCGAGCGAGCCCTTCATGTCGGAGCTGCCCAGGCCGAAGAGCCGATCGCCTTCGATGCGCGGCGGGTTGGGAGACGCTCCAACGGGCACGGTGTCGAGGTGACCGACGAGGGCGAGGGCAGGGCGGGGATCGCTGCGGTTGCCGATCACCAGCGAGTGCGAGACGCGAAGAATCTCAGCCGCCGCGTAGTGCTTGCGCGCCCACGCCTCGACGAAGTCGGCGATCGCCTGCTCGTTCCCGATGACCGACGGAATGCGGATCAGCTCGAGCGCGCGTTCGGCGAGCGTCGGAGCGGCCATCAGACCGGCACCGAGAACTCGCGCAGCACGGCGTTGAGCGAGGTCTTCTGATCAGTCGAGGCGCTCCGCTTGCCGATGATCAACGCGCAGGGCAGTTGGTATTCGCCAGCAGGGAATTTCCTGGCGCGCGTGCCGGGAATGACGACCGAGCGCGCCGGGACGCGGCCCTTGTGCACCACTTCGGTCTCTCCGGTGACGTCGATGATGGGCGTCGACGCGGTGAGCACGGTGTTGGCGCCGAGCACGGCCTCTTCTTCGACGACGACGCCTTCCACGACCACGCAGCGGCTGCCGATGAACGCGCCATCTTCGACGATGACGGGACGCGCGGACGAGGGCTCGAGCACGCCGCCCAGGCCGACTCCGCCCGAGAGGTGCACGTTGCGACCGACCTGCGCGCAGCTGCCGACGGTGGCCCAGGTGTCGACCATGGTGCCACTGCCGACCCACGCTCCGATGTTCACGTAGCCGGGCATCACGACCACGCCGCGCTCACAGAACGCGCCGAAGCGAACGACGCCGGGAGGCACCACGCGCACGCCGGCTTCCGAGAGGCCCTTCTTGAGCGGGATCTTGTCGTGGAACTCGAAGGGCGGGACTTCCATCGTCTTCATCTCGGAGATCGAGAAGAAGAGGAGAATGGCTTCCTTCACCCACGCGTTGACTTCCCAACCCTCGGCGCCTTTCTGCGCGACGCGGAGCACACCACGATCGACGAGGTTGAGCGTCTCGCGCACCGCCATCGCGTAGAACGGTTCGCGGGCCTTCTCGCGATCCGCATAGGCGGCCGTCACACGCTGCTTGAGATCATCGACGTTCATATTCCCTGCTCGCTCCCGAACCGCCCCAGGTCGGTTCTCCGCTGCGCGTTCTATCAGCGACGGTTCCATTGCGCTGCCGCTTGCGCTCGTGCGCGACGCCGCACGGTACTGCTGTGCGTCGTCACCACTCGCTTGCGTCAGCGGGCGAAACGGCGGCGGATCAACGGCACGAGCGCGACGAGCACGAAGAGCCCCGGCGAGACGTCAGCGCCGCAGCCGTACGTCAACGGGGGCAGCACGACGGTCGAACCGCCACCTCCACCTGCGCCACCACCGGTGCCCGTCATCTGATCAGCGACGTTGGGGTTGGTTCCTGCGCGGAGTTCAGCGACGTCACCGACGCCATCACCGTCGGAATCCGTGCCCGCGGTCTCCATCGCATCGAGCGCCGCGCGCAGCGAAGCGGCGTTGCCCGAGGTCAGCCCGTTCATCTGCAGCGCGCGCGCGAAGGGAGAGGTCGCGGTGCCCGAGCCGGTCGCGCCCGGGTGGCACAGAGTGCACGACTGTGGAGGGATGTTGGCGAGCCCGAGGTGGGTCTGGATCTCGCCGGGGTAGTCGGGGCTGGCGAGCGCGGTGAACGCGAAGAGCGCGGAGAGGATCGTTGCGGTGCGGATGCTCATGCGCGCGCTCACAGGAAGAAGTGCAGCTGAATGACGAAGTTGTATTCGAAGAACGGGTTCACTCCCGCGATCGACCGGCGTCGCAAGATGTGATCGAAGCGCAGCTCGACGTGCGGGAGGAAGTACCAGGCGCCAGAAACCCACGCTCCGAGCTCGGGCCCCATTTGACCGGCGCCCTTGTGCTGGCCTTCGAGCATCAACATGAGGTGCAGGCCGTTCATGATCTCGAAGTCGCCCTGCGCCATGGCGGCGAAGCCGATGCGATCGAGCAGCTGCGGCGACTGCCACAAGAGGAAGTCGGCCTCGGCGAGAATGGCGAACTTCTGCGTCGGAGCGAGCCGCGCGAACATGCCGTGCGCGTGACGCGTGGTGGCCTTCGTCGTCTCGGGGTCGGCGCCTGCGTGCGCGATGAGACTCGAGAGCCCGATGTACGCGTTGTGTGAGAGCGAATATTCCGCGAACGCCGAGTAGCCGCGCTCACGGTAGATGTCGGGGCCGAGCTGGAAGTTGCCGAGCAGGCCCATCACCTCGCCACGCACGACGTCGGAGTTGTACGAGACCGACGCTCCGACGCTCTGGCTGGTGTTCACGTCGGTTCTGGTCGTCTGTCTGACGAAGCTGGTGTGCTCGTTGTTGCGCAGGCCGAAGGGCAGGTTGATGCGGCCGGCGCGCACCATCACTGCTTCTTCGGCGAACTTCGCTCCCACCCAGAACTCTCGCGCGGTCCACTGCGCGTTACATTGACCGCTGCACTGCGGAAGGATTCCCGCGGGGCCTGCGTTCTTCACGCCCACACCCGTGGTGACGTGGCCGACGACCGGGCCGATGTTCACCGTGGCGTAGAGATCGGCCGCCATGATCAACGGAATGACGGGCGTGGTCGGCGACGGACGAATCAGCGCACCGCCGCGCGCGTTGCCGGACAGGTTCAGGAACTCGGGCAGCTCGAGGAACCACAGAAAGTTGGCCGACTTCGGCACTTCTTCTTCGTCGTTGCGCGGCTGCGTGCGCCACCGAACGATGACGTCGGCCTGCGCGCGACCGTACGGCGTGAGCTGACCAGAGCCAGACGGGTCGACGTGACAGACCGCGCAGCTCCCGTAGTTGTGTTTCACCATCCACGGGAAGGCCCACGCAGCAGGGGCCAACAGCACCGTCACCAGCAGGATGAACCGCACCAGGAGAGCCTCCAAAAGCAAACGGCCGCGACCCCTTCAGAGAGTCGCGACCGTCTTACACCGGCTCATCACTTTTTCACTTTGAACTTCGCTCCGACCGTAATGTCCGGCTTCACGGTCGCGCCGAGGTAGCTGCGCACCTTCACGCCGAAGTCGCCGAGGTTGATCGGCGCGCTGCCTTCGACTTCGCACGAGGCCGAGCAGGTCGCCTTGTACTTGAACGTCACGTCTTTGGTCTGCCCGTGGATCGAGAAGGTGCCGGTCGCTTCGCCCTCGAGCGACTTGCCCGCGTCGGGGACCTTCAGCTTGTCGAGCGGAACGGTGAGCACGATGTTGGGGAACTTGTCGGCGTGCATGTCTTCGCTCATGTGCTTGTTGCGCAGCGAGTTGTCGGTGTCGATGTCGGCGATGGCGAGCGTGACGGTGAGCGCCTTGCCGTCGTCGGCGACCTTCACCTTCTTGCACTCGCCGTGAATCTTGAGGCCCACGTTGGCCTTGGCGTCGAAGGTGGCTTCGGCGTCACCGTCTTGCGTCCAGCCGGCGAAGGCGAGGGACGCGGTGAGGAGTGAGCCCATGAGAACGGTGCGGAACATGTGAGGCCTCCAGGAGCCGAAGAAGTGAAAACCGGGCGCAGTGTACGCATGGCGAACGGAAAGTAAGCCCCGGAATTCAAATGAGGCGCACGGCGCGATCTGACATCATGGTTTCGTCCGTGTCCGTCAACACCAACACCAGCTGGGACGAGTTCGCCACCATCTGCACCGACGTGCTGCGTGCGAAGGGCGAAGTGCGGCCCATCATCGCGGACGCCAGGCGCGATCGCCTGGTGGTGGGGAGCGGTGACGGGCCGATCTCGTTCATTCATCTTCTCCACGCGCGCCCGGAATGGGATGCCGCTCCGATTGGCGCCCGCCCGCGCGTGTTGCACCGCCGCTTCTGGTCGTCGATTCGCACCGACCCGGGCGCGACGACCGAGCTGGTGTTGGGCTCGGTGCTCCCGCGTATTCGCGATCGCGCGTGGTTCAGCGCCGTGCGTCGTCAGGCCGAGCTCGAGCTGGGCGCCGACGAGTCCGCCATCGACGAAGTGATGTTGCCGCACACCACGCTCAACGATGAGCTCGCGGCGCACCTCGCGTACGAGCTGCCGTCGTCGGTGACGGAGATCGGCGCCGATCGTCTCGCCGCGTGGGGGCAGAACTTCGACACGCTCTTCGCGCGCGCGAAGGAGAACCTCCTCAAGCTCTCTCCGCTGCAGTTCGAAGAAGCGGCCCCCGGTGTTTTCGTCTCGCCGTACCACGACACGCTCGATGCCTCGCGGCTGCTGCTCCCGCAGCTGTTCAAGGACCTCAAGGTGAAGGGCAAGGTCATCGCCATCGCGCCGACCCACGACATCGTGTTCGCGACCGGTGAAGACGACGTCGAAGGGTTGCAGCAGATGGCCGCGTGGACCGAGGAAGCGTTGCTCGAGCCGCGCGCGCACAGCGCCTTCGCGTTCCGCCTGGTCGACGGAGAGAAATGGGAGCCGTGGCTGCCTCCGAAGGGCCACGCGGCGTTCCCGAAGCTGAAGCTGCTCGCGCTGCAGACCACGGCGTCGGCGTACTCGCGGCAGAAGGAAATTCTCGAGGCGCTGCTGGAATCGAACGGCCACGAGATTCTGGTGGCGACGTTGCGTGCGTTCCGCGCGCCGACCGGAGACGTCTTCACCGCGTGTGCATGGCAGGACGGTCTGGAGGCGCTGTTGCCTCAGACCGATCGCATCGACTTCGTGCGACCGGGGCCTGAGAACACGCCGTCATCCGCGAAGGTGTGGAGCACGACCTTCGACATCGCTCGCAAGACACTCGGCGATTTGATGCAGCCCATCGGTGACCTGCCCGAGCGCTGGCGCGTGAAGGGGTTCCCTTCTGACGCGCAGCTCGAGTCGATGGCCACCGAGGGGAAGCTGTAGCGAATTACTTCTTGGCTGGCTTCTTGTCGGCGGGCGCCGCGGCCTTCGCCGGCTTGAACTTCAGCACGTATGCGGCGACGTCGCGGAGCGCGTCGTCCTTCAGCACGCCCGACCACGCGACCATCATGGCGCTCTTGCCGTTGGCGGCGCCGCCGTCCTTGATCATCTTGTAGACCCACTCGTCGGTGAGGCGATCGGCGTTGGCGGCGTCGGCGAAGCTGGTGGGCTTGGGGTTGAGGGCGGCAGCGGCGGCGCCCGTGCCGTCGCCCTTCTCGCCGTGACAGCTCGCGCACAGCTGCTTGTAGTTGGCCTCGCCCTTCGCGGCGTCACCCTTCAACTCGAAGGGACCGGCGAAGGCGGGGACCGAAACGAGAACGGCAGTGAGGATCATGCTTTTCATGGAGAAGCTCCGGGGGGTGGTCGTTGGTAGCGACTGACGACGGCCTTCACATGACGCGATTCATCGAGCGTCGCAAGCGCATGTCTTGCGCGTTCGCGACTCAGCGGTCGAGCGCGCTAATGGCAGTCTTCAGAACCTGCAGCCGCGCCTGGCGCTTGTCGTTGGCGGGCACGATGACCCAGGGCGCGTCGGGGCGGTGGGTGCGGTCGAAGGCGTCCTGGTACGCCTCGAGGTAGTCGTCGTGCTTCTTGCGGTTGCGCCAGTCGTCGGGGCCGATCTTGAAGTTCTTGATGGGGTCCTTCTCGCGTTCCTTGAAGCGCTCGAGCTGCGTCTTCTGGTCGATGTGGAGGAAGAACTTCACCATCGTCACGTCGTCGTCGGTGTGCATGCGCTCGAAGGCGTTGATCTCGTCGTAGGCGCGCTGCCATTCCTTCACGGTGCAGAAGCCCTCGATGCGCTCGACGAGCACGCGGCCGTACCAGGAGCGATCGAAGATGGCGATGGTGCCCCGCGGGGGCATGCGCGTCGCGAAGCGCCAGAGGTAGTGGTGCTGACGCTCTTCTTCACCCGGAGCAGCGATGGGCCACACCTTGTAGCCACGCGGGTCCATCAGCGCGGTGAGGCGTTTGATGGCGCCGCCCTTGCCGGCCGCGTCCCAGCCCTCGAAGGCGAAGACCGCGCGGCGCTTCTCCATCCAATAGCGGACCTGCAGCTCGTAGAGCTTTTCCTGGAGCTCTTCGATCTCGTCGTCGACCGCGTCCTTGTCTTTCGTCTTCTTGCTGAGGTCGGTGGCCTTGAGGTCGAGTGTGCCGGTGGGGAAGACTTCGAAGTCGTAAGCCGTCGGAGTCGCGTCCGTGAAGCGCTTCTTGCCCTTGTTCTTCTTGTCTTTCTTGCCCATGCAGCGAGTCTGGCTGCCCGGGTGGGCCGCACGAAATGGTTTCTGCGGCAGATCGTTGAGTGAGTCATGAACGTCACCCACGTCGGCGCCTATGTGCGCAGCCCGCGCGTGGCGCGGTGGAAGAAGGTCCTCGCGGTGTTGGCGGTGGTGTACGCGATCTCTCCGGTCGATCTGGTGCCCGACGTGGTGCCGATCTTCGGGTGGCTCGACGATCTCGGAGTGCTCGCCGCCGCCTTCGGGCTGGTGGCGCGCGACATGGCGAAGCACGCGAAGCTGCAGAAGGAACAGAGGGACAAGCCCGCTGAGCTCGTGGTGGACGGGCAAGTCATTCGCTGAACCGAATTCGCAAGTCGCTCGTAGAATCGAGGCCATGCGTTTCGTTTCGATTGTCGCATTGACGGGTGTGGTGCTCTCGCTGGCTCCGCGAGACGCGCACGCCTGAGGCGTGTCGCCGCCCGTCGGTCCGACGGGGCTCGCACAGCGTTGCACGGGGAAGCACACCGCAGCGAACGCCACCGAAGCCGAGCCGCCTCCCAAGTGGAGAGTCGGCGCGACGTTCGGTGCGTTCCGTTCGCGTCTGCTCTTCAGCGACGGTGCTGACGTGAAGATGGAACAGCTCGCGGTGTCGGCGTCGCTCGAGTACCGCGCGGCGGAGAAGATCACGCTCGCGGTCGCCGGTGGCGGCATGTTCCTCGGGAACCTCGGCGGCACTCCGACTTCTCCCGGAGCGGTCGCCAGCGTCTCGCTCGCCGGCACGCTTTTCGATCAAGGCGAGTGGACTCCGTTCGTGATGATGAGCGGCTCGCTGGCGTTCAGCTCGCTGAAGGTGCTCGACGAGTCGTACGTCGCGTTCGACGTGCGCGCGGGCGTCGTCGCCGGCTGGACGCTGTGGGAACGCTTCACGCCCTACGCCGTGTTCCGCGCCTTCGGTGGGCCGGTCTTCTACGCGGGCACGGTCGGCACCGACGCGTACCACGTGCAGCTCGGCGTCGGAGCGGTGCTCGGGCTTCCCGGCGGTTTCGATCTCTCGGTGGAATTCGTGCCGCTCGGCGAGCAGCGCATCACGGCTGGCGCTGGCTTCAGCTTCTGACGCTTCTTGCGCCTGTCTTCGAACCCACGCAGAAGCTGCGCTCCACCGCGCGCGCTCCCGCTCGTACATGCGTGGCACGCGCGATGCTCTTTGGTGGAGGCATGACCAAAGCGATTCCTCAGATCCGCAAGTTCATGTCGGTGCAGCCCATCACCCTGCAGGCGAGCGCGAAGCTCAGCGAGTGCTACGCGCTGATGCGCGAGAAACACATCCGCCATCTCCCGGTGTGCGAAGGCGAGAAGATCGTCGGCCTGGTGAGCGACGGCGACTTGCTGCGCGCGACCTCGTTGACCGGCGCCGACGCGACGAAGAGCACGGTGCGCGACGTGATGGTCGCCAAGCCGTACACGGTTTCGCCCGACGCTCCTGTCGATGAAGTGGTGCGTGAGATGGCGGGCCACAAGTACGGCTCGGCGGTGGTGCTCGACAACGGTCACGTGGTCGGCATGTTCACCGCGATCGACGCGATGAGCGCCTTCGCTGAGCTGCTCCAGACGCGCCTGCGCTGACGCGCATTTTCTTGAGGCACACGCCGCGAGAGCGGAGCAAGAAGCGGCCATGATCCGCTCCGCGCTTCTGCTCGTTCTCGTTTCGTGTGCCGTGGTCGTCGCTGCGTGCAAGACGACCGAGACGCCGCCGCCCGCTCCGGCGAAGGACGTGAAGGCCGAGCCAGTCGATGCGGGTCCAGCGAAAGCGGAAGAGCCGCCGCCGCCGCCGAGCAAAGCCCCTGGGGGCGACGCCGATGGGAGGCGAGTCGTGTTGCCTGAGCCGCCTCCGCTCCCGAACAAGCCGCTCGGCCTGCCCGCGCTGCCTGAAGTCGCCGACAACCCGACGACGCCCGAGAAGGCCGAGCTCGGTCACCGCCTGTTCTTCGACAAGCGACTCTCGAAGGACGGCTCGATGGCGTGCAACCAGTGCCACCTCGCCGCGCGCGCGTGGACGACCGAGAACGCGCTCGACGCGAAGGTCGGCGGAGCGATGAACAAGCGCAACACGCCAGGCGTGGTGAACCTCGCGTTCCACACGTCGTTCTATTGGGACGGGCGCATGCCGACGCTCGAGGCGGTGTCGAACGCGGCGTGGAAGGGTCAGCTCGGAGCCGATCCGGCCGTGGTCTCGGCCGCGCTCAACGACGTGCCGATGTACAAGGCGATGTTCCAGCGCGCGTTTGCGGAAGACGCGAACGTGAACAACGTGCCGCGCGCGCTCGCGGCGTTCTTGCGCACGCTCAACTCGGGAAATTCCGCGTGGGACAAGGCGCAGGCGGGCGACAAGAGCGCGCTCACGGCGGAGCAGCAGGAAGGCTTCAAGGTCTTCAGCAGCAAAGGCTGCGTGAATTGCCACGTGCCTCCGCTGTTCACGAACTTCGAATTCGAGAACGTGGGCATCGGTGATGACCCGGGCCGGAAGGACTTCAGCAAGGCCGACGAAGACTTCGGCAAGTTCAAGGTGCCGACGCTGCGCAACGTGGCGCTGACGGCTCCGTACTTCCACGACGGGAGCGCGAAGACGCTCGAAGAGGCGATCGCGTTCATGGCGAAGGGCGGCGGGAAGCCGGTCGCTCCGGGGAAGATCTCGGCGAAGTTGAAGGCGCAGAAGTTGAGCCCGAAAGAAGCGAAGGCGCTCAAGGCCTTCCTCGAGTCGTTGAGTGGCGACATCACGTGGGCGCAGGAACCGGTCGTTCCGTGAGCGCGCGTCGTGCTCCCTCGGGAAGAGGGGTTCGGGTGAGGGAGATCGTCTTTCTCTCGTCATTGTTGTTCCTCGGCTGCATCAAGCGAGTCGCGCCGGGTCCGGACTCAACGATCGTCTTCGTCGCGAAAAAGATCCGCACGCAGAATTTCCAGAAGCCGTTCGCGCAAGCCATCGCGTGGAAGCACGGGAAGATTCTCGCGAGCGGCACCGAGCGCGAAGTGCTCGCCGTGGCCGGTGGAGACGCGATCGTCGAGCGTTTTCCCGACGCGGTGATCATTCCCGGACTCGTCGACGCGCACGCGCACGTCGAGTCGCTCGGCCGCTCGCTGTCCACCGTCTCGCTCTTCGAGGCGACGAGTGAAGCCGATGCGGTGGAGCGGGTGCAGGCGGCTCCGAAGACGGCGTTTCAGGGCGAGTGGCTCATCGGCCGCGCGTGGGATCAAAACGACTGGCCCGGTCAGCAGTTTCCTTCCCGCGCCACGCTCGACGCGGTGTTCCCGAAGACGCCGGTGTGGCTCACGCGCGTCGATGGCCATGCGGCGTGGGTGAACTCGGCAGCGCTCGAGCGTGCGGGGATCACCGCGAAGACGCCCGACCCCGAAGGCGGGCAGATCATTCGCGACGCGAAGGGCGAGCCCACCGGAGTGCTGATCGACAACGCGATGGATGTCGTCGGCGCGAAGATTCCGCTCCCCAGCGACGAAGAGCTGCAGCGTCGCTTGAAGCTCGCGCTCGAGACCTGCGCCCGGCTCGGGCTCACGCAGGTGCACGACGCCGGAATGGACATGCGCACGTTCCGCCAATTGCAGACGTGGGACATGGTCGGCTCGTTGCCGGTGCGGCTGTACGTGATGGCGGACGGGCAGGGCGCAGAAGCCGACGCGTGGTTGGGGCTCGGCACGTTCAGCGGACGGCTGTTGGAAATGAAGGCGGTGAAGCTCTACGTCGACGGCGCGCTCGGGAGTCGTGGGGCGTTGCTGCACGCTCCGTATTCCGATGAGCCGGCGCGTTCGGGTCTCGCGTTGATCAGCACCGTGGCGTTCGAGGCGAAGGCGAAGGCGTTCAACGAGCGCGGCTTCCAGGTCGCGGTGCACGCCATCGGAGACAAGGCCAACACCATCGCGCTCGACGTGTTGAGCGGGCTGGATCGCAAGCTGCGCCATCGCATCGAGCACGCGCAGATTCTCCGCGCGGAAGACGTCGAGCGCTTCGCGAAGAGCGGAATCATCGCGAGCTTCCAGCCGACGCACGCGACGAGTGACATGCCGTGGGCCGAGAAGCGCGTGGGCGCCGAGCGCATCAAGTTCGCGTACGCGTGGCGCTCGTTGCTCGACAGCGGAGCGCACGTCGCGTTCGGCTCCGACTTCCCCGTCGAAGATCCGGATCCGCGGCTCGGTCTCTACGCAGCGCGCACGCGTGAAGATCTGAAGGGTCAACCGCCCGGCGGCTGGAAGCCCGAACAGAAGTTGACCGGTGAAGAAGCGCTCGCCGGTTTCACGAGTGGAGCGGCCTACGCAGCGTTCGCGGAAGATCGTCGCGGTCAGTTGCGTGAGGGCTTCGACGCCGACTTCGTGGTGCTCTCCGCGGACCCGGTCGAGGTCGACCCGAAAGAAGTTCCGAACTTGAAGGTGCTCATCACCGTCGTGAACGGCGTCGACGTCTTCCGCGCTCCGTGAGCTGACTGGTAGAACACTCGTTGGGCCGGTCGGAGGCATCGTGAGAGTGCTCGTTCTTCTTCCTCTCCTGCTCGGGTTCGGCACGCTCGCAAAGCCGGTGGAGGCCCCGTCGGCCGACGCGCCACTGAGTGAAGCGGCCGCGCCGCTCGAAGCACCGCCTCCGTCGCTCGAGGCGGTCGCGCGTGCGCAGAAGTCTCGCAATTGGCGCATCGGTCGGGTCTTCGCGTTGCCCGTGGTGGGCATGGCTGCAGGCTTCGGAGCGCTGTCTGGGTTGTTCTTCGCGTTCGACGCCATCTGCCAGGGGTCCGTCGGCCTCAGCGGCGACTACCTCAGCGGGTGCGGCCTCGGGATGTACGGCTTGATCTTCTCCGCATACGTGATGCTGGTGCCGGCAGCGATCTCCGGCATTGGGTTGTTGATGAATGGTCGCGGTCAGTACGGCATCGCGGTCCTTGGTGCGCTGACGGGCGTGCTGTTGTCGATGGTGACGGCTCTCATCGGGTTCCCCTTCTTTCTCTGGCCGACGCTCACGTCGACGGTGCTCGCTCCCGTCGGAGCAGTCGTCGCCTACGAAATCTCGTCCTTCTTTCAGGAGAGCCGGGTGCTCGAACGCGTGCAGCCGATCGTGATGCCGCTTCGCGAGGGACTCGGCGTCGGCGTGCGCGTCGCGCTCTGGTGATCGATTGCACGAAAGTTCCGTCGATGATTTCGTTCTCTCGCCAAACCAACCGGCAGAAGGAGAACCGAAGTCGAAACTTCACATCGCAGTTTTGTAGACGCGGCGCAGCAAAGCCCCCTGGGGCGACGCCGATGGGTAGCGAACAGAGTGGCTGCAGTTTTCGTAGCCCTCACCATTTCCTCCGCACACGGCAGTGAACCCCTCACGTGGGGCGCGGACGCGCAGGGCGGTGCTCCGTACGTGTTCCAGGATCCGATGGATCCCAATCGCCTCACCGGCTTCGAGGTCGAGCTCGCCACCATGCTCGGCGAGAAGCTGGGACGTCAGGCGCGCCCGATTCACGGCCAGTGGGACAAGTTGCTCGACCTGCTCACGCGCGGAGATTTCGAGCTCGCCATCAACGGCATCGAGGTCGCCGAAGAGAAGAAGCGCATCGTCGCGCTCTCGCGCCCGTACTTCGTGACCGCTGAGGTCGTGACCTTCCGCAAAGATCTCGCGAACAAGCCGACCAACCTCGCGTCGCTCAAGGGCCGCATCGTCGGCACGTTGCCCAGCTCGATGGCCGAGCGGATTCTGAAGAACGCCGGCGCCGACGTGCGCACGTACGAAGGCGGGCAGGGCGAGATCTACGACGACCTCAAGGTCGGCCGCATCGAAGCGGTGCTCCTCGATGAGCCGGTCGCGCGCTACTACGGCGACGTCGAAGAAGAGTTCGAGTCGCACCGCGGTGACTTCGGAGAGGTCGCCTACGCCATCGCGCTCCGTCCCGACGACACGAAGCTCCTCGAGCAGGTGAACGTCGCGCTCGAGTCGCTCGAGAAAGACGGCACGCTGCGCGCGCTGTACGAGAAGTGGGGCGTGTGGTGTCCCGAGACCGCGAAGTTGTTCGGCGAGAAAGAGGCTGACGCGCGCACGCCTCCGCTCGAATACGAGAAGTGGCGCGTCGCGGTCGGCAAGCTGCCTTCGTTCTGGGAACGACTCACCACGCGCTACCCGTCGATGATCGGCTCGTTCGTGAAGGGCGCGCTGCTGACGCTCGCGGTGTCGCTGTGCGCGATGGCGATGGCGATTCTGCTCGGCATCAACCTCGCCCTCGGTCGTCGCTTCGGCCCGAAGCCGCTGCAGTGGGTGTGCATCGCGTACATCGAGGTGTTCCGCGGCACCCCGCTCTTGATTCAGTTGATCGTCATCTACTTCGGGTTGCCGGAGTTGGGCTTGCGGCTCGACCCCTTCCTCGCCGGCGTCATCGCGCTGGGGCTCAATTACGCGGCGGCGGAAGCGGAGAACTACCGCGCGGGTCTCGAATCGGTTCCGCGCGGACAACTCGAGGCGAGCGAAGTGCTCGGGCTCACCACCGCACAGACGTTGCGGCACGTGGTGGGCCCGCAGGCGTTACGCATCTCGATTCCGCCGATGACCAACGACTTCATCGCGCTGCTCAAAGACTCGTCGCTCGTGTCGATCGTCACGCTGACGGAATTGACGAAGACGTACGGCACGCTGGCCAACTCCACACGCGATCACCTCGGTCTGGGGCTGATGGTCGCGATCTTCTACCTGCTGCTCGGGCTGCCCTTCGCGCGACTGGCTCGCAAAGCGGAGAAGCACTTCGGCAAGCACCTCCACCGGGAGGCCACATGAGTTTGATCGTCAAAGACATCGTTCGGCATCACGCGGGAAATCCCGCTCCGACGTTGAAGGGCATGAGCTTCACGCTCGACACCGGCTGTCTCGCGGCGCTGCTCGGCCGGAGTGGTGCGGGCAAGTCGACGATGCTCCGCTGCATCATGGGGCTCGAGCCGTTCGAGACGGGCTCCATCGTGGTGGACGGAGTCGAGGTGAAGGGCACGAAGGACTGCAATGCGGAGCAACGCGCACAGCAGATCAAGGCAGCGCGGCGGAAGTTGGGGCTCGTGTTTCAGTCGTACGAGCTGTTTCCGCACCTCACGGCGATGCAGAACTGCGCGTTGGCTCCGGTGAAGGTGAAGGGCGAGTCGCAGACCGTGGCCGACAAGCGTGCGCGCGATTTGCTGTGTCAGCTCGGGCTCGAGCACCGACTCGATGCGTTTCCGGAGCAGTTGTCGGGCGGGCAGAAGCAGCGCGTGGCGATCGCTCGCGCGTTGGCGATGGAGCCGAGCGTGCTCTTGTACGACGAGCCGACGAGCGCGCTGGATCCCTCGATGAAGAACGAGGTGCTGCAGACGCTCAAGCGCGTCGATGCGCAGAACGTGACGCAGGTGGTTGTCACGCACGACCTGCAGCTCGCTCGTGGTGTCGAGTACGTGTGCGTGCTCGATCACGGAGTGGTGATCGAGACCGGTGCTCCGGAGCAGGTGATCAACGCTCCGACGCATGAGAGCACGCGCGCGTTGCTGCAGGCGTGGCTGTCGGCTGATGCCGGCTCGCCTCCGAAGGCGTAGCGAGACGACCGCAGCGACGTTGAAGCGAAAACCGCACGGCTCTTTCGAACCGTGCGGCGTTACTCCCTTACCCTGACCCGCTGTTAGCCTTCGTTGGTGACCTTGAGGCCGGGCGCCATCTTGAAGCCCCACGCCTCGATGATCTTGATCGGATCCGCGAACTTCATTCCGTCTGCCTGCTGCTTGCAGAGACGACCCGACATGCCGACATAGGTGACGACGCCCTTCTCCATGTGGATGTGGCCGTTGAAGAGTATCTGCTTGCCGCGCGCGAGCGACGCGGTGGTGAGGATGAGGCCCGGGTCGCCCTTGCTGCGGCGCGACGCCGGAACCGCGTGCAGCGATCCATCAGCGAGGATGGCGAAGTTCGACGCGTACTTCTGCCCGCCGCGACCGCGCGCCATCGTGTCGGAGTGGTTTGCCTCGTCGTACAGCTCGGTGATGTTGCCGCTGCCCTTCATCGTGGCCTTCTCGTACGTGGCCTGGTTGTTCTTCGTGCCAGTGATCACGTTGAAGGTCTGCGTGGTGTTCATGTCCGCTTCGATCTTCGCGGGCGTGAGCTCGGTGTGGCTGAACGCGAGCGAGTCGGTGGCCGTGGACTCCTGCGAGTACGGGTTGAACTTGCCCTCGACCGTCAGCTCCGGCTCACCGTGCGAGGTGTCGTAGACGGGGTCGGGCTTCAGCTCGCGCACGTCGTAGGCCGACGCGCCGCCAGCGAGCGCCTGGTTGACCACGTTCTTCACCGCGTCGGGAATCTTGCTGCCGCCGAAGCTCCTGGTGTCGGTGCCGACCTTCAGCATCTTCGACGCTTCAGCTGAGAGCTCGCGGGCCTCGGCCTTGATGTAGCGGTTGTTCTCAGCTGCATCGCGACGCAGCGAATCGATCTCGCCGAGCTTGGTCTTCAGCTTGGTCTTCGCCGCCGGATCCATCATGCCGGCGAACTTGTCGGCCTCGGCCTTGATCGCGGCCTGCTCGTCCTTCGAAATCGTGCCCGCGGAAGAGAGGATGGTGTCGACATCCTTCACGTCGATCTTGCGGTCCTGCGTCACCTGGCGAAACGCGTTCTTCACATCTCCGACCGACATGGGCTTCTCCTGTTCGACTGCTTCGAATGATCCGTTGAGCTGAGAGGGCGACAGTACATGCAGAGTCCGACAGACGTGACGTTTCCATCACGGATGCCCGGTTGTCGGCCAATGTGCGACAAAGTTGCTGATGTCGTTTTGTTCAAGCCCTTGACGTTCTTGGGGAATTATTCCCCCATGATCTTCACGATGACCCGCTTTCGGCGTTGGCCATCGAACTCCGCGTAGAAGATTTGCTGCCACGGACCGAGGTCGAGCTGGGCCCTGGTGATCGGCACGATGACCTGGTGGTGGACCAGCAGTGACTTGAGGTGCGCGTCGCCGTTGTCCTCGCCGGTCTTGTGGTGCTCGTAGTCGCCGCGCGGCGCGAGGTGCTCGAGCCATTTCCAGATGTCTTCGAAGAGCCCGCTCTCGTCGTCGTTCACGAACACGCCCGCGGTGATGTGCATCGCCGAAATGAGCGCCATGCCTTCCTTCACGCCGGCCTTCTTCACCAGCTGCGCGACGGTGTCGGTCAGGCGCACCAGCTCGCGGCGCTGCGCGGTCTCGAACCAGAGGTATTCGGTGAGTGTCTTCATGGCTTGGGGCTACCCTACGCGACCCTATGAACCCCAACCCGATGAACCCGCAGCAGCCGGCTTCTCAAGCGAAGAAGATGTCGACCGCCGTCATCGTTCTGATCGTGATGGGCGTGTTGTTCATTCCCTGCGTCGGCTGTCTCGCGGCGATCGCGATTCCGAACTTCATTCGCTTCCAGGCGCGCTCGAAGCAGAGCGAGGCGAAGTCGAACTTGAAGGCCGCGTACATCGGGCAGAAGTCGCTGCTCGGAGAGAAGGACGTGCTCGGCACGCGCGCCAACGACATCGGCTTCTCTCCTGATCGCAGCCGCTACCTGTACCTGATTGGCGAAGACGAGCTCGCGCCGACGTTCCCTGGTGCGACGACGACGGGTTTGCGTGAGGCGGTGCCGGCCGATCTGCTCGCGGAGCTCGACCCCGAGGGCCAGTGCCCTGACGACTGCACCATCACGATGATCGCTGCGGGCAACATCGACAACGACGCGACGGTGGACGTGTGGAGCGTCTCGATGAAGGCCCGCACCATCGGTGGCGTGCCCGTTCCGGCAGGCCAGCCGTACAACCACATCAACGACGTCTCCGAGTGAGGGGCCAGGAAATTTCGGGGTGAGGGGGCGGGTGGTACCGTTCCTCACCCGCTTTCCGGGTCGCGATGGCAGAGAAGGACACCACAGCAAGCAAGGTGAACGGGCCCGAGTTGCGCCTCGTGGATCGGCGCGCCTTCGTGGGCTTTCCGGAGCTCAAAGTGGCTCCGGGAATCGTCATCACCGACTTCGCGCTCCAGATTCCGGACGTGACGTTCCCGATGAACCTCTCGGGCGGAGCGTCGAAGTACCAGAAGAAGAAGCTCGACTTCGGCTTCCTCGAGATCGCGCTCGACGCCGAAGTGCTGCAGCGTGAAGTGAAGGCCGCCTCAGGGAAGTTGCCGGAGCTCGACGACGTGAAGGTGCACTTCCGTCCGGGACATCTCGAGGTGCAGGCGCGCCTTCGTGGTCCCGAGCGCACGCCGGTCACCTTCAAGGCGTCGTTCGATGGAGATGGCGAGCGGCTGGCCGTCTACCTCTACGACTTCCGGCTCTATTCGTTCAGCACCACGCCGGCGTCGCGCCTCGGAGCGATTCTCGGCGAAGCGATTCGCGAGCTCGGCGTGTTGCCCGAAGTCGAGCGGCGCGGGGCGAGTGGGTTCAGCGCGCGCATTCTTCCTGGACTGGTCGAGCTCGCGGCCGTCGGTCGTGGCTACAAGATGCCGGCGCTCGATCAGGCGCGGCTCGCTGAGGCCACCGTTTCCTCGAAGGGCATTCGGCTGCGTTTCTCGTCGGGTGGTCTGCCGCCTCCGGGCGCGCCTGATGAGGAATTGCTGCTCGCTCTCGAAGGCGCGCGCGCGTTCGCCGATGCGGAAGAGCTGCTCGCGCAGAACAAGCTGACCGAAGCGCGCGAGGCGTACTTGCGGCTCGGTGACGCGACGGAAGCGCATCCGTTCGCGGTGGAGCGCTTGCTGACGTTGCTGGTTGCAGATCTGCAAGCGCACGAGCTCGCGCTCGACATCGCTGCATCGCTGCAACGCCGTCGCGAGAAGTCGGCGACCGCGCTGTGGGCCGAAGCGGTGGTGCGTGAGCGTCGCGGTGAATTCGCGCGCGCATCGGAGCGGTACCTCGCGCTGTGTTCGCTCGCTCGGAAGAATCAGGAAGAGGCAGGCGCGTTCTTCTCGGCCGAAGCGGCGGCGCGCAGCTCGCGTGACAACGCTCCGCAGATGGCGGTCAAGGCGCTGCACGAGCTCCTTGGCCTCAAGCCGGATCACCTGCCGTCGCTCAAGGCGCTCGCGCGTGCGTCGGATCAAGCGAAGGATCGCGCCGGAGCGATTCGCGCGTACCGTCGTCTTGCTGCGCTCGCGCGTGATGCCGCCGATGCCGCCGACGCGCACGTTCAGCTCGCTCGCCTCTGCGCGCAGACCGAAGACGATCTCGCCGGAGCGCGGCTGCACTGTGAAGCGGCGCTGCGGCTCGCTCCGGATCACCCCGAGGCGCTCTTTCAGTTGGGCGATCTCTGTTACCGCAGCGGAGAGTGGCTGCGCGCCATCAAGGCGCTCGATCGCGTGCGTGAAGTCGCGATGGGCCGTCACGAGGTCGATCGTGTCGGTCGCGCCAACGTGCTTGCCGGCCTCGTCTGGGAGACGGGGCTCAAGCAGCCCGAGAACGCGCTGCTGCGTTTCCGTGAAGCGACGGCGCTGCTCCCCGGAGATCCCGAGCCGCACTACCTCGCCGCGCGCGTGTCGGAGTCGCTCGGAAAGTTGCAGGAAGCGGTGTCGGGCTTCCAGCAGGCGGTGGAACTCGCGGGTCCTGCTCCACGCACCGAAGAGATTCGCAAGGCGGCGCACCAGTCGCATCACGCGCTGGCTCGGTTGCTCAAGTCGAAGCTGGGAGAGCCCGCACGCGCTCGCGATCACCTCGAAGCGGCGCTCGCGCTCGATCCGCAAGACGCGATCGCGCTCGACGAGTTGCTGCCGTACTTCCGCGCGTCGGGGAAAGCGGCCGAGCTCGCCGATGCGTGCGAGAAGGCCGCCGCGGTGTTGGACGAGCCGACGCGTCGTGCCGCGTTGTGGGCGGAAGCGGGCGAGCTGTACCGCGGTCGTCTCAATCAACCGGATCGCGCTGAGCGCTTGCTCAGTCAGGCGCTCGAAGCCGACCCGAAGAACCGTCTCGCGCTCGAAGGCATGCTGGCGCTGGCGGAGAGCAAGCGCGACGGTGGTCAGCTCGTGCGTTGCTTGAAGGCGCTCGCGGAGCTCGCCGAAGACGCGAAGGATCGCGTGCGTCATTACCGTCGGCTCATCGTCGCCGCACGAGACCTGGCGTTCGACCTCGACGTCGCGGTGTTCGCCGCGCGTGAAGTGCTCAAGGTCGAGGCCGATGACCTGCCGGTGCTCGGAGAAATCACCGCGCTCGAGCGCCGCCGCTCCGACATGGCGGGCCTCGCGTGGGCGTTGGAGCAGCGCGCGCGGGTCGCCGAGAACGCGGGAGACAAACGTCTCGCTGCCGCCGCGCTTCGTGAACTGTCGCAGGTGTTGGATCAGCGGCTCGGTCGGGCCGGCGAGTCGCTGGTCGCGTTGGAGAAAGCGACGCGGTTGTTCCCCGACGTCAACGCGCTCCTCGAGCTCGCCACGTTGTCGCTGCGTCTCGAGCGTCCGCTCAACGCGCGTCGTGCGTTGGAAGACGTGCTCGCGCTGCTGCCGCGTCACGCTCCGCCCGAGAAGCTCGCCGAAGTGCGCGCGCGTCTCGGCCGTGCGTGCGAGCAATTGGGAGACAAAGACGCGGCGCGCGAGAACTACGCCCTGGCGTTCCCGTTGCGCCGTCTCGACGACGAGCTCGCGGTGCGCCTCGAGGCGCTCTACGTCGAGAACCGCAACACGCGCGAGGTCACCGACCTGTGGGCTGCGCGCGCGCAGGCGCTGTTGCAGGCGGGCCGCGCGCAGGACGCCGCTCCGCTGTTCTTCAAGGCCGCGCAGGCGTTGCTCGAGTCGGGCGACACGCAGGGCGCGATTCTGCGGCTCACCGCGGCTTTGGATGCGGCTCCCACGGGCGAAAAGGCCGGCGAAGCGCTCGAGGCGATGGCGAAGTTGGAGCTCGATCGCGGCGCGTCTCAGGAAGCGGCGCGCTTGTACGGCCGTCGGGCGACGCTCGCTCCGGAGCCGCGGGTTGCCGCGCGCTGGTTCTTCCGCGCCGCCACGCTCACTCGCGACACGCCGCGTGAAGGTCCGTTCCTCGCGCAGTCGCTCGAAAAAGATCCCACCTACATTCCAGCTCGGCTTCGTCGTGCTGAGTTGATCGAGACTTCGAATCCGCGCGAGGCGCTCGCCGACTTCGAGGTGGTGCTCAGCTCGGGCTTCGAGGCGAAGGACGATGACGTCGCCGGTCTCGACATCGACGTCGCCGCGCTCACCCGTCGCGCCGCGCTCGCCGCGCAACGCGCTGGTCACTACGACGCCGCTCGCCGCTTGTTCGGCCGCTACGTCGCCGCGAAGCCGGATGATCTCGACGCGCTGCAGGAACTCGCTCGGCTGCATCGCCGCGCGGGTGCGCTCGAGCCGCTCGTCGATCTCCTCGGAGAGCTCTGGCCGCGCCTCACGGGTCAGCCGCGCGCGACCGCTCGCCGCGAATACACCGAAGGCGCGCTCTCGCTCGGTCGCACGCCCGCCGCGCTCGAAGCGTTGCGCGCGATGCTGGTCGACAACCCCGATGACGAGTGGTCGGCGTCGCGGTTGCTCACGCTGCTCCCCAACGACGACGGCCACGCGGCCGAACGGCTCGAGCTGTTGTCGCGCCTCGTCACGCATGCCACCGGAGATGCGCGCGCCGATCTCCTCGCGCGTCGTTCCGAGCTGCATCGCCTCGCGGGAGATCTCGTCGCCGCCCGCGCGGACTTGCTCGAGGCCGCGCAGCTCGCTCCGAACCCGCTGCCGTTGTTGCGCGCGCTGGCCGAGCTCAGCCGCCAGTCGCACGACGAGGTCGCCGAGCTCAACGCGCTGAAGCTGGTGTTGCAGCACGCGGGGTCGGATCAGGCCGTCATCAACGCGTCAGCTGATCGCCTCGGCATCATCGCCAGGTCGCGCGCCGCGGCGAACGACTCGTCGCGCGCGATGGAAGCGTACGAAGCGCTCGTCGCCTTGCCCGTCGCCGCGGGAGAGCGTCTCGAGGCGTGGTTCGGTCTCGCGCAGGTCTCGAAGGCCGCTGGAAATTCCAAGCGCGCGGAAGAGGCGCTGCACGAGGCGTCGAAGCAGGGTCCGGTTCCGCGCCGCGTCGAGGCGTTGCTCGCGCGCGCCGAATTGCAGGACGCGCGTGGAGCCGTCGATGCCGCCGTCGCGTCGTGGGCCGCTGCGCTCGAGCTCGCTCCGCGTCAGCCGAAGGCCACGCAGGGGCTCATCGCCGCGCTGCGAAAGAGCGGCGATTGGGAAGGGCTCGCCGAGGTGTTGGCCGTCGAGGCCGCGCATGTGCCGAAGTCGCAGGCGATTCCGCTCTACGTCGAGCTGGCCACCATTCATCTCGATCGGCTCAACGCGCCCGGCCCCGGAGAAGCGGCGCTGCGTCGCGTGGTGGCCATCGACGATTCCGACACGGCCGCGCGCCGTCGCCTCGCCGGGCTGCTCGCGGGTCGCGGAGAAGTCGCCGAAGCGCTCACGCTCCTCGAAGAGGCAGCGGGACGTCTCGCTCCGGTCGAAGCGGCCGCCGTGTTGCGTCAGGCCGCGACGCTCGCGCGCGGCTCGAACGACGCTGCTTCCCCAGCAGCGTTTGCTGCTGATCCAGCGCTCGAGCTGCGGCTCATGCGTCGCGCGCACTCCCTCGTTCCCGCGCAGGGCGACGACCTGCATCGCCTCGCGGACGCGCTGTATTTGAACGGCGCGGTGCGGGAAGCGCTGCCCTTGCAGCAGGCGCTCGCGGCTTCGACGTCGTTCCACGACTTCCCTGAAGTCTCCGAGCGCGTGTGGCTGCGCCTCGCGGATCTGGCCGAGCAGGTGGGCGACATGGCGCTCGCCGAGTCGTGCTTGCGCCGCGTGGTGAGCGAGCGCCCGTTCCAGTCGCAGGCCGTCGAGCGGTTGTCGGCCATCATCGCGACGCGCGACCCTCGCGCGGCGTTCGAGATTCGGTCGAAGTGGGCCGAGACGCTGTCCAAGTCTGCTCGCAGCGTCGAACTGCAGCTGCAGCTCGCGCGCGAGGCGCACCAGAAGCACAAGGATCTCGATACGGCCGCGCGGTTGTTCGCCAGGGCCGCCAGCGCGTCCGATGAGCCGCTTCCGATTCACCTCGAGGCTGCGGGAGTGCTCCGTACCGCGGGTCGCACCAGCGAGCTCATGGGCCTGCTGGCGGAGATCGCGCAGCTCCAGCTCACGAGCGGTGACGTCGACGGCGCGCTGAATTCGTGGAGCGAAGAAGCACGGCTCGCCGAAGGCTCGGGTCGCATCGACGACGCGTTGCGCACGTTGTCGGCGATGACCGACGTGTGCAGCGACGAAGGCCGCACCGAAGAGGCCGCGAAGCACCTCGTTCGCCGCGCTGAACTGCTCCGTGACTCCAAGCTGGATCTCGACGGCGCGATGGAAGCGCTCGGTCGTGCGTGGGATCTCGCTCCGACGTTGCAGCTGGCGCGCGAAGGGCTGGCGCTCGCACGCCGCC
>JAEUJS010000159.1 GCA_016792935.1 Archangium sp. | reverse complement strand
CGGACCTGCTCCAGCAGTTGGCTGCGCACGGCGGCGGAGACTTCATCGACCCGCCCGACCTGCTGCCGATCGATCTCAACACACAGCTCCCGCGGCAGAACGCGCTCAATCGCTGCCCGTGACCGCGGGGAGGTTGGCAGTGCGCCCGAGGCAAAGTACGAGCGCGGCATGCTCACCGCGACGCCTCACGCTGCCGACCTGCTCGCCAAGCCGGTTGCCGACTTCACCGCCACCTGCGACGCCACGCTCGCGCGCGCGAAGGCGGCCATCACCGAGCTGAAGGCGCTCCCGGCGGGGAATGACGCGAAGGTGCTCGCCCTCTACGACGAGGTGACGTCGTTGATGGGAAACATGGGCGCGCGTGCCGGGCTCGCGAAGGAAGTGCACCCCGACGACGCGTTCCGCGAGGCGTGCGAGACCTGTGAGCAGCAGCTCGAGGCGTACAACGTCGAGCTCTCGCTGGACCGCGGGCTCTACGACGCGTTGTCGAAGGTCGATCAGAAGTCGCTCGATCCCATCGGCGCGTTCTGGCTCTTCAAGACGCTGCGCGAGTTCCGCCGCGCGGGAGTCGATCGCGACGAGGCCACGCGCGCGAAGGTGAAGTCGCTCAACGAAGAGCTGGTGAAGATCGGCCAGGCGTTCGGGCGCAACATTCGCGACGACGTGCGCAGCGTGACGGTGGACGCCCACGAGCTCGACGGGCTGCCCAGCGACTGGCTCGCCGCGCACCCCGCGAAGGACGGGAAGATCACCGTCACCACCAACACGCCCGACTACCTGCCGGTGATGATCTACGCGAAGAGCGGAAACGTGCGCGAGCAGCTGTGGCGCGCCTACCGCACGCGCGCGTTCCCGCAGAACGTCGAGGTGCTCAACTCGCTGCTCGCGAAACGGCACGAGCTCGCCACGCTGCTCGGCTACGAGACCTGGGCCGCGTACGTCACCGAGACCAAGATGGTGAAGAGCGCAAAGGCGGCCGCCGACTTCATCGAGCGGGGCCGCGTCGCGACGGAAGCGCGCGCGAAGGCCGACATGGATCAGTTGTTGGCGCGCAAGAAGAAGGATGTGCCGGGCGCGACGAGCGTCGAGCCGTGGGAACACCAGTTCTACGAAGACCGCGTGAAGGCCGAGTCGTACGGGCTCGACTCGCAGGCGCTCCGCTCGTACTTCGAATACGGCAATGTGAAGCAGGGCGTGATGGACATCACCGCCACGCTCTTCGGCGTTCGCTACGTGAAGGTGACCGACGCGAAGACGTGGCACGCCGATGTCGAGACGTGGGAAATCTTCGACGAGGGCTTCAGCCCTGCGGCGCCTGCGGCAAAGACGGCGCAACTGCTCGGGCGCATCCACCTCGACATGCATCCGCGCGAGGGGAAGTACAAACACGCGGCGCAGTTCGGGCTCACCGTCGGCCGCGCGAGCAAGGAGCTCCCCGAGGCAGTGCTGGTGTGCAACTTCCCGCGGCCCGGAGAGCTGTTGCAGCACTCCGACGTCGAGACGTTCTTCCACGAGTTCGGACACCTGCTGCACGAGATCTTCGCGGGCCGTCAGCCGTGGGCGGGCGTGTCGGGCATTCGCACCGAGTGGGACTTCGTCGAGGTGCCGTCGATGTTGCTGCAGGAATGGCCGCTCGACGGCGCGGCGTTGAAGACGTTCAGCAAACACCACCTGACGGGAGCCGCGATTCCCGATGCGCTCGTCGAGCAGCTCAAGCGCGCCAAGGAATTCGGAGTCGGCGTCGACACCCGTCGGCAGTTCTTCCTCTCAGCCGTGTCGCTCGCGTTTCACGATCGCAAGCCGGGCTTCGACACCGCCGAGGTGCTGAAAGAAACGCAGGAGAAGTTCCTGCCCATTCGCAGGGAATGGTCGAGCGGCACCCACTTCGAGTTGGGCTTCGGCCACCTCGATGGGTACTCGGCGATCTATTACACCTACCAATGGAGCACCGTCATCGCGAAGGACCTGCTCACCCAGTTCCGCGCGGGAGGAATGCTCGATGGAAAGATCGCGACGCAGTACCGCAAGAAGGTGCTCGAGCCGGGCGGCTCACGTGAGGCGGGCGCGCTGGTGCAGGACTTCCTCGGGCGGCCGTATTCGTTCGACGCGTTTCAGCAGTGGCTCGATGGGAAGTGAACGATGAGCGTGCAGCTACGCACTGGCAGTTCTGATTCGTACGCGCCGACGCCCGACGACACGCCGTGGCATCGGCTCGGCGGGAGCGACGCGGTGAAGGCGCTCGCGGAAGCGTTCTACGACGACATGGAAGCGCACGAGCCCGAGCTCACGGCGGTGCACCACCAGGACGCTCCCGGCAAGGTGTCGCGCCGGAGCCGCGACCGCTTCGGGCTCTTCCTCGTCTTCTGGCTCGGCGGCCCGCAGGATTACGTCGAGCAGAACGGGCACCCGCGGCTGCGCATGCGGCACGGGCACGTGAAGGTGACCATCGCGCAGCGTGATGCGTGGCTGCGTTCGATGGGCCGCGCGATGGATGCGAAGAACATCAGCGGTGGTGTGCGCAGCTATCTGAATACGCGCTTCGCGGAAGTCGCCGACTTCATGCGCAACGTTCAGGAGTGAGCCTCAGCGCGTCAACGCAACGAGGAGCCACCAGAACCGCTTCGGCTCCTTCTCCGAGCGTACGATGTGTGGCGCGCGCACTTCCCACGCGACGGCTTTCTTGTTCTTCAGCCCCACCACGCGACGCACGCTCGCGGCGTAGACACCCTCGGGAAGCGAGACGAACCGGCGCCCATCGACGTGCGGCTTCGGCTGCTCCATGGGGCCGTCGAGCAATTGCGCTCCGGCCGTGAGGAGCCAGCGCGGGAGATTTCCGTCAGCGACGAAGCCTCCGCGATAGTCAGGAGCGAGTTCGATCAACCACGCCGAGCCCTCGTCGTCGGTCGACGTGAAGCCCGCACACTTCGGAACCGGAACACCGAGCACCTTCGTGAGCGCCTGGTGATCGAGAGCGTCCTGGTACGCGCCCCAGCGCAGCCGCCGCTTGCGCACGACCGTCTCACCGAGCACCGCGTCCATCACCTCGTAGCCATCAGGCGAGGCGAGGAGGTTCTTCTTCTTGAGCCACTTCTTGAGCACGTCGTCCTGTTCGTAGGCGCGCGGCTGACCGAAAGGCTTCTTCCACCCATTGCTGCGCTGGAGCGGCCCGTATTCCAGCCGACGCACGCTGCGACCATTGGCACTGATGAAAATCTCGATGCTGTCGACGCTGGTCGAGAGGTGCACTTCGACCACCTCGGTGTCCAGAGCTTTGGACAGCGAGGCCGCCTCATACCTGGGTGGAACCTGTACCCAACGCCCGCTCTTGTACGGCTCGTAGCCGAGGCCCGACTGTTCCAGTGCGTCGATGGTGAACTCGTTGACGACGCGAACCAGCATTCTCGAATCGGAACCCATTTCGCGAAGGTACCAGCGAAGAGAACGCCCTGCCTGCGGATAGAGTGCGTGCGCCGTGAAGAAGCGCGACTGCCCCGATTGCCGTGTGCGGCTGCAGCCGTTCTGGATGCCCGCGCAGCGCGTCGGCGGTGAGGTCGAGCTCGATCGCTGCCGCACCTGCGGAGGCGTGTGGTTCGACGCGGGAGAGCTGTCGGACGCGAGCGGAAAGACGGTGAGCGCCGGCTCGCAGCGCGCAAAACGAACGTGTCCTGCGTGCAGCGCGACGATGCTGCACGGGAAGTTGGTCGGTGGTCCGCCAGTTGACACGTGCCCGAGCTGCCGCGGCACGTTCCTCACCGAAACGGCGATGGAGACGCTCGCGAAGAAGAAGACGTCACGCGCGCTCGCTCCGGAAGGCACGGGCTTCGTGTGCGACGAGTGTGGGGCGCGCAAGCCGTTCTCCGAGGGGAAAGCGACGACGCTGGGCCTCAAGTGCGGGGACTGTTCGGGCGACGACGAGCTGGTGCCCAAGAAGAAGGAAGCGCAGCGCTCGGCGTTCTCGCGCTTCCTCGGCTGGCTCGGCGCGTGATCAGTTCGAGCACGCGCTCGCGTACGAAATGCGCACGTCGGTCTCTTCGAAGATGAACAAGACGACCGCGTTGCGCACGACCTCGTAGCGCCACAGGCCTGCGCCTTCTGGAACGTCGATGCCGTTGA
This sequence comes from Archangium sp., assembly GCA_016792935.1. Taxonomy (GTDB): domain Bacteria; phylum Myxococcota; class Myxococcia; order Myxococcales; family Myxococcaceae; genus Archangium_A. The sequence goes on along the minus strand of JAEUJS010000159.1, from coordinate 5,707 downwards.
TCTTCACGGCCAGCGGCGCCCGCATGAAGTCTGGCGTTCCGGTCAACGCGAGCGACTTCATCGTGAGGCCCTGGTGCGTGACGCCCTGGTACACACGCCAGTGGTCACACACCTCGTCGCGCAGGCCGTGCAGCGTCGTTTCCGCGAGCGCGGCGTAGCGCCCGGTGTCGAGGGTGCCCGTCGAGCCGCACAGGCCGTCACGTGGCGCAAAGCGCGCGACGACATCGACCTTCAGCGCGGTCGGCCGCGGAAGGTCGCGGCGCAGCTCGGTCTCGACGCGAGCGAGCGCCGGAAGAAACGGCTGTTCCATCGCGTCGGCTTGATTCGTCAGACACAGCACCTGCAGCGGCAAGTTTGGACGGCGGAAACGCGCGAGCTCACCCGAGTCGATCGCCGAGAGCAGCGCTTCGGTGCACGACGCTCCACTTTCTCCAGCGAACGAGAACGCGGTGAGCCGCTCGAACTCGTCGGCGCTTGCGCCCGGAAACACGAGCCACGGCACGCTCCCCGCCGTCGCCAGCGTCGCAAACCGAGGAGTGCCGCGCGTAGCGTTCAAGACTCCGAAGCGCGCCTGCCGCCCATTGCCTTCGAGCCAGAGTCTGAAGAACGAGAGCTCCGCGCGCACGTGTTCGGCGATGGGCTCCAGCGTCGCCGAGTCATCGAGCACCAACAACATGTCGAGTTCATTCACCGGCGCGTCGAGCTGAAAGTGGTCCTCGACGAGCGGAGGTGGTTGCACGTCGGCGGTGAGCCCGACCGAGATTTGCTGCGCGAGGCTGCGCAGCGTCAGCGTGCCGAGCTGGCGCCCGCGCGCGCTGGGGCCGACTTGCAAGGTGAACGTCGCGCGTCCCCCGGCGGCGATGGTGCGCTCTCCACCGATGAGCGTGAACGGAGCCGACGCGGCGACGTCGAGCGGCAACACGCGCGGGCAGCGATTCGAGACCTCGACGCGGCGAGTTGGCGAGATGCAGCCCGCTGACACGTCGGCGAAGTTCACCGCGAGCGAGTCAGCACTCAGACAATCGTCCGCAGGGAGCGCGAAGGATGGGTCGGTCTGCTGGCCTTCGAACGGAGCAATGCTCGACGCGCACGCGCACATCATGACGAGCGGAAGGACCTCGAGACGCACGGCCGAAGACACTACACCGACGCGACTTTTGCGGCGGTGGAGCCCATTACTCCATGTGCAGAACGTGGGAGCATCACGCCGTGCTTCGCCTGTCGTTCCTCGGGTTGCTGTGCGTGTCGTTGAGCGGGTGCTGGCTCTTCTACGAGCCGCAGCCCTCGCTTCCCGATGACGATGGGGGTGGTGGCTTCGTCATCGACGACGACGCGGGAACCTCAGACGCCGGGCCGTGGCCGCTCGACAAGATGAACTGCACCTGGAAGGGCAAGAAGCTCTACGGAAAGATCGAGTTCGTCGACTCATTCCCCGACCTGAAGATTCGCGAGGTCACTGCGCTCGCCGACTTGAAGGTCGAAATGGTGAGCGCGCTCCCCAGCCGGTGTGGACAGTGGGAAGAGGTCACGTCGTTGCCGCACCTGCGCGTGAAGCGAGTGACGTCGTTCGAAGACCTCTCGGTCGAGTTCGTCACCGCGTTCCCCGGTTTTCCGTAGCCAGGGGAGAATCGTCTCGTTCCACTCGCAAATCGTGCTCTGCGCGACGATTCCGTTGAGTCGCTGAACGTCACCCGCGCAACGCACGCACCAGCTGCTCGAGGAACGCGATGTTCTGCGGCTCGGCGGACTTCAGCTTTGGCAAAGACGCGCGCAGTTCGTCGACGTCTTTCCCATCAGCGGCGAGCAGCTCGGCTTCGGCCGTGAGCCAGCCGCCGAACAGCTCGGCGCTCAGCTCGGGGTGAAACTGCAGGCCGTAGCTGCGGCCGAGCTTGAAGCCCTGCTGCGTGTAGCGATCGGTCGAGGCGAGCAACGTCGCTCCGGGCACTGGGCTCCAGGTGTCTTCGTGCCAGTGCGCGAAGGTCTGCTTCGCCGGCATTCCACGCGTCGCGGCGTCTTCGAGCCCCTGCTTCGTCCAGCGCACTGGAGCGATGCCCACTTCGAAGCCGTTCTTTCCGCGCGTCACCGTCGCTCCCGCCGCGCTCGCGAGCAGCTGCGCGCCGAGACAAATACCGAGCACGGGTTTGTCGAGCGCGAGTCGTTCGGCGAGCACCGCCTGCTCGTCACGCAGAAAGGGATGCGCGTCGAGCGAGGTGACGCTCATCGCGCCGCCCATCACCACGATGAGCTCTGCCTCGAGGTCTTCGTGCTTTGGCGCGCGAAAGCGCGACACGAGCGTGAAGCCCGCATCACGCAGCGGCTTCTCGAGCAGTCCGGGGCCTTCGTTCTCTTCGTGCTGCCAAATCACCGCGCGCATGGCGGCGGCAGCTCACCACCCGAGCGCGTCGAGGAACAGCTCCCAGTCGGACGGCTCGACGGAGTGCATGCCGAGCCGCTGCTGCCACGACACCAGGTCGGTGCTCGCGCCGAGCAACGTCCACGCAGGCTGCGCGGCGACAGACGCGGCGAACGCACCGTCGGGATCGGCCCAGCGGTCTTCATCGGCGTCGACGAGCACGACTCTGCGTGGCGCCCACAAGGCGAGGAGCTGGTGTTGATCGACCGGCGTCTTCGTCTCCGCGTTCGCGAAGCCCGGGTACACGTCGTCGAACCAGTGCGGGAAGGCGAGGTTGATGAGCTCGATGGTCTCTCCCTCGGCGCTGCGATTGAGCGCGGCACCACCCGTGCCTGATTGATGCGCGATGACCGCGGCGAAGGTGTTGGTGACGGCTCCGCTCAGCAGCGCTGCCTTGCCGCGGCGTGAGTGGCCAAAGACCGCGATGCGCGTCGAGTCGAGGCCGGTCTCAGTCGCGGTCCACGCGCCGACGTGCGCGAGCGCCCAGGCCCAGATCGACAACGTGCCCCACGACGCACGCGGCGGAGTGCCTTCGGGCGCACGGAAGCTCGCGCGGAGCATGGTGGCGAACTTCTCGTCGTCGTCGGGCGCCGCGTCGCTCTCGTGAAACGTCACCACCGCGAAGCCGCGCTGAATGATGCGCTCCAGCGGCCAGAGCGTGGCCTGCGTTCCGCGCGTCTGCGCAGCGCTCGTTCCACACGCGGGGATGACGAGGCTGGTGGTGAGGCGCACGCGTGGATCCGCGACGAGGCTCTGATTGCCGCACTTGTTGAGGCCCACAATGACGGGGGGCGCCCCTGTCGCGCTGAGTGGCTTGATGACCGCGACGTGCAAGACCGCGCGAGCATCACCGCCGAGTTGCAGGTCCCACTCTTCCCAGCGCGCGCCGGGGACGAGCCCGTCGTAGCTCGCAGTTCTCGTCGAGGAGACGTCGACCATCGGGGGCCGCGCGCCGTAGACGTAGTGATCGAAGAGCGCGATGAGCTGCGGGCGTCTCCAGTCGTTCCAGTCGGCGGCCGTCTTCGCGACGTGTTTGCTGTTGAACGAGTCGAAGAGCGGCGGCAGCTCAGGTCGCTCGGGCAGCGCTGAGACTTCGGGGAACTCGGTGAGCGGAGCTGGTGGCTCAGGCGGCGTGCACCCCGCAAGAAACAGCACGACGAGAAGGCGCCTCACGCGATCCGCTCGGAGTGCGAGTACCCGTTCATCGATCCACCGCGCAGAAACCCAATCAACGTCACCCCGAGCGCGTCAGCCATCTCGACCGCGAGCGAAGTCGGAGCGCTGATTCCAGCCAACACCGGAATGCGCGCGGCGACGCACTTCTGCACGAGCTCGAAGCTGAGCCGGCCGGAGACCATGAGAATCGAAGCGCTCACGTCGGCGCGCATCGACCAGCCGATCACCTTGTCGACTGCGTTGTGCCTGCCGACGTCTTCGCGAAGCACGTGCAGCTGGCCTCGTTGGTCGAAGAGCGCCGCGGCGTGAAGCCCACCCGTCTGCTCGAACGCGACCTGCCCTGCCCTGAGCTTCTCGGGCAGCGACGCGAGCACGTCGCGCGCGATGGTGGTGTTCGACGTCACCGGCCTCGACACGCGCAGCGCATTTTCGATCGTCGCCTTCCCACACACGCCGCAGCTCGAGGTCGCGAAGAAGTGCCGCTTCATGCGCGAGAAATCGAAGGGCTTCGCGAGCCGAATCTGCATCACGTTGTCCTCGGCTTCGGGGCTCGGAACCGTCGTGCAGTGCCTGAGGGTCACGAGTTCATCGACGCTCTTGATGATGCCCTCGGTCAGCAGAAAGCCCGTCGCCAGCTCTTCATCGTGACCAGGCGTGCGCATCACGACGGCGAGCGATTGACCGTCGATTTGCAGCTCGAGCGGCTCTTCGCAGGCGACGAGATCTGATTCCCGCAGCAGCTGATGCGCGCGCGCTCCGCTGGTGCGCATCACTTCCACGCTTCGGATCAATTCACTCACGGATCACCTCGACGACGACGGACTTCGAAGTAGGCGTGCGGCTCTCATCAGCGAAGGAGTCGAGCGGGACGAGCGCGTTCGTCTCCGGAAAGTAGGTCGCGCAGTTTCCACGCGGGATGTCGTAGGGCAGCACCTTGAAGCCGGTCAGCGTCGCGCTCGCATTCTTCAGCGTCGCGGTCTTCGACAGCTGCAGCGCCTCGATGTCGGCCGCGTTCATGAAGACGACGTTCCGCTCGCCGATGACGCCGCGGTAGCGATCGTTCAGCTCGTACACCGTGGTGTTGAACTGATCGTGCGTGCGGATGGTCATCATCAACAACTCTCCGGCTTTGAGCTCATGTCGCGGGAGCGGCTGCACGGTGAGCTCGCACTTGCCACTCCCGGTGTGCCACTCGCGCTCGGCGGCCGCGTTGCGCAACACGAAGCCACCCGGTTGGCGAACGCGCGCGTTGAAGTCGTGAAAGCCCTCGATGCTGCGCTGAATCGCCTCGCGGATCTCGTCGTAGTCGTCGCTGAACTGCTCCCACGGCATGGCGCTGTTCGGCAGCGTTCGCTTCGCGAGCTGCGCGACGATCCACGGCTCGCTGCGGACGTGCGGACTGCACGGCTTCAACCGACCGCGGCTGGCGTGCACCACGCTCATCGAGTCTTCGACGGTGACGAAGCGGCCGCCGTCGTCTTCCGTGCGTCCGAGGCACGGGAGAATCACCGCGGTCTTTCCCCCGACGAGATGAGAGCGGTTGAGCTTGGTGCTGATCTGCACCGTGAGCTTCGTGTTCGACAAGGCGCGCTCGGTGCGCTGCGTGTCGGGCGTCGCGCTCGCGAAATTTCCGCCCAGAGAAATGAACGCCTGCACCTCTCCGCGCTCCATGGCGTTGATGGTGCCGACCACGTCGTGGCCATGTTTGCGCGGAGCGACGAAGCCCATGCCGCGATCGAGCTTCTCGAGGAACGCCTCGGTGGGCGCCTCGTAGATGCCGACCGTGCGGTCACCCTGCACGTTGCTGTGACCTCGCACGGGGCACGCGCCCGCTCCTTCGCGTCCGAGGTTTCCGCGGAGCGCGAGCAGGTTGACGATCTCGCGCACGTTGCCGACCGCGTTCTTGTGTTGGGTCAGCCCCATCGCCCAACAGACGATGGTGGCCTTCGCTTCGGCATAGGTGCGGCCGGCCGTCTCGATCTCGGTGCGCGTGACTCCGGAGCTCTGGGTCAGCTCGTCCCAGCTCGTCTCGCGGATGGAGCGCTCGAGCGCATCGAAACCCGTGGTGTGTTGATCGATGAACGCGCGATCGATCGCGCCCAACGCGAGCCCCACCAT
>JAEUJS010000140.1 GCA_016792935.1 Archangium sp. | reverse complement strand
GGCGGCGCCGGCCTTCGCTCCGACAGTCGACGCACGGCGTTCTCGACGATGATGACGGCACCGTCGACGAGCAGACCGAAATCGATGGCCCCGAGGCTCATCAGGTTGCCTGAAAGGCCCAGCAGATTCATGGCGGTGATGGCGAAGAGCAGAGAGAGAGGGATGGTGATGGCGACGACGAGGCCCGCGCGCAAATCCCCCAGCAAGATGAGCAGCACGAAGATGACCAGCAGCGCACCCTCGAGCAGATTCTTCCCGACGGTGTGAATGGTTCGCGAGACCATGGTCGACCGGTCGTAGAAGGGCTCGATGGTGGTGCCAGGCGGGAGCGACGGGGCGAGGGCGTCGAGCTTCGCCTTCACGGCCTCGGTGACGGTGCGCGAATTCTCTCCCATCAGCATGAGCGCCACGCCGACCACCACCTCTCCTTCGCCATTCCGCGAGGCAGCCCCGCGTCGCATGCGGGGGCCGAACTTCACCTCGCCCACGGTCGCCACGGTGATGGGTACGCCCTGCGGCGTGGCGCCGATGACGACGCGATTCAAGTCATCGAGGTCCTTCACGAGTCCATCCGTGCCGATGACGAAGTACTCACGGTTGTGCTCGATGTAGCCGCCGCCGGCGTTGGCGTTCGCCTTGTTGAGGGCGTCCACCACCTGCGCGATGGACACGCCCGTCGCCTGCAGCCGCGAGGGGTCCAGCATCACCTGGTATTGACGCTCCTCGCCGCCGAAGCTGTTCACCTCGACGATGCCTGGCACCATGCGGAGCTGCGGCGCGATGAACCAGTCGAGCTGCTCCTCGAGCTGCATCAGCGTCAGCTTGTCGTTCCGCACCACGAATTGAAAAATCTCTCCGAGGCCGGTGGTGATGGGGCCCATCTCGGGCTTGCCGTATTGCGAGGGCACGGCTTCCTGCGCCTCTCGCATTCGCTCGCTGACGAGCTGCCGGGCCCAGTAGATGTCGGTGCCGTCGCGGAACACCACGGTGACGACCGACAAGCCGTACTTCGAGACCGAGCGCACCTCGGTGGACTTCGGGAGCCCCGCCATCGCCCGCTCAACGGGCACGGTGACGTACTGCTCGACCTCTACGGGAGAGAGCGCCGGAGCTGCGGTGATGACTTGCACCTGAATGTTGGTGACGTCCGGCACCGCGTCGATGGGCAGCTGCAGCGCCGAGCGGAGTCCGACGGCGACGAAGAGGACCGTCGCAATCAAGACGATGGGTCGATTTCTGAGGGACCAGCGAACAACCGCGGAGAGGAGCGCGAGCATTTACTCGTCCTCCGCGAGGGTCGACTTGAGGAGCAGACTCTTGAGCGTGAAGCCGCCCTTCGACACCACCTCTTCGCCTTCCGAGACGCCGCTGAGCAGCAGCACGTCGTCCATCGCTGAGTCGCCGATGGCCACCTCGTGCACCACGAAGTCGCCGTCCTTCTCCTTGACGAAGACGACCTTCTTGCCGGCCACCTCGAGCACGGCATCCCGGGGCACCACGAGGCCAGACGACTGCTTCCCTGGCTCGCCGACATCGACGTGAGCGCGGCCAAAGAGTCCGAGGCGCAGTTGGCCCGTCTCGTTGGCGACCCTGATGCGAGCAGTCAGCGTGCGCGCCATCGGGTCAATCTGCTGGCTGACGTAGTCGACGGTGCCGTGGAAGTGCCCTGCGGGGTACGCGTTGAGCTCGAGCTCGGCGCTCGAACCCACCCGAAGCCGGGAGAGGTCCTTCTCGAAGACTCGGCCCAGAAACCACACCACTGAGAGGTCGACGATGGTTGCGAGAACGGCGTCCGTGCCGATGGGTTGACCGACGACGGCGTCACGAGAGACGACGACGCCGCTGATCGGCGCTCTCAGTGCGACGAGGAAACCTCCCGAGTCCGCGCTGACGCCAATGGCCGTGAGTTGCTCGCCCAGCGCTCGCGCCTCGGCCTCTTGCGCGCGCGCATCCGCCTGAGCATCAACGAAGGCCTGCTCCGCGCCCAGCCCGCTGGCCTTCAGGGCCTCGAGTCGCTCGGCGTTCAGCTTCGCTGCCCTCGCGCGTGACGACGCGGCGGCGTAGGCGCCCCGCAGCCGCCCCACATCAGGGACCCGCACGGTCGCGAGAACGTCGCCGCGTTTCACGGTGGCGCCCTCGTTGAAGCTGACCTGCTCGAGGCGCCCCGGGGTGGCGGAGGAGAGCCTCGCGGTGCGGTCAGGCTCGGCGACGACTTCGCCCGTCAGAGTCAGCGTCGAAGGGAGCGACGCACGACGCACGGCGACGGTCTGAATGCCTGCCTGAGCGGCCCGCGCGGCGTCGAGGCTCACTTGCCGTGGGAGTTCCGCGTGGACCTCTTCGTCACGATGAGGTTGCTCCTCGGCGACAACGGGTGGCGTTTCCTTGCAAGCAGCGACGAGAACAACAACGAGAAGAGAGCAGAGACGCGAATTCACAGTTCACCTTCGAGAGAGAGGCCATTGGCGCGGGCCGCGCGTACCGAGGCCACGCACGCGGCCTCGCGCATGGCGAGTTCGGACTGGAGCAGCTCAACGAGAGACTGTTGGGTGACGAGCGCTTCGCGGACCGTCAGGCGGCCCGCGCTGAGTTGCGTCGAGAGGGCCTGGAGCGCGGCGGTGGCGGCGGCGAGCCGTTCCGCCGAGAAGAGGGTGCGCTTCTCAGTGACAGCGAGGGTGTCGCTCTCCGCGACGGCGCGCTCAGTGGCGAGGCGACGCAGCATGCCGTCGATCTCGGCCTGCAGGCGTTCCTCTTGCGCAAGGGCTTCTTCGATTTCGCCTGCCTTCGTTCTACCAACGGGTTGGGGAAGCGGAATGGGGAGACCGACGCCGATGCCCAACACGCGCTCGTTGAAGCCGTCGTTCTGCGCGAAGAGCGTGATGGTGGGGTTGGGCGCCCGGCTGCGGCGCAGGAGCGCGATGCGTCGGGTGGATGCGGACTTGAGCGCCTCCAGTGCCTTCAGCTCGGGGCGGGTGTCTCCCTTCCCGGTCGTGCGCAGCGGCTCGAGCGTGGCGTCGGCTCGCATCTCGATTCGCGCGCCAATCAACGACTGCAACCGAAGCAGTGCACCGCGCGACGCACGCTGCGCCTCGAGTCGCCGTTCCGACGCGGCGACCCATGCGGCATCGGCGGCGGTGGAGTCGACCGTCGAGGCCAGCCCGTTGGCGGCCATGCCCTTGGCCGTGCGCGCGACGTCGCTGGTCGCCTGCTCGAGGAGGCTCGCTGTCTTGATGCGCTCGCGAGCCGCGACCGTCTCGAACCAGGCGAGCCAGAGTTGCTCGGACAATTCAGCGCGCACCACGCTCACCTGCGCGTTGGCCGCCTTGAGCTCGTCGTCAGCAACCTCGACACGCAGAAAGCTCTGGCCGGCGACCTCGAGCTCCTGGGCGAGGGTGACTGACCAGTTCGTCGCACGCGCGTCGGCGCTGACGCGAGAGCCGAGAGTGGCCCCTACGGTGGGGTTCGACGGCAAGAAGGGTCTCGCCGCCTCGCGTCGCGCTGTCGACGCATGGACGGTGGCCAGCTCCGCGGCGAGAACGGGGCTGTTGTTCAAACCGCAAGCGATGAGACTGTTGCGGGACAGGACTTCAGTGCAGTCGGGCTCAGCCGCGCGCGCGCTGATGGAGGTCGCGAGGAGGATGAGCGCCGGGATGCGCGGGCAAACGCCTCGCGCGACGGCGGAGTTCATGGGAATGGCTTTCGGTAGAGGGACGAAGGAGGCGCGTGAGGGCGCCAGTCACTGCTTCTTCGTCAGCTCACCGGCGGCCGGAACGGAGGCTCGAGGGCGGCCTCGCTCGGAGGCACGAGGGTCGCCGCGAACATCGGCTCAAGACGCGGCGTCAGAGATGGTTCGGAAGTGCTCGGCTGGACGGCCGCGGCGCGAAGACTGCCGCACGGGCAGTGCGCACACTGCTGGGTGCACGGAGCGCCCGTCTCGTCGCAGTCGTCGGCGCAGCAATCTTGCCCGGTCGCCCACATCGTGAGGTCCGTCAGGACGTCCTGCACTGCAGGCACCGAAAGCGCGAGCAGGAGCAGCAGCGCCCATCGGCTCAGGAACGAACGCGCCTGGGGGCCCCTCGTGCTCACGTCCTGAACAATGCACTGACAGCGACACAGGTTTCAAGCTGAACGGTGTGCGCCGCCTTTCGTATCACCGAAACTCCCAGTGCCACGGCTCGCGCGGGATGGTCTTGAAGCCGTAGCGGGCGGCATTGGCACGCAGCCACGCGCTGGCGCGCGGGCTCGCTTGGAGGTTCACGTCGACCGCGCGTCCGAGACCGTGATTGCTCGTACCCGGGCGAGCCGCCAGCCCCAATCGTCCGTTCGGCTGGCGAACGCCGTAGATGCCCTTGCGGCGAGCGACGTCCACCTGCGCCGCGTAGGAGCGGTAGCTGTCGGTCAGTCGAATGTTGACGCCGTCGCGTCGAGCCGCGTCCCGCATACGCGTGTAAGCTTGGGCTGCGTCGCCGTACATGCGGTGGCCCCCGCCCACGTCCGTGAGCGCGTTGGAGGGGATGCGCCCGTTTCGGTAGGGAACCCGCTGGGCAGAGCGCGTGGCGGTTTGCTGTGCAGAGGTTCGAGTGGCCGACCGCTGAGAGGGTCGTGCCTCCGGCGTCGAGCGGGCGCGTCGGGCGCGCGCGGGTGCGTCGAAGCCGTCGGTGCTGCCAGGAAGGCGAATCCTCTGGCCGACGCGAAGTGCGCGCGGGTTGACGCCGGGGTTCGCCTTTCGCAGGCGGTCCAAACTCAGCCCGTTCTTTCGGGCGATGGCGAACATCGTGTCTCCACGGCGAATCGTGACGGTGCTCATCGGCGGTCTCCTGAAGTGGTCTTGGAGAGTTCTCGAGCGCCTTGAGCAATTGTTGCGCACACCCGGGATCTCGCTGCGAAGTTGAGGCGAATGCCGTCGCCTCTGCGCCGCTACGAAGTCCTGTGCGACGCGGCGACCGGCCTCGAGAAGTGGACGCCGGCGCCCAAAGGCGCTTGAGTTTTTCCGTCAGCGTGACGACACGTCAGG
>JAEUJS010000099.1 GCA_016792935.1 Archangium sp. | reverse complement strand
CTCCGAGGCCGAGGATGAAGTTCGAGGTCACGTTGATGAGGATCGAGATGCGCAGCTCGACGCCGGGGCGGAGGAAGTGCGTGGTGGGCACTCCGACGTAGCCCATGGTGTTGAAGACGAAGAGGTACGTGAGGAGCAGGTTTCCGTCGATGCGCACGCGGCCACGGCTGCGGTTCCAATCGCGGATGCTGTTCTGGCCGGTGTTGATGAGCGTGATGCCGATGGGAGTCCACGTCGCGCCGAACATGCCGACGCTGCCGAACGCGTCGAACGGCGGAGAGATGTAGAGCGCCGAGGGGATGAAGATCGAGGGGCCGATGCGCACCTCGTTCACCTTGTTCGCCATGCCGCGGTACTGCGCGGGGAGCGAGTTCTGGTTCGCGTCGATCCAGTCGCGGTCGATGACGGCGGCGAGATCGAACGCGATGCCGAAGTTGGGGATCGCTCCGCGGTTGGCGGTGATGGGGCTGAAGAACCAGTAGCCGGCCGGGCCGATGCCGAGATCCGCGGGGACCGTCACCTTGCCGGCGTGCGCAGTGGTGGCGACGAAGGCGAGCAGGAGCGCAGTTCGCACAGGTGGATTGTATTCCGGGTGACGTCTCGCGACGTCAATCGACGAAGTCAGACTGGTTGTCTCGCCCGCGCGTTGCGTACAACTCGCGCATGTCCCTCAACATCTACGCGACACCCGTGAAGACGAAGGGCGGGCTGAAGCTCGAGTCCGCGAAGGCGAAGACGAAACCCGCTCCGACGAAGGCGGCTGAGAAGAAGCCCGCCGCGCCGACCGACACGTTCGAGGCAAAGCCGAGCGTGAAGTCGCCGCGCGATGCGAGCTCGGGTCTTGCGACGGGCCGCAGGCAGCACAAACCACTCACTCTCTCGATGGAGTGAACGTGAGCCTCAACGCGTATTTTTCGAAGGTCGTCGGTCAGAAGCAGGGCCAGTTCAAGGGCGGAACGATCGAGCGCAAGCCAAACGTCGCTCCGAAGCCCACCGAGCCTGCGAAGAGGAAAAAGCCCGCTGACTCATTCGAGCCGGCGGTGCGAGCTCCGCGCGATCCTGCGTCGGGCCAGGCGACGGGGAAGCGCACGCACAAGCCGTTCGCCGTCGCTGCGCCGCGTGACGCGGTGACAGGCTTCAACACCGGCAAGCGCAATTACTGAGATCAAGCCCGACGCAACGCGGAGCCACCGAACGCGACCCGACTCGGAGCGTTCGGGTCGCTCAGCCCCAGCGCAGCGCGTAGCGGTTGTCGCGTGCTCCCCACCAGTCGGTCTGCGGCCCCTCGATCAACACGATCTCGGCTCCGCGCATTCGGAGCGCCTTGAAGCAGGCCTGCATCTCGTCGCTGAGGCGCTCGTGAATGGCAGTGTCGGGCACCTCGACACGCTCGAGCTTCGGGTAGTGCGCGAGCCATTCCGCGACGCGCCCCTCGAGTCGGAAGTCGTCGAACCGCGCCACGCCGTTCTCGATGGTGATGTGGTCGTTCACCGAGAAACGATCCAACCGGTCGAGCAGCGGATGCGACCAGTCGGGAAGATCCTCGTACCAGTAGTGCATCGAGAGCCGGCGAAGACCGGGGAAGCGTTCGGCGAGCGCGTCGAAGGTGACTCCGGTCGCGCTCACTTCCTCGATGTTGGGACACGCGACCTCGGGAAAACACCGCGGAGAGATTCCGTGCACGATGCGCAGCGACCACCGCGACGCGAGGAACTCTCCGACGCGTCCCACGATGATTTCGCGGACGCGTCGGTGTGAACGGTTGCCCACCAGCGCCTGAAGACTGCAGTGGCCGACGTCGAGCTCGCGAATCGTGTCCCAGCCGGGATCGTCGAGCACCTCGAAGAGCGTCTTCGGTCTGGGCGACAAGACGGCCTTCACGGGCCGACCTCGCTCGTACTCGACGCGCTCGATCACCTTCGCCAGTGGGCCTAACAACTCGACTCGCTTCGTCCTGAGCAGCTTCTCGATCTGCCGGTGTACGAGCGGCGTGTCGGAGCCACTGACGATCTGGTCCTGCAACCTGATCAGTTCCTCGCGCACCTCTTCCGGTGACTGCGGAATGACTGCGTTCACTTCCTTCTTCGCTTCTTCCAGCACCGCGACGTGTTCCATTTTTCCCCCCGAGAAATTCGGTGAAACGCCACAGTACCGGGAGGGACTGACATTCCCCGGAAGACGGGGGTATGAGGCGCGCCCATGAGAACCTTTCTCGTCATCGGTTTCGTCCTCGCCCTCTCGGCGTGTCAGCCGCCCGGCCCGACGTACGCGAAAGACATCAAGCCGATCCTCGATGGGCGGTGCGTGAACTGCCACGTCGCAGGAGGTGTCGCTCCGTTCGCGCTCGACTCGTACGAGAACGCGAAGACCTACGCGGTGCAGGTCGCCGACGCCGTCGAGAAGGGGCGCATGCCGCCGTGGAAGGCCGGCCCGTCTGACGTCACGTATCTGCGCAACCCGTCGTTGAGCGACGAGCAGAAGGCGACCATCAGCGCGTGGGCGAAGTCGACTGATCAGGGCGACGTGAAGAAGCCCGGCGCCGCGTTGCCGGAGATCGGTGGTGGCGTCACGCGCGTCGATCGCTCGCTCAAGATGCCGGCGGCGTATACGCCCTCGAAGACGCCCGATGACTACCGCTGCTTCGTGCTCACCTGGCCGGAGACGACCAGGAAGTTCATCACTGGCGTGAACGCGCTCCCCGGAGTGCCCGAGCAGGCGCACCACATCGCGCTCTATTTGATCCCCGCTGACGCCGCGATGTACCCCGTGATGTGGGACGCGGAAGACGCGACGCCCGGCTACGAGTGTTTCGGTGGGCCGTTCGGCAATCGCCCGCAGCAGTTCGCGGTGAATCTGCTGACCGCATGGATCCCGGGTTACTCCGGCACGATGTTCCCGCGCGGTGGCGGCATCGAGGTCGAGCCCGGCGCGATGATCGTGATGCAGATGCACTACAACGTGCAGAACGCGCGCGGCCCGCAGCTCGATCAGACCGAGATGCAGTTCACGCTCGAAGACACCGTGCAGCGCCGCCTCGCGTACCAGCCGATGCTCGACGTCGCGTGGGTCGGTCAGCAGATGGAAATTCCCGCGGCGAACCCGGCCGTGGTGCACCAGCTCGTGTCGGACCCGCGCAGCTTCTTCCAGCTCCTGGGCTCACCGCTCGACAACACCAACGGCTTCAACATCGAGGCGGTCATGTTCCACATGCACAAGCTCGGGCGTCGCGGAGAGCTGATCCTCGAGAAGGCCGACCGCACGCGCCTCAAGGTCATCGACATCCCCGCGTGGGATTTCCACTGGCAGAACGAGTACCAGCTCTCGGAGCCGGTGCGCTTCGAGCCGGGCGACAAGCTGCGGGTGCGGTGCACGTTCGACAACTCCGCTGCGAATGCCATCACCACCAACTGGGGTGAGAATTCGGATCAGGAGATGTGCGTCGCGAACATTCTCTCGAGTGTGAACTAGGCGCGCTTCACCGAGAAGCCGAAGCGCGAGCCGCCACCATCACGCGGGCCGGCCCAGACCTCGCCTCCGTGTGCGACGGCGATGCGTTTCACCAGCGCGAGGCCCAAACCGAGACCGTCGGCGCCGTTCCCGTTCTGACCCTTGTTGAACTTCTCGAAGAGCGACGACGCGTTGCCGTTCACGCCCGGTCCGCGATCGAGCACTTCGAACTTCACGCGCTCGGCATCGACGTTCACTTCGAACCCGTCGGCGCCGTTGGCGTGTTTGCGCGCGTTGTCGAACAGGTTGGCGAGCGCACGCTGGAGCAACGTCGGATCTCCGGTGAGCGAGTCTGCTTCTCCGTTCACCGCGAGCGTGGTCGCCGAGAGACCCGCACGTTCCACCGCGCGCGCGGACAGATCTCGAACACTGAGTTCCCGCTTCGCCACCTGACCGAACTCGAGGCGTGAGCTGGCGAGCAGCTCTCCGACGAGCGAGTCCATCTCGATCACTTCGCGATCGAGCTCGTCGAAGGTCTTCTCGGTCGCTCCGGAGTCACGACCGATCTCCGAGATGACGCGCATGCGCGCGAGCGGCGTTCTCAGTTCATGAGAGACGGTGGCGAGCAGCTCGCGCTGATCTTCGACCTGCTTCTCGATGCGTGCGGCCATGTCGTTGACGGCGTCGGCGACGACTCCGATTTCGTCGGGCTCGTAGCAGGTGAGATCGGTGCGCGCCTTCAGGTCACCCTGCCCGATGCGCTTGACGACCTCGGTCAACTCATCGAGCGGACGCGCGAGCCGTCGCGCGACGCGGCCCGACACCATCCACACCGCCGACAAGAAGATGCCGAGGAACACGAACGGCTTCCACGGAGCGTGCGAGCGCGCGGGACAGAAGATGACGGAGCCGAGCGCTGCTCCCGTCGTCGCGTCGCGCACCGGCGCTTCGAGCGCGGCGTGACGGCAGACGTCTCCGGTCGAGAAGAAGCGCTGACCGCTGGAGTCGATGAGATCGATGTTGGCGTCGAGTTCCTTCGCGGTGTCGACGGCGAACTTCTGGCGCGCCATCGGGTCGACCCACTCGCGCGCGAACTGCTTGCCGACCCAGCCGCGGCTGCCTTCCCACGTCCGCGTCCATTCCGGTTCCTGGATGCGCGCGACGAGCACCATCAACAGGAAGACGACGAGGCCGGTGGTGAGAATGCCGCCAAGGAACCACGCGAAGATCCGCCTCCGCAAACGCGCGCGCACGAAGGTCCCAATCGGACCCATGCGCCCGTGCATTCGTTCGTGCATGCGCTGATGCATGCGATGGCGGTGATGAAACATCGTCGCTCTAGTCCTTCGTCAACACGTAGCCGACGCCTCGCACCGTCTTGATCAACCTCGGAGGATCGTCATTCAACTTCTGCCGCAGGTGGCTGATGTGCACGTCGATGGTGCGCTCTCCGACCACCACGTCGCTGCGGCCTGCTTCGGACAGGAGTGCGTCACGCGGAACGACTCGACCCGCGCGGCGAACCAGCGCCACCAGGATGTCGAACTCGATGCCGGTGAGATCCAACAACGCGCTCTTGTTCGTCGCGGTGCGGGCCGGAACGTCGACGGTGATGTCTCCCACCGTGAGCTGCTCGCTCATCACTTCAGGGCGCGCGCGACGGAGCACCGCACGCAACCGCGCCAACAGCTCGCGTGGAGAGAATGGCTTGCCGACGTAATCATCCGCGCCGAGCTCGAGACCGACCACGCGATCAGTCTCGTCTCCACGCGCGGTGAGCATGATCACCGGCACGTTGCTCCTGGTGCGAATCTTCCGGCACACCTCGAGCCCATCCATGCCCGGCATCATCACGTCGAGGAGCACGGCGTCGTAGGCACCCTGCTCCAACATCACGAGCCCGCGCGGACCGTCGGGAGCGTGGCTGAGCGTCACGCCGTTCTGCTCGAGATACGAACGGAGCAGATCCGGCAAGCGCGCATCGTCGTCGATCAACAACACCCGGGAAGCCATGGCGTTCATGACATTACCTGTGAGCGCGAGGGGAGGAACTTCCCGGGTGAGCACGGGTCACTCCGCCCTGGGAGCGACGGCAGGAGCCGGTGCAGCGACCGGAACCGGCACGGTGATGATCTGCGGGGCCGGCGCAGGCGCAGCGGCTCCGCTCGGCACGGTGATCACGAAGACCTGGGGCGCCGGAGCCGCAGGCGCAGGAGCCGACGGCACGACGACGTTCTGCACCGGCGTGGTGGCAGGCGCGGGAGCAAGGACCGTGTTCATGTTCGACGAATCACGATCCTGCCAGCGCTGACCCCAACGGCCTTCGCCCCAACGCCCTTCACAACCGCCGTGCTGCCGAGCGTGCCAACGAGCGCTGGCGATGGCCGAGCCGTAGCCCGCGAAGATTCCGAAACCGAGGATGACGAGAAGAATGCGACGCATGGAGTGTGTCCTTTTTCAGTGAGTGTGAGGTTGAGGGTTAGAGACTGACCGTGGAGCCATCGGAGCCGCCGTTCGCGTGACGGAAGCCGTGGTGGCCGTGACCACCGAAGCGGCCGTGGTGACCGCAGCCGCCGCCCATGCGACCCGGGCCGAACTCGACGAGATCCGCCAGACGCGCGCGCTGTTCCGGGTTGAGCGCCTCGTGGATGGCCTGCATGCCTTCCTTGAGCGCCTTCTTCACCTCGTCGAGCGACGCCTGCTGCGCGTCGAACGCAGCGCCCACCGCGGCGCCATCGAACGTCTCTCCGCGCATCGCGGCAGCGAACGACGACCGCGAGTTGAAGAACTGGCTCCGCGTCTGCCACATCACGCGCTGCGCGTTCTCGAACGCGTTGGCGATGACCTTCTCTTGACCCGGCGTGGTGTCGAGCTGCTGGAAGAGCCGACGCAACATCCAGTTGCGGGGACCTCGTCCGAAGCGTCCGTAGCCGTAGCCGCCGCGACCCCAGCGGAGCACCTTGATGAACCCAATCAGGCTCAGCGTTCCAATGATGAATCCGAACATTGTTGATCTCCCCTTCTCAGGAGCGACGGAACCGAAATGGCCCCGACTCGCAGATGGAAAGTAGGAACCGAATGTGAAGCGTCAGCCCTGAGCCCGGTGAAGAAGTGCGAAGAGCCAGAAAGGCTTGAGATCCGCGCAGTTGCAGTAAAACGGCGCCATGCGAATCGCTCCTGGGCCGGTCTTCCTCGCTGTGGTGCTGTTTTCAGCGCCTGCGCTCGCGGGTCCTGCCGCAACGGTGGCTGATGCGAAGAAGGGCCTCGACTCGGCGCGGGCCAAACTGGCCGAAGTGATGAAGAAGGTCGAAGGCGACGCGCCGACGACGGCCGATCTCGACGCCGCGCACGACGCGCTCAACGTGTTCAAGGACGCGATCGACGCTGGCGCTTCGCAGGAGCCGAACGATCTCGACTACGCAAAAGCTGCGTTGGCCGCCCGCAAGGAGCTGCGTGAGAAGCGCGACTTCGTCGATGGCCGTCGCGCGAAGGTGCACATCTTCAATCACCGCCGCACCATCGACGCGGCGATGGCGACGCTTCAGGAGAAATCGAAGGCGACCGAGGCGAAGCAGCCCGCGGCAGGTGCGTACGACGAGATGCGCACCGCGGTGGCGGCGGCGAAGAAGGCGGCTGATGAAGGCCGTCCGTTCGCTTCGCAGGATGCGGTGTTCGCGAACTACCTGACGACGACCGACGCGACGATCTCGAAGCTCGAGAAATCGGCCGACGAGCGCTGGGCGCTGCAGGAAGGCGACAAGCACAAGGCGAAGGTCGAGGAAGCGCGGCTCGCGTACGTGGCGGCGATGGCGAAGTTGTCGGCCAGCGCGACCGACGCCGAATTCGGAGCGGCCGACACCACCGGCAAGGCCCTCGCGACCCGGCTCGACGAAGGCAAGGTGCTCGAGACGAAGGACAAGGCGGGCTACGGCGCGTACGCCGCGCAGACGCGCGCTGAGCTGGCGGCCAACAAGAAGAAGGCCGATGAGCTGTGGAGCCAGACGGGGCTGACGCGCTTGAAGGGAGAGATTGCTCCGACCGCGAAGGATCTGCAGGGCGCGGCGAAGATCATCCGCTCGCGCAATCCGACGGCGGATCAGTTGGCCGAGGCGCGCACCATCGCGATCGTCGCGCGCAAGTTGCTCGAGAAGTTCGAGCCCGAGGCGCAGCGCAGCCAGGCGTTCGGCGAATACGTCAACACCGTGAAGGGCACGCTGGTCGAGGTCGAGAACGGACTGCAGTTGAAGGGCCTGGATGTGGCGGTGAAGGACTTCCGCGCGGCGTTGCTCAAGGTGGAGAAGAAGACGGCGACTGATGACGACTTCTCGGTCGCGAACAGCTCGCTGCTCGTACTGCAGAAGACGCTCGAGCCGATGAACCCGAAAGATCCGACGCTGCAGCAGCCGGTGGCCGATGCGCGCGCGTGGGAACGTGAAGGCAAGGCGACCATCACCAGGCGCCGCAATGAGATCGACGTCGCGGCGCGACAGGCGATCGTCGAGGCGGCCCGCGGCAAGGCGACGGCCATCATCGGAGACTTCGCCAGGGCCGAGTCCGGTGAGGAGCAGGTGAAGGAAGCCGAAGCCGCGGTGGCCGACATCGGCAAGGCGCTCGACGACGGCAAAGCGCTCATCGAGCGCGACAAGACCTACGCCTGGTACGACCAGGAAGTTCGCAAGCGCATGACCGAGGCGACCGGCAAGATCACGCAGCGCAAGCTGGTGCTCTACGCGCAGGCGACGAAGAGCGCGTTGAGCGAGCTGCTGGCGAGCGCGAAGACGAAGATCGAGACGGCGCGGTCTCCCACGGGGACGGACACGGATCTGGCGGCGGCCGAGAAGGCCGTCGATGCGATCAACGCGGCGCTCGAGGCGAAGGCCGAGCTCGAGGTGCAGGCGGGCAGCTACGCGGCGGCTGCAGAGAAGGCGCGGTACGAATTGGTGAAGCGCTTCGAGGCGCTCGAGGTCGCGCGGCGTGAACGCGACATCCGCAAGCGCACGGTGGACTCGTTCAACCCCGCGCTGACGTCGGAGCAGACCGCGTCGGCGTCGAGCGACATGCGCGTGCAGAAGACGGAGTACGAGAAGGCCGCTGCCGGCTTCAAGAGCTGCAAGGAAGAGGGAGCGAAGATCCTCGAGGCGAACCCCGCGTCAGGCCGCATCGCGGTGGTGGCGGGAAATCTTCCGTCGACCGTGAAGGACGTCGTCACGCAGTGCGGACAGAAGTACGACCAGACCGCTCCGCTGGTGAAACCGCTCGTCGCGATGATCGCGTTCGAGGATGGGCCGAAGAAGGCCTACGAGGCTGCCGTGGCGTTGCTCGGCAAGGGGAAGAAGACCGAGGCGCTCGCGCAGTTCGATGAGTGCACGGCGACCGCGGTGGTGCTCGGTGGTCGCTACCCAGAACTGAAGGAGCGGCAGTTCACGGTGAACGGCGCGCAGACCGGGTTGGCTGATCTGCAGAAGACGTGCGCCGCGAAGAGCCGGGAGCTGCTGGGAAAGAAGTAGGCGCTCCCTCACGTCACGGCGTGGCGGCGGGGAGCACCTTCACGGTCTCGCCGTCATCCGTCGTCATCACGGTGCCCGGAGACTGCAGCGTCCCGCCCTGACCGAGCGTGAAGCTCGCGACCCGCGCACGCGACGCTCCGTTGAACGAGCCCGCGACGCTGACGACGAGCGCCGACTTGTTCGGACCTGGTGTGAAGTTCACCTGAAAGCGATGGCTCGCCCCTTTCGCGAACGTGCCCGCGCTGACGATCACCGGCTCGCCTTCGACGACGAGTCCATCGACTCCACCCGCGGTGATGCGCACGTCGGTCGCATCGCCATCGAAGGTCACGGTGAGCTGCGCCGAGCGGCCGGAGAGCTCCGCGTTGACCGACACCGGAGCCGTCGGCTTCCCACGCACCGGCGCGGGAGAGGCGACCGTCGTCGGCGTGGTGCACGACGCGAGCATGATCAACGAAGCGAAGAAGAGCGATTTCATGTGCGGTCTCAAGGGCTGGTGATGGAGATGGTCGAGCTGTAGGTGCCGTTGGTCGCGCCGTAGCCCGTGAGGTTGATCATGTAGAGGGCGCCGTTGGTGGACATGAAGTTGAACGACTCGCTGCCGCTCACGCCATTGTCCGAATACCCAACCTCGTTTCCCTGCTGGTAGGCGCCGATGCCGACGTCGCGCGAGCTGTTCGCGGTGACGGTGATGCGCGCTCCGTTGCCGGTGACGACGAAGTATTTGTTCTGCGACGCGAAGTTGTAGTCCTCGCGGCCGTTGAGCATCACCGTCTGGTTCAGCGGGAGCGTCGCGTTCACGAACATCGCGCGCAGCGGTGGATCGCCATCGCCGAACGAGGTGGTGATCGGTCCGACGTTGTAGTGGGCCATGAGCGTGTTGAGTGACGTCGCGTTCACGCCGGGCTGCGCCTTGAGCGTGCTCATCAGGCTGGCGATGGTGGTGAAGGCGTCGTTGGTGCGGTGCCCGGTGGTGAACGCATCGCAGATGGCGCCGAGGTTGACCGTCGCGGTGTCGAAGGCGCCTTCGTTGGTGGAATCCCACGCGTCGTAGAGCACGCGCATCACGGTCGACTCCGAGAAGCTGCCCGGCGATGGATCATCGGTCGGGTTGGAATCGGTCTCGGCATCCCACCCGAAGGCGTCGATGTTGCCGCCAGCGCCAGTGAAGTACGTGTCGACGTAGAGCGGATCGCCGGTGAGGATGCCTGCGGCGGCGTTGCCCCACCCTTCGCTGAACGCGTCGCGCGGATCGAGGATGTCGCCCGTGGAGTGGTTGCCGCCGAGGCTGTCGGAACGCGAGAGCGCCGCTTCGAAGTAGTGCCCCCACTCGTGCACGATGACGTGGTTGTCGTACTCGTCGGTGTCGACGCCGTCCTTGCCGACGATCCAGATCTCTCCGTCCTGGAAATACGAAGTGCCGATGAACCCCTGCTCGACGGGGCCGTTGTCGTCAGTGGTGTTGTTGGGGCTCCAGTTCACGCGGAGCAGCGGGAACGAGAGCGACGGTCGCACGGAGAGGAAGGCGGTCGCAGCTCCGTACATCGAGTCGAGGATCGCGAACGGTGCGGCGGTGCGCTGCGTGGGCGAATAGCTGCTGCCGGTCCAGCCGTGGGTGGCGCGCATGTTGAGCGTGCCGCCGCCGGTGGGGACGTTCGCGCCGATCGCCCAGATCGCGTTGTTCGCCGTGTTGTCCTGAATGGTGATGGGAGGCGAGCTGGTGCGCGCCACCACCTGTACCGTGAGCGCTCCGACGCCGGTGGCGGTGAACGTCAGCGAGTAGGTACCGGTGTTCGAGGTGTTCGTCATCGCGAGCACCGCGGTGCCTTCGAGCACGCGGACCTGCGCGCCACGCACGGGGCGTTGCGATGCGGCTGCGAAGTTCAGCGTGCCGGTGTCGCTCGCCACCGAGTACGTCGCGGGGACGAAGTCGTAGGTCACGGTG
Organism: Archangium sp.; assembly: GCA_016792935.1. Lineage (GTDB taxonomy): Bacteria > Myxococcota > Myxococcia > Myxococcales > Myxococcaceae > Archangium_A. Next base: position 14,404 of record JAEUJS010000099.1, on the reverse strand, counting down.
CCGGTGACGGTGAAGGTGCCGGTCTGCGGGCCACCGCCTCCAGTCGCGCCGCCACCAGTCGTTCCGCCACCCGTCGTTCCGCCACCCGTCGTTCCGCCACCAGTCGTTCCGCCACCCGTCGTGCCGCCACCAGTCGTTCCGCCACCCGTCGTGCCGCCGCCGCCGCCGCCTGTGGCTGCACCGCCTCCGGTCGCAGCACCACCACCTGTTGTGCCTCCGCCACCACCTGTGGTGGCTCCGCCGCCTCCGCCATTGGCGATGCCTGGACGGCAGGCGTTCGCCTGACAGCTCGTGCCGAATGAACACGCGCTGCACGCCTGCCCGCCGAGGCCACAGGCGAGATCGCTCACGCCGGCCTGACATGCACCGGACGCGTCACAGCAGCCGAAGCAGTTGGACGGCGTGCACGTCGCCGGAGGCGGGCCGCACGCGATCAGGAACGACGACACGGCTCCGAAAGCAAAGAAGAGGGACCGGTTCACGGGCGCCCTCATGGCACTTCGTTTCTGCGCTGAGAAGTGGGGCTCAGAGCTTTCTGCCGACGAACTCGAGCAGCCAGTCGTTGGTGGTCCCGCTCATGCCGGTGCACGTGCTGCTGACGCGGCCGCTGAGCTGGCCGTCGATCTCCATCGAACCGGCGATGCGGTGAACGGTCGCGGCGTTGACGGTGACCTGGTGCATGCAGCCGTCGTCGGGCATCACGCTGATGGGGCACGTCGTCGGCACCATGAAGATGACGTTCTCGGCGGTCGCGCTCGAGGCGCGCAGCGTGCACTGCCAGACTCGGTTCTGCATGCCCGTCGGGTCGGACTTGAGCGTGAAGGTCGCGTCAGCGTTCGCGGTGAGGGTGCCGGTGAGCGGCTCGGGCTGACGGCCGGCGTTGATCGAACCGGAGCCGCGGTACACGCCGGTCCACGAGGCGACGTCGGGGCCGCAGCCGGCGAGACAGAGCACGCAGAGAATCTTCGCGATGAAGCGCATGGTGGCGGCGGTATACGCGACGCATGCGCGCCGTGCTGCAGCGAGTGAAGGAAGCGTCGGTCACCGTCGACGGGAAGATCACCGGGAAGATCGGACCTGGCCTGCTGGTGCTCCTCGGCGTCGGAAAGGGAGACACCGAGGCCGACCTCGACTTCATGGTCGACAAGATTCCGGCGCTGCGGATCTTCGAAGACGACGCGGGGAAGATGAACAAGTCGCTCATCGACACTTCGAAGGCGCTGCTCGCAGTGAGTCAGTTCACGCTGTACGCGGACACGTCGCGTGGGCGGAGGCCGTCGTTCATCGATGCGATGCCTCCGGAGGAAGCGAAGGCGATGTACTCGCGGTTCTGTGAACGCTGCCGTTCGATCGGTCTCACAGTCGAGGAAGGCGTCTTCGCTGCCGACATGAAGGTCGCGTTGATCAACGACGGGCCGGTGACGATCACGCTCGACAGCAAGCTTTAGGGTCGAAGTGGTTGGTGTTGATCGTTGGCCGCGCCGAACGGCGCTCGAGCCCCTCTCCTCGAACGAAAGGGCGTTCAATGAACTCGGGCTTCGATGACGTGGTCAACTGAACGAACTCCGCTCGAACATGAGAGGCTATTCCTTGTTCGGCACGGCCCAAATCCGCACGCACTTCGACCTTCAGGCTGCTGATGGTCCGATGCACTCCGCAGCTACGCAACGACCAATTTCAGACACTCGTCGACCACTTGAGAGACCTCGAGCCGCTGCAGACAGTCGTGGTGCTTCAGCGGGCACTCGTGGCTGCCGTGATTGGTGCACGGCGCGCACGACAACCCGAGCGACAAGGCCTTGCCTGGAGCACGTGGTCCCCACCGGCGCGGAGAGGTCGGACCGAAGATCGCGAGCGGCTTTGCTCCGACGGCTTGCGCGATGTGCACGAGGCCGGAGTCGTTGCCGATCATCAACGCGCACTTCTCGAGCGCGGCGGCGAGGACGGGGAGCGATTCGTTCGTGAAGTCTGCGTCGGGCGTGCACTGAGCGCGAAGGCCTGACAACAACGGCTCGTCCATCGGGCCGCCGAGCAACGCCACCTTGAAGCCGCGTGACTGCATCGCTTTGCCGAGCTGGCCGAAGCGTTCAGCCGGCCAGCGCTTTGTTTCCCAGGCGGCGCCCGGGGCGATCGCAATCCATTTGGACTGCCCCTCACCCCGACCCTCGCCCGCAGGGGCGGGAGAGGGAGTCAGCAACTGCGACGCGCGTTCGCGGGCTGATGGCTGCACGAGCAGTTTCGTCGTGCCGGGCATGTCGAGCTCCGCGGCGCGCGCGTAGAGCTCAGCCGCAGTCGCGTCATCGAGCACCACATCGCGACCGACCAACGACTTGAGCGCCTGCCACGCGGTACGGCGAACGAAACGTTTGCGCTCCGGAGCCGCCGCCCGCGCCACCCGAATCGACCAGAGCTTGTTCTGCAGATCGATCGCGAGATCGAAGCGCCCTCGCAAGGCCAGCACCGCCGCCGCACGCGACAACGGATCCCGCCGCGAGAATGAAACGACGCGATCGACCACGCCCTCCAACAACGGCGCAAACGCTGCGTCCGTCAGCCACTCGATTCGCACGCCCGGATACTTCGCGCGCAGCGGCTCGATCAGACTGGTGGCGAGCACCACATCTCCCAGCGCGCTGTAGCGGATGATCAGCACCGACTTCACGCCGCCGCCGTAGCACAGCGGAAGGTCGCGAACCCGCCCACCCGTCACCGATGACCCACCGGGGTTGGAGTCGATCCACTTACTTCCGAGCGGCATCAGCGCTGCACTGCACGCCCGGCATCATGGACCTCGCTCAACGTCACCTCGGGCCGATCTTCGAGCACATCGTCGTGTTGCTCTCGCGCTCGCCGGAACAGCTGGAGATCTTCGAAGCCTGGGCAGCCTCGCAAATGAACCGTCTGCACCACTCCGCGCGTCACGGCCCGGCGGCGCTCTCGTTCGAGGCTGAGTTGCTGCGTGAAGATCTGATGCTGCTCGCGCCTCCGGAAGACTTCGACGCGATGTTGACCGAGCGCACCGAGCGCATGCGGCTGTGTCAGCGCCAGTGGCTCACCGGTCTGCTCGACTTCGTGGACGATCTCCTCGACGCGAAGGACACCCAGCCGCTCGCTCGCGCGGCCTGACACAACGCCATCGCCCCAGGGGCTTCGGATCATTCGCGACCAAACGCGACTTTGGGCCTACACTTGGGCCCGTTCATGTCCACCGGAAGCACGATTCCCCAGCGCACGGTTCTCGGAGTTCGCGCCGCGAGCGTCACTGATCGCTTCGCCTCGCAGGAATTCAGCCTCGTGCTGGTCAACGGCACCGCGCCGGGCCAGTCGTTTCCGATCGGGCAGTCGCTCCGCATTGGAAAAGCGCCGGACAACGACGTGGTGCTCGATCACCCGACGGTGAGCCGCAACCACCTCACCGTGCGGCGCCAGGGCGACACCTTCCTCGTGCAGGATCTCGGCAGCACCAACGGCACGTTCATCGATGGCGCGCAGATCAAAGAAGGGTTCCTGCGCGCGGGAGCGTTGCTCGAGGTCGGTGACGTGCAGCTGCGTTTCCAGCCGCTGCTCAAGTCGCTCGAGGTCTCTCCGACCAACGACGATCGCCTCGGAGATCTGGTCGGCAAGTCGGTCCCGATGCGGCAGATCTTCGCGCTCATCCAGCGCATCTCGCCCACCGACTCGACGCTGCTGCTGATCGGCGAAACCGGCTGCGGCAAAGGCGCCGCCTCGCGCACGATTCACAAGCTCTCTCCGCGCGCGACGGGCCCGTTCGTGATCTTCGACTGCGCGTCGGTGAGCGAGAACCTCATCGAGAGCGAGCTGTTCGGCCACGAGAAGGGCGCCTTCACCGGAGCGGTCGCCCAGCGTGTCGGCTGCCTCGAGCGCGCCGACGGCGGCACGTTGTTCCTCGACGAGATCGACGATCTCCCGCTCGACCTGCAGCCCAAGCTCCTGCGCGCGCTCGAAGATCGCGAGTTCCGCCGCCTCGGTCAGTCGGGCTCGGCGCACAAGTTCGACACCCGCGTCATCGCCGCCTCGAAGAAAGATCTCTGGGCCGAGACGCAGGCCGGCCGCTTCCGCGAAGACCTCTACTTCCGCCTCTCGGTCTTCACGCTCACGCTTCCCACGCTGCGCGATCGCAAGGAAGACATCCCGTTGCTCGTCGACGCGATGTCGGGCGGAAACCTCTGGGGCCGGCTCTCGGACAAGCAGCGCGAGCAGTTCAACTCGCACACCTGGCCGGGCAACGTGCGCGAGCTGCGCAACGCGGTCGAGCGCCTCAAACACGTCGCCGACATCCCCGAGCTCGCGAGCGAGAACTTCCTCCGCGAGTACAGCGGCCCCGACAAGCAAGACGGCGAGACGTTGCCGGTGAACTACGCGGGCCCGTTCAAGGACGTGAAGGACGATCTCATCCGCGCGTTCGAGCGCGAGTACCTCACGCGGCTGCTCTCGAAGACCCGCGGCAACATCGCGAAGGCCGCGCGTGATGCGGGGCTCGATCGCAAGCACCTCTACTCGCTGCTGCACAAATACGGGTTGGTGCAGACCGGCGAGGAATGACGTTTCCTCGTCACTTCCGGCCCGGCAAATTCCGATTTCGCAGCTGCAGGTAGCGCTCGCTCGCGGCGAAACGAATGAGTTCGGTCATCTCGCTGGGCAGCGCCTTCTTCGCGCGCAGACTCGCGATGGCCGGAGCAATGCCGCCGCACACCACGAGCCCCGCCCGATTCGCGGAGTGCCGCGCGCCTTCGGCGAGCACGGTGAGATCGAGCCGTGTGCCGACCGTGCGCACGAGGTGACGCAGCCGGTCCCATGATCTCAAAGAGACGGTGTCGCGGAACAGCTTCGTCTCGGCCGGAGCGCCTCGGCCTTCCGCGACCTGCGACACCAACACCACGCCGCGCAGCAGCTGGTCTTTGCGAATGTTGCGCAGCGCCATCAACTCGGGCTGCAGGGTGAACAACGCGCGCCCGGCGAAGAACCGCAGCTCGGCGTCGGTGACTTCCTTCTTCACGGCGAGCTTGCCGATGATCAACCGCGGCTCGTTGGTGAAGACCAGCGAGATGGGCGGACCGGGCTCTTCCGAGAGGAACACGTCGGGTGAGCGCACGCCGAGAATGCGCACCGCCGCGAGCAGCGCTTCAGCGACACCGCGCGCGCCCTTGCCCGAATCGAGGTTGAACTCGTCTTCGGTGCCCGCCTCTTTTCCACGCGCGGGGTTGAGCCGGCACAACGCGACGCCGGACAGGCCGAGCAGCTCGCCGCCCTCCCCTCGCAGCGCGGGGTGCTTGAGGCCCTGGCGATCGGTCGCGTTCAGAATCAACCGCGGCGCGCGCGGCGCAGCGTGCGGATCGCCTTCGAGCGCGCGGGCGATCTCCAACATCAGCGACGAGCGGGCGGGATCATTCGCGGTGTCGAAGTGCTCGGCGAGCAGCTTGTAGCCGTCGGCCTCGAGTGGGTTGGCGCGCACCCGCTCGAACAACGCCTGCCGCTCTCCGCTGAGCTGGCGCGACGGAGAGGGACCGAACGAAGGCGGCACGGGCTGCGAGGGGTCTCCCAGCTCGACCTTGCGCCTGGGCGGCGTGACGTCGTCTTCCAGTTCCGGCTCGGGCGGCTTCGCCACCGGAATCTCGGTCGTCGGATGCGGGTCGTCGTCGAGATCGTGATTCGTCTCGCCCGGCTCCGGTTGCCCCAGCTCCTGCGGTCCCATCGCGAAGTCGTCGGAGCCGACCTCTTCGAACGGCAGCTCGTGCCGCGGCGGCGCTGGACTGGGCGTGATGTCTTCGAGCTCGTCGTCGGAGTCGCTTCCCCCAGCAGGGCCACCTGCTGATCCCGGAATGCGCAGCTCCCGCGTCGGCGCGACCGGCTCGTCATCGTCGTCGAACGGAGGCAGCGCCTCGAGCGACGACACCTCTGAATCGGGAACCGGCGGCGGCAGCGGCGGAGGTCGCGGCGGCGTCAACAGCGGCTCGTGCTTCAGCCCCAGTTGCTGCGCGACGCGCGGAGCGATGCGCACGTGATCTCGCGACTCGACCTTCGGCTCGGCGCGCAGGCCCGCCTTCTCGGCGGCCTTCTCGAACGCCTGGTGCTCGGGGCTGTCCTGGAAGAGCGGCACCTTCGCGCGAATCGCGCGCCGCGGCGGAATCACCAGCGGCCCACCGAGCAAGCCCGCGGCAGGCCCGGCTTTTCCCGGAGGCGACGAAGCGGGAAGCGGCGGGCTCCCACCCGGTGTCGCGATCACCGGCGCGATGCTCGGCGGCGGTGGCGCGGGTGAAGCCGCAGGGACCGGCGAGTTCCCCATCAGCTCGCGCTCGATCTTCTCGGCGCGCTTTTCGTACGTCTCCGCGCGCGCTTCATCGCTCAAGTTCTCGCGCACGAAGTCGGCCAGTCGTCGCCACAACTTGAGGCGCTGCCCCGCATCGTCGGTGGCGGTGGTGGCGTGCTCGAGCGCCCACGCCGCTTCGCTCCAACGCTCCGCGGTCGTGAGTCGATCCGCGTAGGCGAGCCAGGCTTCGCGATGGCCAGGCTCGATGCGTGCGGCCTGCTTCAGCGCCTCGAGCGCCTCGGCGTCACGGCCCGCGCGCTCGAGCAACGTCACCAATTCCATGCGGAACAACCGCGCCTTCGCGCCGCGTGGCTCGCGAGCGAGTGTGGTGGTGATGAGCGCCTCGAGGGCGACGTCGTCACCCGCGGTGCGCGTGAGCGTCAGCAGCCGCGTTTCCGCTTCTTCGTCACCGGGCAATTCCGCGGCGACTTCGGACCACGCGGCGCGCGCCAACTTCCCGTCGCGCAGCGGACTGTCGGCGAGGCGCGCGAGGCGGCGGTAGAGATCTCCACGGCCCGCGGCCTTCCTGGGCAACCGCGCGAGCGCCTCGTCGAGCGCGCGAATGGGAGCGGTCTCTCCCTGCATCGCGAGCAACTCCGCGAGCCCCGCGGCGGCGTGCGGATGCGCGGGAACCAGCTTGAGCGCGGCCTCGAAATCAGAACGTGCAGCAGCGACCTCGCGACGCGTGAGCGACTCTTCCGCGCGCAACACGTGTGCACGCGCTCGCTCGGCGCTGCTCTGCGCCTGCTTCACGCCGGCGTCGAGCGCTTCACGAACACCGGTGTTGTCCTTCTTCTGACCGAGGAGCCGGACCTGTTCGGACACCGCGCGCGAATCGCCGGTGGCTGCAGCGACCTCAGCCCACGCGCGCGCCGCACCTTGCGTGTCTTGCAGCTCCGACTCGAGCAACTCAGCGAGCTTCTCGGCCCACTGCGCCTTCTCGCTGCGGCTCGGCGCGCGCTTGAACGCGTCTCGGTAGAAGTCAGCCAGCTCGCGCCAGGCGCCGCGCTGAATGAGGTGCGCCTCGAGCTTCTGCGCGGCGCGCGGGTCCGGCCCTTCCTGCACCGCGGCGGCGAGGATGGCGGCGGCTTCGCTCTTCTTGCCGGCGACCTCGGCCACTTCGGCCACCGCGACCAACTCGAGCTGCGTCGATCGCCGTCGCGGCGCGCCCGGCGTCGGCGTCTCACTCGACGGATTCGTGGTGGTGGTGACGACGGGAGAGGTCTCGACGCTGTTGAAGGTGCGATCTTGAGAGTCGGTGCGATCCAGAGCCCGGGGCGACGGCGTTGGGGGAAACTCGAGCAACCCGAGCTCTTCGACCAGCGAGCGCGCGCTCGCGGCCTGCCCCACCCGCTCGCCGAGGGAGAGCACCACCCGCGCCGCTTCTTCGAGCGCCCGCACCGGGGCCTTCGCGCGATGCAGGTTGCGCAGCCACAGGAGTCGCAGGAGGAACGCGCCCGCGAAATCCTTCGCCTGCTCTGAGAACTGCGCCGCCTGCATGGCACGCAACGCCGCGCGCGCGGAGTCGTCGAGCCGCTCCGACCACAACCGCGCACGGCGGAGCGCTGCTCGTGACGCAGTCTTGAACCGGTTCTGCTTCACCGCTTCGCGCGTCTCGCGCTCGAGCGAGGCGTCGAGCTCTTCCCAGCGCTGGCCGCGTTCCAACAGCGCGTTCAAGACAGCGCGTGCGCGGCGATCGGTCGGACGCTCGGCGAGGAGAATCGAGGTGAGCTCCTGTGCCTTCTCGACGTCTTCCGTGCGCCGCGCGAGGCGAATGAGCTGGCGCTGCACGTCGGTGCGCTCGTCGCCCACCGCGTCGTCGATGCGCTCGGAGATGAGCAGCTGCGCGACCTGGTGCGTGCCGGACTCGAGGGCGAGGCGCACCATTGCTCCGGCGAGCCGGGCGTTCATCGGCATCAGCCGCGTAGCGCGCACCAATTCCTGAAAGCCCTGCAGCGCGGTGCCCTCGCGACGGAGTCGGGCGGCGATGCCGAGGTGCATCTCGACCTTCTTGCGAGCCTCGAGCAGCGCGGGATCGGACTGGGACGTCACTCGGCTTTCGCCGGAGAGGTCGATCAGGGTGGTGGCGCCCGGATCAGTCGACACAGGCGTGAAACATATAGGGAAGCTCGCCCGGCCGATTCGCGAAAGAATGTGAGCGTGTCCGTGACCGTGGTGCTCCCCGCGCGCAACGCCGAGGCGACGATCGACGCGGCGCTGTCCAGCATCCTCGGGCAGACCTTTCGCGAGTTCGTCGTGCTGGCGATCGACGACGGCTCCACCGATGGAACGGCGGCGCGGCTGCAGCACTTCGCTCGTGAAGATGCGCGCGTCACGGTGGTGTCCACCGGCGGAATGGGTCTCGTCGGAGCGCTCAACCTCGGGCTCGAGAAGACGCGCACGCCGCTCCTCGCGCGGATGGATGCGGACGACGTCTCACTGCCGCGCCGCTTCGAGAAGAGCGTCGCTGCGCTCGAGCCTGATTGGGCCGGTGTGGGAACGGGCGTGGAGATCGTGCGCGCTGATCGTCCTCCGAGTCCAAATCTGCAGGCGTATGGGCGGTGGCTGAGCTCGCTGACGTCTCCACAGCTCGTGTTCCGCGATCGCTTCATCGAGTCGCCGCTGTGTCACCCCTCGATGCTCTTGCGCACCGACGCGCTGCGCGCCGCGGGTGGTTGGAGAGACGGCCCGTTCCCCGAAGACTGGGAATTGTGGCTGCGCCTGCTGGAGCGCGGCGAGCAGTTGAGCGTGGTGCCCGAGGTGCTGCACCAGTGGACCGATCACGATCGCCGGCTGACCCGCACCGATGAACGCTACGCGCTGGAGCGGCACCTCTCGTTGAAGGCCGACTACCTCGCGCGTCTGCTCCGCGGAAGACCCATCACGTTGTGGGGAGCGACCGACACCGGCCGCGCGCTCTCGAAGGCGCTCACCGCGCTCGGGCTCACCATCGCCCGCTTCGTCGAGCTCGACGCGCGCAAGGTCGGGCAGCGCATTCATGGCGTGCCCGTGGTTCACCCCGACGCGCTCGAGCTCGAAGCCAATGCGCACGTGCTCTCGTGCGTCGCCGCGAAGGGAGCTCGCGAAGACATCCGCGCGTTCTTGCGTGCGCGTGGACTCGAAGAGCTGCGCGACTTCACCTGCGTGGCGTGACTTCCGAACATTTCTGCGTCTTCGGAGCGGAAATTCTCGTGGCACCTCGAAGATTCGGGGCGAAACTCCACGTTCCATGCTCATCAACCGTGCAGTCGTCGTTGCCGTCTTCATCTCCAGCTCGTTTGCGAGCGCGCAGATGTTGCAAGACCAGGGACCGCCGCTGCATCGCGTGGTGCACCGGAACACGTTCGCGCTCCGCTACAACCCGCTCGGTCTGCTCTACGACGGCCGCTTCATGTACCGGCTGCGTCTGTACGAGTCGGACTCGAAGGTGCTGCGCGACAACTACCTCGGCATCGGCGTCGCTCCGACCGCGAGCCCGGCGTTTCTGCGCATCGGGCCGTACGTCGAGTTCTCTCCGCTCACGCTGCTGAACTTCTGGGCGATGGTGCAGTTCGTTCAGTACTTCGGCTCGTTCGATCTCGCGCAGGGCTTCACGGGCGCGCAGTCGAACTTCAGCGACTCGGCGATCAAAGCGAACCGTGACTCGCGACTGGCCGTGAATGGCTGGGAGCTGACCATCGGCGCGTCTTTCCAGGCGAAGGTGGCGTTCATGTTGATCCGCAGCCAGGCGCGCTTGATCAACGGCAACCTCGCGCTGCGGGCGGGCGACCGGATTTATTACGACCAGTTCTACGACGTGGGCGCGCCCAACCGCGGGTGGACGTTCACCAACGACGCGGACCTGCTCTACCAGGGCCTCGAGAACAAGCTCATCGCGGGCGCGCGGTACACGATGACGATTCCGCTCTACGACCCGACGCGCCACTTCGATCCCGACGCCGCGGAGCAGAGCGCTGACAACGGGCTGCACCGCATCGGTCCGTTCGTGGGGTACACGTTCAAGATCGAGGACGGTGCGGCGTTCAACACGCCGACGGTCTTCATTCTCGTGCAGTGGTGGCTCAAGCACCGGTTCCGCACGGGAGCGGATACGCCGACGGCGCTGCCGTTGATGGGCATCGGCTTCCAGATGACGGGCGACTTCTTGTCGATCAAGCCGGCGGCGAAGCCGACTGAGCCGACTGAGGCAGCCAAGCCGGTTGAAGCGAGCAAGCCGGCTGAAGCACCGACAGAGCCAGGCAAGCCGAGCGAGACGAGCAATTAGGCAGCAACAGCCGCAGGGGCGGGAAAGGGAATCGTCGCGCGCGGGCGGTGCTTCTCAGGGGCGGCGGGCGCGGAGCTGGTACGTGACGCAGCTCTGCGCCGCGGTGTTCCGGTACACGCGAACGAACACGGTGCTCGGCCACGTGCGCTGATTCGCCGTCCACTGCGAGGGGCCGGTGGCGTCGCTGTCGACGTCGTTGAAGCTCCAGCTCGTCACGCCGACCGCCGCCGCGCTGCTGCCGCGACCGCAGGTGTCGTTCACGCCGCACGCCGTCAGCACGTCGAAGCGGAACGACGCGTTGGTGCCGGGCGCGAACTCGATGGTCGGCGTGCCACCGCCGCGGCCTGCGCCTGACGACATGTCGGGCGGGAAGCTCACCGAATACCAGTCAGGCGTCGATTGCGTCGCGCCGGGCGCGGTGGAGAGCGGACCGGTGAACGACTGCGAGACGCCGATGTTGCCCATGTTGAACGGCGTACCGCAGGTGTTGCGCGTGACGTCGTTGCACTCGCAGCCGTCGCTGTAGGTCGCGTTCACGTCGAACAGACCCGTCGAGCACATGAAGATCTGACACGTCGGAACACCGCCACCACCAGGCGCGCACTGCGTCGTCGCCACACCCGTCGGAGGCGGGCACATCACCGCCGCCATCGCGTTGTCAGTCATGCCGTCGCAGTTGTCGTCCTGGCCGTTGCAGACCTCGGCCATCGGCGTCGCGTTCGAGTTGCAGCGCACCATTCCGCCCTGACACGCCGTCGTTCCGGCCGCGCACACGCCAGGCTGGCCCGTCGCGCACGACATGTTGCCGCCGGGATTCCCATCGTCGGGCGTGCCGTTGCAGTCATCGTCCTGGCCGTTGCACACCTCAGGCATCGGAGAAGAAGCGGTGCAGGTCTGCGGCATGCCCGCGGCGCAGTTCTGCACGGTGCGCATGCACGCGCCGGTTCCGCAGGTCGTCGTGCCCAGGCCGTCATCGGGGATCGAGTTGCAGTCGTCGTCAACGCCGTTGCAGATTTCGACGCCCGCATCGCCCGGCATGCAATTCACGAACATGCCCATGGTGCAGTTCTGCACGGTGCGCTGACACGCTCCGGCGCCGCAGGTCGTGGTGCCGAAGCCGTCGTCGACCATGCCATTGCAGTCGTCGTCGGCGTTGTTGCAGGTCTCGGTGCCCGGCGTGCCGGGCGTGCAGACCCGCGTGTTCGGCATGCCGTTCAGACAATTGGGCACGACGTCTTCACACGCGCCGACGCCGCAGCGCACTTCGCCCAGTCCGTCATCGACCAACCCGTTGCAGTCGTCGTCGATGTTGTTGCAGGTCTCGACGCCCGCATCGCCCGGCTCGCACGCGACCGCGCCGCCGTCGACGCAGGTGGGCACCTGACGCTCGCAGGCGCCGACGCCGCAGCTCACCGTGCCTTCGTCGATCTCTCCGTCGCAGTCGTCGTCGAACGTGTTGCAGCTCTCGACGCCCGCATCGCCCGGTGTACACGCGCCCGGCATTCCGTTTTCACAGCCCACGGCCATGCGACGGCACATGCCGAGGCCGCAGGTGACGGGAGGCGCGTCGTCGACCATGCCGTTGCAGTCGTCGTCGATGTTGTTGCAGGTCTCGATGCCGGGCGTGCCGGGCGTGCACATCATCGAGCCGCCGTCGAAGCAGATGGGCGCGGCGCTGACGCAGGCTCCGACACCGCAGACCGTGACACCGAGATCGTCGACCTCTCCATCGCAGTCGTCGTCGAGGCCGTTGCACTCTTCGGTCGCGCCGCGGTGCACGGCCGGGTTCGCGTCGTCACAGTCTTCACCGGCGCACGACATGCCGCGGCCAAAGCCGTCACCGTCGAGGTCCACGCAGCAGGTGTCGGATTTCGGAGTGCAGACCGCTCCGCCACCAGCCGTGGGGACCTTGCATTCGAAGTCTTCGGGGCACGCCGTCGAGCTGCCGGTGCAGGTCGCCAGACAGACCTTCACGCCACGCAGCGAGAGACAGCGACCGCCGCCACAGTCCGAATCGGCGCGGCAGGTGGCACAGAACTGCGGAGGGCCGGAGTCGGGATCGAACACGGCTCCGGGCGGACCACAGTCACAACCCGCGATGGCGAATGCGCAGACAAGCGTCAGGAGGTGGGGCCGGAGGATGCGCACGTGGGGAAGCCACAGCGTGCCCAAGCCTTGGGGCATGGGCAACTCAACAGCCCTATTTCATCCACCTCGAAAGGTCCTCGGGAATGGGGGCTTCGACCCTCAGTCCAGGGCCGGTCAGGTCGAGGACGCGCGCGTGGAGGAGGCAACGTTCGGCCCCACCGCCTCCGTAGAGCGAGTCACCGAGGATCGGAAAGCCGATGCCCGCGAGATGTGCGCGGAGTTGATGCGTCCGCCCGGTCTCTGGATAGAGCGCGACGACGCAGTGCTCTCCGTCGTCCGACAGGCGCCGGTATTTGGTCAGCGCGTCGATGCCGTTGGCCTGTTTGCTCGCGCGCCAGCGGCCGGGCCGTGACGGATCTTTACTGAGCGGGAGATCGATCACGCCCTGCTCCTTCAATCCGCTCGGCGTGACGGCGACGTATTCTTTGCGAGCGCGGCCTTCGCGGAACTCGGCAGCGAGCGTCGAGGTCGCGCGCGGATTCTTGCCGAAGACCGTGACGCCCGAGGTCTCGCGATCGAGCCGATGCACGAGGCCCGCTTCGTATTTCAAATGCGCGGAGACGAGGTCGAGCAGGCTGTCTCCCACGCGGCCTGGCGTGGGCTGCGCGACGACACCCGCGGGCTTGTTCACCGCGATAACGTCCTGGTCTTCATGGAGCACGACGAGTGGAGGTGACGGCTGCGCGCGTTCGGCGACGACGCTCTCGCCACCTTCTTCGAGCACCACCATGACCTTCTGACCGGGACCGACGCGGGTGCCCGCATCTTTCACGCGCCGACCGTTCAGGTAGACCGCTCCGCGCTCGACGAAGGCGAGCACTTCGTCGCGATCAAATTTCAAGGCCTCGCGCAACGCACCGTCGATTCTGCCGGGAGTGGAGACCACGAAGGTCCTGCGCTTCATGCGATCGGGGCCTACAATCACCGCGTGGAACTGTCACTGAACACGCTGGTGGAGCAGCTCGACGAACAGTTCTTCGAGCGAGCCACTCGCGCGTTCCGCAGCGCCGCCGGCATCGCGAAAGACGCGCCCGCGGTGGCGGAGCTGCCGGAGATTTCCCGTCTCGACGCCTGGCAGGTGTTGAGCGAGTTGTTGTCGAGTCCGCGTGTCGATGAAGCGAAGCGTGCGCGGTTGGTGTTGTTGCGTCGCTACGTCGCGCGCGCGCATGTGGAAGCGGCGACGCTTGCTCAGCGTGAGGGGGTCGAGAAATTCCTCACCACGCATACCTTCTTCTCTGCCGCTCGCACGTGGACACCGGCGGAAGTGCAACGCGATGGGGCGAAGCTCGCCGCTCGCGAAGCACGTGTCGCGTTGCATGCCGATTGGTCGTCGCAGCTGGAATCGAACGAGTCACACGCCGCACATCGCTTCGATCGCACGCTGGAGAGCATCGCGGCGCTGAAGCTGACGCCGACGACGTTCGTGGAAGAGCTGCACGGCCGCTCGATCGCCGAGCGCGCCAGGCAAGCCGACGCGATGCTGAAGGACACGGCCGACGCGCACCTCGATCTCCTCGGGTACGCGCTGAAGAAGCTCGACCCCCTGCTGACGCCTCGTGTGGCCGCGGAACATGACGCTGATCGCGCCGCGCTCGCTCCGTGGTTGATGGAGAGCTTCCGCCGCGAAGACTTGCAACACGCGCTCACGCGGTGCCTGGGTGATC
>JAEUJS010000061.1 GCA_016792935.1 Archangium sp. | reverse complement strand
CTTCTTCCTGCAGCCGGACGAACTCGCGAATCGCTCCGTAGTAGTTGCCGATGTGGAGTCTTCCGCTCGACTGCACGCCCGAGAGAATTCGTTGAGGCATGAGGTGCGGACTAGCACACGCGCCTCAGCCTGACTGCCGCGAGAAACTGCACTGGGGTCGAGTGAAGTTCTGATTCTCGGGTCGCAGTACTCGTCGCGAGGAGCCCCTCACCACGAGCGCAAGGACGTTCAGTTCACGAAGCGATGGCTCACGTGGTGACGGCTGGAGTCGTCAGGACGACCGTAACCGTTACTTCGTGGGACGAATTTACGTGGGGCCGTCGCGCCCACGACGCCACACGGAACAAGGTGGCACCTCGTCACGCCCGTGGCCGTCCCCACGACCACCCGCGTGACAAGGTGAGCCATCGGCGGCCGTTGTCCTTCCGAAATGCAGCGTGCGACGCGACTCACGGCCCACTTCTCATCGCACCCCGGTCGTCGCTCGAAGCAGAGGGGCACGCCCGTGACGAGCACGACGCCACACACCAGAACCCAACTCGACCCCAGAGCAGTTCAGCGCTCGACAGGCTTCTTCCGCACGCGCGAACGCGGATGCTTGTCGTCGTACACCGCCCGCAGCCGCTTCGAATCGACGTGCGTGTAGATCTGCGTCGTCGCGAGATCGGCGTGACCCAACATCGCCTGCACCGCGCGCAGATTAGCGCCCCGCTCCACCAGATGCGTCGCGAACGAGTGCCGCAGCTTGTGCGGAGAGATCTCCTTCAAGATCCCCGCACCCCGCGCGTGCCGACGCAGCAATTTCCAGAAGCCCATGCGCGAAAAACCCGACCCGCGCGGAGTGACGAACAGCGCCCGCGACTCACGCCCGTGCAACATTGTGGGCCGTTCCTCGAGCCAACCCTTCACCGCCTCGATCGCGCGACGCCCGAGCGGAACGACGCGCTCCTTGCGCCCCTTGCCCATCGTCAGCACGAAGCCGTCGTTCAAGTTCACGTCGTTGACGCCGAGCTTGATCAGCTCGCTCACACGCAAACCGGTCGCGTAGAGCACTTCGATCATCGCGCGATCACGCACCCCGGTGATGGTCTTCACGTCAGGAGCCGCGAGCAGCGACTCGACTTCCTCGAGCGACAGAAACACCGGCAACTTCCGAGTGTGCCGAGGCGTATCGAGATCGCTCGTCGGATCGGCCGCGCACAACTTCTCGTCTTCGAGGAAGCGATGAAACCCGCGCAGCGCTGCGAGATGCCGCGCCCGCGATCGCGGTGACAAACCGTTCTGCCCGAGCTTCGCGAGGTGCTCGAGCACGTCTTCGCGCGTGACCTTCTCGACCTCGATCGATCGCTTCGCCAGATCCTGCAGATACGCCCGCACATCCATCGCGTACGCATCGACGGTCTTCGGCGCGAGGTTTCGCTCCGCCCGGAGAAACGTCACGTAGTGATCGAGCAGCGCGGTCTGCATCTGACGAGCATTCTCGCCGGGAACGCGTTACCTCCAAGCGCACGACCTCGGAGGACGGCCTCCCCCTCGCGTGAGGGAACGCTCGACGGGACGGCCCGACCTCGAATGGAGTGCACGTCATGGCCTGGCTGATCCTCTTCGTCGCAGGACTCTTCGAAGTGCTCTGGGCGTATTCGCTCAAACAGTCGCAGGGCTTCACCCGCGTGCTCCCCGCGGTCATCACGCTCGGAGCGATGCTCGCCAGCTTCGGCTTGCTCGGTTACGCGATGAAGACCATTCCGCTCGGCACCGCGTACCCGATCTGGACCGGCATCGGCGCCGTCGGCACCTTCATCATCGGCTTCACGCTGCTCAACGAGACGATCACTCCACTGCGAGTCGTCGCCGCGCTGCTGATCGCGTCGGGCATCGTGCTCATGAAGCTCAGCACCCCGGTGGCAGCCCCGTGAAGGATCCATCGAGTCACCTCGGAAAACTCACGAGCTGGATTCGCGCTCCGGCCGCGCTCGAGAAGCTCGCAACGTTCCCGCTCGAGACCAAGCGCGCGAAGGTCTACCCAAAGGTCGTGAAGCTCGCGGCCGAGTACTGGAGCGACAAGAAGAAGGGCGGCTCCGGGCTCGAGGTGCAGAACTTCGTGAAGTTCATCGTGGCCGAGCTCGCCGTCGAACCCGACCTCGCGAGCCAGGTCTTCACCGCGCTCGCCGCGAAGCCGCTGCAGGTGCGGCCTGAGCACTTCTACACACTCGTCGCTCATTCCCGCGACGTGCGCGCGGTGCCGCTGATGAAGGGCCTGTGGAAGACGTACCGCTTTCAGTGGGAACGCGCGGCGCTCGCGCTCAACGCGAAGGAACTCGCCGACGACGTCGCTGCGCTCCTCGAGAGTCCTTCGTACGACATGGAACTCCCGCTCGCGGCTGGCATCCTCGGCGGCTCCGCGTTCACCGCGCTGCAGAAACACGCGAAGAGCGACTTCGTCTCGCGAGAAGACATGGTCGCGCTCGGCCTCGCGCTCGGCGGGCACGACGACGAGACGTACTTCAAGAACATCAGCCGGGCGCGCGGCGGCATGGCGGCCAGGCGGTTCCACACGGCACTTCATGCGCCCAAACCGAAGGCGCGCCTCGAGGCGGTCGACGATCTCGAGAAGCAGCTCGATCGATCGAACATGGGGATCCTCACCGGCGTGCTGCTCGGGTTCTCGCGCCTGCTCCTCTCCGACGACGCGAAGGTCGTCGAGCGCGCGGCACCACTGTTCATGAACTACCTCGAGGAGATGAATCAGAACGTGCGCGGGCAGCCGGAGCCGTGGCACGCGTACTTTCTCGAGTGTGCGCAGGCCGCGATCACGCGTGGTGTGTCGAAGAAGACGCGCGCGACGCTCGACGAGATCCGTCAGTCGGTGCCGCACTGCTCTGCGTTCAAGAGCTGATCACTGATCCATCACGAGGATGCCCTTGCCCTGGCGCAACACCTCGATCTGATCGTCGATCAGCGACACCACGGTCGACGGCTCTTCTTCCTGCACGCCGCCATCGAGGATCAGATCGAGGCGCGCCCCGAGCTTCTCCTTGATGTCCCTGGCGTCGATGAGCACGGCGCCTTCCATGTCGGTCGCGCTGGTCGTGACGATGGGCCGACCCAACTTCGCGGCGATGGCGAGCATCAGTGGAGCCTGCGGCACGCGAATGCCGACCTGCTTCTGCTTGCTCTGCATCATGTCGGGCACCAGCCGCG
>JAEUJS010000047.1 GCA_016792935.1 Archangium sp. | reverse complement strand
CGCGGCGGCCTGCGCGACGGCGGCGTTCTGCGCGGCGAGACGCTCGGCCTCGGCGCGCGCAGCGGCGTTCGAGACATCGGCAGCGGCCTGACGTTCCTTGCACTTCTGCAGCTGCGTCTGCGCCCAGCGCGCGTACAGCTGGTATTCCTGCAGCAGGTTGTCGCGCCGAATCGCCTGCGCGCTGCGCTTCTGACCCGCCGACTGCAGCACCGCGACTTCCACGTTGCAGGAGCCATCGGTGGCGAGCGCGGCCGCGCCGAAGGTGCGCGTCATCGGGTAGCTGACGCCGAGGTACGGCAGCAGCATGTCGCGCAGCCACTGCCCCTCGTCGAACGCGACCTGCTTCTGGATGGTGGACGTCAGCAACGTGCCGCACTCGAGCCGCGCGGCGTTGCAGGCTTCCCCGGGCTCGACACACGCGCCGGCGGCCTTCACGAAGGTCTGCGCCATCACCTTGTCTTGCGCGATGGCAGCGACCAGCGGGTTCGTGTCGCGCAGCCGAGGCTGATCACACGCGTCCGCAGCCATCACCTGCGCGACGACGATCGACATCAACACCATGTGAACCTCCAGTTCAGCGGTGATTCAGCACGAAGACGCCCGGCGTGATGCCGCCGTCAGTGGTCTCACGGTAGTTGAGGATCTGGCCGGCGATGCAGCTGTCGTACGACTCGTTCAGGCCGGTCTGGAGCACGCCGTTGGTGTACGTGTACGTGGTGTTGTTGTTCTGACCGATGTCCGCGCGCAGGTTGCAGTCGCAGTTGGTGGTCATCAGCGGGTTGATGGCGCAGCTGCCCTGCAGACCGAACTGCGCGAGCTGCGAGCTGATCTGGCCGCAGAAGAGCGTGCACTGGCCGCTCAGCGTGAGATCGAACGCGATTTCACCGACCACGTTGCGCACCACGTTCGTTCCATCGAACACCACCGCGCCGGCGACCGTTCCGCGCTTGTTGGTGACGACCGGGTTGCACGCCGAGACGACGCTGGTGAGGCGGGTGAACGCTCCGTCGTCGATGCAGCCCGCCGTGTAGTACCAGTCGCCAAATTCGTTGCCCGCGCACGGCGCCACCGGGCCGCAGGTGTTCATGAACGTGAGGTTGATGGTGGGCGGGAAGAAGACGCCGCCGTCGACACCCGGAGTGCCCGCGTCGAAGACCGTCATGCCGCCGCCACCGGTCGCGCCGCCGCCGGTCGCTCCGCCACCGCCCGTGGTTCCGCCACCCGTCGCTCCGCCGCCACCGGTCGCGCCGCCGCCCGTCGCTCCGCCCCCACCCGTGGTTCCGCCACCCGTCGCTCCGCCGCCGCCCGTCGCGCCGCCACCGCCGGTATTGCCGCCGCCACCGCCGCTCGCGCCGCCGCCGCCGCCGTTGCCCGAGGTGCGGCACAGGCCGAACTCGCAGTTGGTGTTGGGGCCGCAGACCGTGCAGTTGTTGCCCTGCGCTCCGCACTGCTGGTTGTTGTTGCCGGGCACGCACTCGGCGGTGGAGGTGCAGCAGCCAGAGCACGTCGCCGGAGAACAGCCAGTCGGCTTCGGAGTTCCACAGGCAGAGATCGCGAAGCCAGCGCCCAGACCGAGGGCCAGCACGAGGACGAGACGGGTGTTGTGGGTCATGAAATGGCTTTCGCAGTTCGAGGCCCGGTCCGCCTCTGAAAAGGGAATTCAGTTCGCCGCAGAACGGTACCACGCGATCGTCTTCGCCATGCCCTCTTCGACGAAGACCTTCGGCGTCCAGCCGAGCACGTCGCGGGCCTTGTCGTTCGCCAACACGCTGCGGCGCTGTTCTCCCAGGCGCTCGGGCGCGTGCTTCGCCGGCGTGGTGATGCCGAGGTTCTTCGCGAGCAACGAGTAGACGGTGTTCACGTCGGTCTCGCGCGCGGTGCAGATGTTCACGCCGCCACAGAAAGACGTGGTGAGCGCCGCGACGTTGGCAGCGACGACGTCGGCGACGAACACGAAGTCACGCGTCTGGCCGCCGTCGCCATAGATGGTGCAGGGATCTCCGCGCAGCAGGCGCTCGGCGAAGATCGCGACCACGCCGGCCTCTCCGTGGAGATTTTGCCGCGGGCCGTACACGTTCGAGTAGCGCAGGCCCACGTAGTGCACGCCGTACATGGCCTTGAAGCACGAGAGGTACAGCTCGGCGGCGAACTTCGACACCGCGTACGGAGCGACACCCGCAGGCGGCTCGGTCTCCTTCGTCGGAATCGGAGCCTGATCTCCGTACATCGAGCCACCACTCGCGGCGTAGACGGCGCGCTTCAGATTTCCACCGCGGCGCGCGGCCTCGAACACGTTGAGCGTGCCGAGGATGTTCATCTCGGCGTCGGTGCGGGGATCGGTCACGGACTTGCGCACGTCGATCTGCGCGGCGTGGAGGTTGATCACCTCGGGCTTGAACGCCTCGATGGCCTTCGCGGCTTCGGGACCACGAATGTCGGCCTGAACGAATTCGGCCTTCGGGTTCAGGTTCTTGCGATTGCCGCTCGAGAGATCGTCGATCACCAACACCTGGTGCCCAGCCGCGAGGTACGCGTCGACCACGTGCGAGGCGATGAAACCGGCTCCACCCGTCACCACTGCCTTCATTTGTTGCTCTCCGTGTTGGCTGCTCGCTGCGAACCACTGCGCGTTTCAAACGCGTAGGCGACGGTCTCGTCGAGCCCCTGGTTGACGTCGTGCGTGGGCAGATAACCCAGCAGCGTCTTCGCCTTCGTGATGTCGGCCTGTGAGTCTTTGATGTCGCCCGCGCGGAACGGCTGGAAGCTGGGCTCGAGCTTCGCGACCTCGGGGCGGCGCTTCGCGAGTCGTTCGCGAATCAGTCCGTAGAGCTCGAGCAGACTGGTCCGGCCTCCGACGGCGACGTTGTAGACGGTGTCGGTCGCGTTCGCCGGAGCGAGCGCCGCCTTCAGATTCGCCTGCACCGCATTGGCGACGAAACAGAAGTCGCGGCTGGTCGAGCCATCACCGTTCACCTGCCCGGGCTGACCGGACAGCAGCGCCGCCATCCACTTCGGGATCACCGCCGCGTACGCACCGTTGGGATCCTGCCGCGGACCGAAGACGTTGAAGTAGCGCAGGCCGATCGTCTCGAGGCCGTAGGACTTCTGGAACACGCCCGCGTAGACCTCGTTGATGTGCTTCGTCGCCGCGTAGGGAGAGAGCACCCTGCCCGTTCGCGACTCGACCTTCGGGAGCGTGGGCTCATCGCCGTACACCGAGCTCGACGACGCGTAGACGAAGCGCTTCACCTTCGCGTCGCGCGCGGCGATCAACATGTTCATGAAGCCGTCGACGTTGTGGCGATGCGAGTCGAGCGGGTTGGCGATGGAGCGCGGAACACTTCCCAACGCCGCCTGGTGCAACACGTAATCGGCGCCGCTGCACGCCTTCGCGCAGTCGCCCGGCATCGTGATGTCGCCGCGGATGAAGGTGAAACGTTCGCTCGCTCCAGCACCCGCGCGTTTCACCGCATCGTCGATGTTGTGCTGGTGGCCAGTGATGAAGTTGTCGAGCGCGGTGACGACGTGCCCTTCACGCAGCAACGTCTCGACGAGGTGCGAACCGATGAAGCCCGCTGCTCCAGTCACCAACCAATGCATCACAGGCACCAGTAACTGACGCGACCGGCGGGAATTTCCTCAGGCTTGAGCGCGCTCTTCACATCCACCAGCACTCCGCCCGGCTTGATGCGATCGAGCAGGAACGAGAGCGGCTGACCGACGTACTGCTGGTGCGAGACCGCGAGGATCAGCGCGTCGAGATCCTTCATCTCTTCCAGCTTCGTCAGCCCCAGGCCGTACTCGTGCTTCGTCTCGGCGGGATCGGCGTACGGATCGGTGAGCCTGGGATCGATTCCGAACTCACGCAGCTCCTTCAAGATGTCGGGCACCTTGGAGTTGCGGATGTCGGCGACGTTTTCCTTGAACGTGAGGCCGAACACACCGACGCGCGCGTTCTTCACCGGCAAGCCCGCGTGCACGAGCAGCTTCACGGTGCGCTGCGCGACGTACGGACCCATCTCGTTGTTGATGCGACGGCCCGCGAGGATCACCTGCGGCTGGTAGCCGAGCTCTTCGGCCTTGGTCGTCAGGTAATACGGATCCACCCCGATGCAGTGACCACCGACGAGGCCCGGAGAGAACTTGAGGAAGTTCCACTTCGTTCCCGCGGCCGCGAGCACGTCGCGGGTGCGAATGCCCATGCGATCGAAGATCAGCGCCAGCTCGTTCATGAGCGCGATGTTCAAGTCACGCTGCGTGTTCTCGATCACCTTGGCCGCTTCGGCGACCTTCACGCTGGTGGCCTTGAAGACGCCGGCGTCGATGATCGCACCGTAGGTCGCCGCGACGCGCTCGAGCGTGGGGCCGTCTTCTCCGCTGACCACCTTGGTGATCTTCTCGAGCGTGTGGAGCTTGTCGCCCGGGTTGATGCGCTCCGGCGAGTAGCCCAACTTGAAGTCGACGCCCTGCTCGAGGCCGCTGAGCTTCGCGAGAATCGGCCCGCAGATGTCTTCGGTGACGCCCGGATACACGGTGCTCTCGTAGACGACGCAGTCGCCCTTCTTGAGCACGCGCGCGACGGTCTCTGATGCCTTCACGACGGGCGTGAGATCAGGCCGGTTGTTGAGATCGACCGGAGTGGGCACCGCGACCACGAAGAACGTGGCCTGCTTGAGCACGTCGCTCTCCCAGGTCATCTCGAGCTTCGAATCGGTGAGGATCTCTTTGCTGATCTCACCGGTGCGATCGAAGCCCGAGCGCAGCTCCTTCACCTTCTCGACGTTGATGTCGAAGCCGATGGTGCCGGGAAATTTCCGCGCAAAGGCCAGCGCGACGGGAAGACCGACGTACCCCAAACCGATGACTGCAACGCGTTCGCTCATGAGTGACTTTCCAAAGCGCGCGAATAGCACGGACGCGCGCGGCGGTAAGTGCCCTCAGATGCGACCGAAATTCAGGGCTGCCTCATGCGCTCGCTCGCCCGGCTCACTCGCTACGGTTTCTTGATGAAGTTCATCGCTGGGCGACTGTTGCGGCCCTTGCCCGCGGGGTTGATGCCAGTCAGCGAGAGCGCGGTGGCGTACACGTGACCTGCATCGGCGACGAAGCTGTTGGGGCTCTTGGTTCCCATCAGCACACCGGTCGCCGGGTTGTACGCGGGGTCGAGCGTGCCGTCGGGCATCATCGGAATGCCGGCGAGCGACGACGTACCGACGCGGCCGTACTGGCGATTGCCCTGCACGTTGCCGCCGAGGAAGCACACGGAGTTCACGTCCCAGTGCTGGCAGACGTCCTGCTCCATGATCTTCTCGTACTTGGTGGCGTCGGGATCGGTGGACGCGAGGATCGACGCGACGTCGCCCTGAATCGTGCGGCCCATCTCACTGGCGAGCACGATGGTCGTCAGATCCCAATACGACTTGCCGCTGGTGCCGAACTGCGTGTTCTTCAACTTGTTCACGAACACCTTGAGCGGTGTCCACAAGTCGGTGCGCAGGTCGGCCAACTGGTCAGACTGACCATCGCGGTTGAAGATCGCGGTGCGATCGTTGTGCGTGTCGAAGCCGCGGATCTGACGGTTCTCGATCCAGAAAGCGATCGAGAGGCCCTTGCTCATCAGCTCCCAGGCCATCATCGCCTGCACATTCACCAACGGGCTGTCCTTCGAGCGCGCGGGGTTTCCGTTCACCGAGGTGGCGTTGGTCGCCTCGTGCGCGGCCTGCACGCCGAACTCGGTGCGCAGCGCGGCGTCGGTGAAGAGCGTCGACGGGTCGATGACGAGCCCCGTGCCCGACGTCAGCTGCTTGTAGATCGTCACGGCGGAGTTGAACGCCGCGACCGACTCACCGTTGTGATCGGCGATGAAGTTCTGGTGCAGGTTGTCGACGAACGAGCGAATGCGCTGCGAACGCGCACCCGCCGTCACGCTGCCCAGCTGCGAGAGACGATTGCGCATCTCGCTCGGCGTGCGGCCGTAGATGGTGTGCGCGTACGCGGGACCGAGCTTCTCGTAGAAGCCCGTGCCTTCGGGATAGTTGGCCTCTTCGAGCTCTCCGTCGGAAAGCCAGCGGTGCCAGCTCACGTTCGCGAGCGGGTACTGCGCGCCGTAGACCTCGGCGAAGGCCTGCATCAGTGAGCGCTCGTTCATGCCGCGCTGCGCGGAGAGCGCCGCGTACTGCGCGTACTTTCCGTAGTGGTAGTCCCACCGCGAGCCCGAGTGGAACGTGCTGCCGTTGTGCGAGCTGACGACCGCAAGATCGTCGAAGAGCGGCAAGCCGTCCTGCGCGAGGTAGCCGTAGGTGATGTTGCCCTGCGTGCGCGGCACGAAGTGCGTCGCGTCGAGCGCGTAGTTGCGCGGGCGGTAGAACTGACTCGACCACGCCGGGTTCGGATTCAACGTGCCCGCGGGAATGGTCATCGTCGCGTGGTTCGGCGTGTCGACGGGACCGAACATCGAATAGCTGTCCCACCCGCCTTCCTGGAACCACATCACGAGGAAGCGCGGCTCCATGGTCTGCGCGACGGCTTCCGCGATGCCGAGTGATTTCTGGGTGCCGGGCACTCCCCACTTGCGGAAGTAGCCGAGCCACTCGAGCACCGAGATGGCGGCGGCGCCCTTGAGCAACGAGCGGCGATTCATGGCGCACCCTTGAAGGTCGGAGAATTGGCGACGGCCTTGAGCACCGGCCGCATGTCGCCGTTGTTGGCGAAGGTAATGTCCCAGAGCTGCTTGTAGAGAATTCGCTCGTCGGTTGCCGAACGCATCTCCCGGCCCATCAACAACCGCACCTGCGTGTTGATCATGCGGCGAATGAACGGCTCCTTCTTCACCGCCTTGGTCGCGAACGCTTCGAGGCCCGCGCCCTTGTACGGGTAGTTCGCGACGAGCGCGCGATCGGTGTCGTCGATCGGGTTGCCGTTGATCATCGTGCGGAAGGTTCCATCGTCGGCCCACTTGAGCCGCTGATGCGCGAGCGGCGTCAGCAGCTGGTGGCAGCTGAAGCAGATGCTCTGCGGATCCACGGTCGAGGTCGCCGTCGCGGTTCCGCGCTGCGCGAACACCTCAGGCGGCACTTCGAAGATCGTCCCCATGAAGCCCGAGAGCACGCGCGCGGGATAGTTGTAGTGGGGCAGACCGGGCTTGCTGCTCAGGTAGCCCTTCGCGGTGAGCACTCCGGAGCGACCGTGCTCGGCGGGCCGCGTCTGTTGCATGAAGTTGGTGTCGACCGTGTAGTCGGCGGTGAGGACCTCTTCGAAGTTGCGGCCGGTGGTCGTCACGAAGGTCCACAAGCGCGCGGGCTCGTCGGATTCCGGAGTGCCCTGGCTCTCGATGCGCAGCTGAATGCGATTGAAGTAGTAGTCGCGGAACGCCGGGCTCGCGATCACTGCATCGACCATCGCGGGGTAGCCGTCGGTGCCCAGCTGCATGAACTCGGCTGCGGTCGGCGGGCGACCGAGCGCGCGTTGCGTGAGCGCGACGAAGCGCAGCGTGTCCTTCTCAGCGGTGGTGGTCACGTCTTCCACCGCGGGAGGCATGGTGAAGAGGAAGTCCGGGTGGCGCACCAGCGCTTCGCAGACACCGCTCCACGCGGACTCGAGCGTGCCGAGCGTCGACAGGTCGGTGAGCAGCCCGTACGCGTCGTTCTTCTCGGTGGCGTTCGCCGAGCGGTACAGCATGCGGTTGTAGAGCGTGTCGATCTTCGTCCTGGCGGCATCGGCGCGCGTGGTGCCGGTGCCCGCTCCGAGGGGACCCGTGATCTTGATGTAGTCCATGTAGACGTTGCGATCGCCGAGCGCGGAGTTGCCGTCGTTGAAGAAGTTGATGCTCACCGTCGAATCGCCCGGCGTGGTCACCACGATGTCGACGAACTGCTCTTCGTAGGTCGTGGTGCCGAAGTGCATCGAGCCCGTCGCGGTCGCGGTGCCGATCTGCGCGGAGAGCCGCGGGCCATCAGGATCGTTGTTGATCGTTCCACGACCGCGCACCGTGACGCGGTACGTGCCGGCGGCGGGCACCATGTACTGCGTGGCGAAGGTGCACTCGGCGTAACAGAAGTAGCCGGCCGGATTCGTCGAGGGGTTTCCGCGGCCGGTGGCGGGCTGCACCATCAAGCTCTCGATCTGGATCGTCGTGTCGGCCTGCGGAGGCACGTCGAAGATCGGATCCGTCGCGAGGGTGGGCATGCCGGTGAACGGGCCGGTCTTGTTCGTCGCCGCCGGCGTGCAGACATCAGGCGCGAGCACGTCGAGACCGAGCAGGAAGTCCGACGTCGCGACGCGCGCCTCGACGAAGTGGGTGGTGAAGTTCACGCCGCCGAAGAGGCCGATGTTGCGCTCGAATTGATCGACTCCGCCGCGCACCCATTGGTCGTTGAAGACCGAGCGCACTTTGCTCTTCAGCTGCACGTAGTTGATGAACGGGTTGTCGTACGAGTTGACCGGCATGCCCGTGTACGGGAGCAGCAACTCTGGCGGGAACTGCTCGTCGGCCGGAGGACCACCGTTCGCTTCGAACGTGCGCACCATGCAGCCGACTTGCGCGAGCGCCTGCACCGTCGCGTCGGGGAGCGCGGGCAAACCGATCGGCATGCGCACGATGTCGTCGGGGTTGGTGACGCGCGCGAGCAACGAGCCCGGCTCGTCGCGGAAGAAGCCTGCGCCGCGCGCCTGGTGGAACGTCTCGACGGGATCAGCGGTGACGGTGAAGCGACGACCCGACGCGGCGGCGTGGCAGCCGACGCACTGCGAGTCGCCAGCGGCGAACGCGGGATAGACGTCGCTCGAGAAGCGCGCGATCGCGTCTTCGAGTCGCACCGTCGCGGGGATGTTCGGATCGCACGAGACGTCAGGCGGGACGTAGACCGTGCCTCCGCCCGTGCCACCACCGGTCGTTCCGGTGCCGCCGCCTTCGCCTCCGCCTTGCGGAAGAATCTCGCTGATCGTGCCCTCACATCCGGACACGGCCACGAGGAGCAACAGAGCTCTTCGCATCGACCACCTCGCTCACTGACGTCGGAAAGCACTGAGCTTTTCGTTCGGCAGCGCTCGGGTCAACGGTGTGTCGATGTAGGTTTTTCGACTCACTGCGGGTGGGCGTCGAACGTGCGGCCAGCGCCGTGGCAGCTCTCGCATGCTTCTTCGCCCATAGGCGTGGTGTTGAGCCAGGCGTGCGCGCGCGCTGACGGGCGATCGTGGCAGCTGGTGCAGACCGAAGTCTGCGGGGCCAGCTGCGTCGTCTGCGAGACGACCCAATTCGGGCCGGTGCAATACGTGTCGGTGTCGGCGCCCGGGTCTTCGAGGCACGTCAGTTCCTGCAGAATGCTCGGAGCGCGTGGACCGGCGACGAGCGCCGCGGTTCCCGAACGGTGACACGACTCGCACTCGGTGAGCGGGCGCGGAAAACGGGTGAGACCGAAGTTGAGGGGGGTCCCGCCGGGGTTGGAGGTGGTGGGGGTCGGGTTGCCGCCCAACACGTAGGGCTGAGAGAGAGAGGTGCCGGCGTGGATCTTGTGAATCATCACCCGGAAGTCGAGCGACTGCGCGACCACCGTGG
>JAEUJS010000727.1 GCA_016792935.1 Archangium sp. | reverse complement strand
CTTGAAGAGGTCACGGCGGCGAAGGCGAATCGTCATGGCTCACTCCGGGGGAAACGAGGTGCAGCGGATGCGAGGTGCGCAGTCGCACCGAAGAGGTCACGCGCGCGCAGCCCGGCGCTCTCGCAGCGCGCAGTCGCAACGAGGTCACGCCACACGCCGGCGAGTCGAAGCACGCGCAGGGCGGCGCTCTCGCAGCGCGCAGTCGCACCGGCAAGCTCACGCCGCACGCCGAGCCCGTGAGGTCGAAGCGTCGTCATCGCTCACTCCAGAGGACCGCGCGTCGCGAAGGCGGCGCTGCTGACGAAATCGCGCAGCACACCGCGGAGCGTGACCTCGCCGGGCCGCTGCGCGGTCGCGAGCGTATCGAGCGTCGCGAGGTCCGATTCGGCGAGCGTGCGGCCGAACGCGAACTCCATCGTCATGCGCGTGAAGCACGCCGTGGCGCGCGCGCTGTTCGCCACCAACTCGCTCATCTCGGCTGCGCCACCGATGCGCACCGTGCGTGAGTCGAGTGCGGGGAAGTCGCCGCCCGTCTCGAAGGGCTGCCCACGCTCGTCGTTCGGCGAGAACCGGCCGATGGGGTCGAACGGCAGGTACGCGTAGCCCGCGGGGTTGATGAAGCGATGGCACGACGCGCACTCCGCTCCCGACTGCGTGTACGCATCGAAGCGTTGCCGGTAGGTCCATTCGGGCCGAAACGTCGACGGCACCACGAGCGGAACGTTGGCCGGCGGATCTTCGATGGTCTGGCACAACACGTTGGTGCGCAGGAACTTGCCGAGCTGCGGTGTGGAGAAGCCGCTCTCCTTGCTGTGCGCCGCGAGGACCAGGCCCGAGGTCAACACGCCGCGGCGTTCGGTGCCGACCAGCGAGGTCTCGACGAAGCCCGCCACGCCCGGCGTGCTCATCGGTGTGGCGACCCAGCAGTACTTGAGCAGCGTCGGAGCGGGATCTCCGAAGACGGTGTTGTCGCACGCGGTGCCGCCGGTGAGCGTGCGGGTGACGAAATCGGTCTCGGTGCCGTAGCGAACTTCGCGCGTGCCCTGAAAATCGCAGCGCTCGTGTTCGACCGCGCATTGCACCCACGAGGTGGTGGTGGTCACTCCTGCGTCGGGACTGGGGAGGCCGTACACCGTGGCCAGCGACGCGTTCACCCACGTGCTGCGCCCCGCGAGGAAGCGGGCCAGCGAGCCCTGGTCTTCGAAGAGCCCGTGCTCGAACTGCAGGCGGAATTCCTCTTCGAGGTCGGCCTGCAGCGTCGGCGAAGTGCCCGCGAGGACGCGCGCGTCTTTGCGGCTCACGGCGGCGTGATTGACGGCCAGCCACTGCTCGGTGAAGTGGCGCAGCGCGACGCGGGTGCGCGGCGAGGTCCACATGCGATCGAACTGGGCCGCGCGGCCGGCGGGCGTGGCGAGCTGGCCCTGCTCGGCCGCGGCGAGCAGCGCGTCGTCAGGCATCGAGCCCCACAGGAGGTAGCTCAAGCGGCTGGCCTGCTCGAAGTCGTTGAGCGTCTCGTTCAGCTCCGAGCGATAGAGAAACGACGGCGACTGGAGCACGGACGCGAGCACCGCCTCGAGCGAGTCGTGGGTGGAGAAGTCGACGCGAAGCGCCGTCCACAGCGCGGTGAAGCGCGTGAGCTCATCGCTCGTCGCGGGGCGGCGAAACGCACGCTTCAAGAACGGCGCGAGGAAGCGCGCGAAGCAGTCATCGCTGAGCGACGCGAGCGCACACCCACTCGGGAGCGGCACCGTGCCGACGGCCTGCGCCGCGATGAGGTCGGCGCTCTGCGAGTACGCGACCACGGCCGACTGCGAGACGTTGAGGCCGTGCACGTTGTTCGAGAAGCGCGCGCGCGGCACGTCTTCGACCAGCGCGGCGGCCGCGTTGGGAAAGCCGAGGAGGTCTTCGACGGTGTTGCCGTATTCCTCGCGCGTCAGCCGGCGCAGGCCGATGGCTTCGTGGTCGATGCCGACCTTCATCGGTGGGTCTGCGATTTCGGCAACGGGCGTGACGGGCGTGACGGCTGGGCCCGTCGGCGTCGTCGGCGCGGTGGGCTCGGTGCGCTCTTCGCGCGGGCCGATCAGCTCGCCCACGCAGGCGGTCAGGCACAGGGGAAGAAGAAGCAGGCGGCGCATGCGCCCTGCGAAAAGCAAGGCGATGGCCAGCGTCGAATCAGTCGCAGTTTCGCGACGTTGGGTGCGTTCTCGAGTCGACAGGAGTCGACAGTGTCGCCTCGAGTCGACACCGCGAAGACTTCATCCACCCGTGTCGCAAACGCGCTTCTGCTTGATCGCGATGCGGCAACGCGCGCCTTCCGTGCCGTTGTTGTGGAAGCGCATGGTGACTCGGCAATTGGTTCCGCTCCCCTGAGTGATCACCAGGCACGAGCCGCCGCCCGAAGTCTTCGTGACGTTGACGTCTTCGAAGACGTAGCCGGGAGAGCAGTCCCCGCCAAAGGTCTTCGTGTAATCAATCCAGCAGCAAGCGAACGCTTCCTCGTCGCTCGAGAACTCCTTGACGGTTCCGAAGTCGCTCGGCGTGGCCTTGGTGCAGCTGCCGTCACACTGCGTCGTGCCCCCGCAGTGGCCGCAGGACTGCCCGACTCCGGCTGAGCAGGGAGCACAGGAATTGTTCACACATTGAGCTCCCGAAGCGCACGTTCCATCGCAACACTTCTGGCCAACGCCACCGCACACGTCGGGCGCGCACGTCGACCCCTGGCACTTGAGTCCCCCACCGCACGCGTTGTTGTTGCAGCACACCTCGCCGTTGCCGCGTTCACTTCCCCGCCCCCAGCGCAGCGAGCGCCGGGAGAATGTCGAGATTGCCGCCGAGCCCGATCACCAGTCCCCACGCCGGTTGAGGCGTGCCCTTGGTGTCCGTCGTCTCTCCAATCATGAAGTTGCCAAACACCGCGCCGAGGAGCACCGACACGTACGCGTTGGGAACGAACGTGATGCCAAACGCGACGACCGGGCGGTACGTCTGGTTTGCGTTGACGCCCTGCACCTTCGCGCGGACTTCGTGCGCAGCAGGGACACCGAGCCACACACCAAACTTCGAAATCCAACAAAGCGCCGGCCGGCTCGGGTCCCAGTCGAGGAGTGCGATTCGCGCGACGAGCCGCTTTCGCACCTCGAGGTCGGGCTTCTGGAGGTAGCGGTGAATTTCGCCGACCAGCTGATCATTCTCGTGGCCCGGCTCACCGAGAATCCGCTGGCCGAGGTCACCTTCCAGCTCGAGGCGCAGTCGCTTCTTCAAGTCCTCGACGCTGACGTCGTGCGGAAAGGTCTCGATCGCCGCGAGGACCAGCTCGGCGGCGTCTCGCGAAACGGCGTTGGCAGAAATGTACGCGTCCTTCTCGCTCCCGCCGCCCCAGCTCGACGCGCAGTACGTCCGCGCTGCCTCGCGATAGCCCCAATACGCAGGGAGCAACGCGAGGTACGGCATCGGCGCTGGGCTCACGGTCGCCGTCGTCGCGTTGTTCACCGTCGGTGAGCCGTCTTCGAACATCGGCGTGATGACGGCGAGCGCGGCTCCACCGGTGACACCGAGGCTCAGCAGCCGGCCACTGCGCAGTCTGCTGGCGGTCTCTTCTGCGCTGTTCGGTGCGGGCAGCGTTCCAGCGTCTGCAGCTTCACGCAGCGTCATCGCGTCTTCGGCGAGCGCGACTCCGGACAACAGGACGAGCGACAACACGATTCGCATTCGAAGCCCCTTCGAAGAGAAAGAACGCGGATCGCCCCCCCGACCACGAACGACCCCAGCGATCCGCGAACGGGTCATCTGCGAACGACGTGCCCACGACGGCCCAAGGGTGAGGCATTCGTGACTGTCCAATCGGCCTGACTGAGCGCGGTGCGCTGTCCATTCGGCAAGACGGTCCACACTCGCACCACAGCGCAGAGGCAGCCGCGCGCCGCTCCGCACCCCCGGTGCGCTGACTGTCCACTCGATTGGACAACCTGCCCGAGCCGATGCGCGCTTTTCGTTGGACCTGGCGTTGCACAGTGAGCGCGCGTGGCGCTTCGAGCCTTGATCACCGTCGAACGTTCGCTGCTACCGTCCTCGATCGTGATGGGGGTCGATCGACTGAAGGGCGAACGCCGACTGCTCTCGGCGCTCTTGAAGCTCACTCGAGAAGACGCAGACGAATCGCAGGTTCGCGCATGCCTTCAAATGGTCGCGAGCATCACGCGCGCGCGACGCTCGTACCTCGCGGTGTACGCCAGCGAAGAAGATGAAGCGCCGATGTGGCAGCTCAGCGAAGGGCTGACTTCGGAAGAAGCGAACGCGGTCCAGGCGCTCACCTCACGCGGCATCGTCGCGGCAGCGCTCGCGTCGGGTCAGACCATCCACACGCCGTTCGCGCTTCTCGATGAGCGCTTCAAAGACCGACCGAGTGTTCAGAGCCGACGGCTCGAGGCGGTCCTCTGTGTTCCGGTCGGCAAGCTGGGCGGTGTGCTGTACCTCGAAGGCGCTCCCGACGCGGGGCCCTTTCAGCCCGAAGACGTCGAGCTCGTGACGGAAATGGGCGACGCGCTGGGGCCGTTGCTTCACGAGCTCGCGAAGCACGCTCCTCGCGCGATGCCCAATGACCCGACGAGCGTCTGGCGTTCGCAGCTGGCGCTCGATCGCGTCGTCGGTCGCAGCCCCGCGCTGGTCGAAGTCTTCAGCCAGGTCGCGCTCGCCGCTCCCAACCAGGTCCCCGTGCTCATCACGGGAGAGACCGGCACCGGCAAGACGCAGCTCGCACGCGTGATTCACGAGAACGGACCGCGAAGGAACGGGCCGTTCGTCGAGCTGAACTGCGCAAACTTCAACGAGAACCTCATCGAAGCCGAGCTCTTCGGCACGGTGGCCGGTGCTTTCACGGGCGCGACGAAGCGGCGCGGACAAGTCGAGGCAGCCGCCGGCGGGACGCTCTTTCTCGACGAGATCGCTGAGTTGCCGATCGCGGTTCAGGCGCGGCTCCTCCACTTCCTTCAGTCGCAGCGCTACTTCGCTGTGGGGAGCACGACCGAGCAGACCGCGAACGTTCGCTTCATCGCGGCGACCCATCAGCCACTCGACAAACTGAAGAGCACGGGCAAGTTCCGCGAAGACCTCTACTTCCGGCTCAACGTCATCTCGATCCGCATGCCTTCGCTGCGCGAGCGCAACGGTGACGTCCCCGACCTGGTGGGCGAGCTGCTCGCCGTCATCGCGAAGGAACTCAACGTCACGCCGCTTCGCCCATCGCACGGACTGCTGCGCGCGTGCCGGGGCCTCGAGCTCCCGGGAAACGTTCGCGAGCTCAAGGCGAAGCTGACGCTGGCGCTGCTCCGCGCCCAGCACGAACGCGCGACTCAAGTGGAAGCGGGACACCTCATGTCGTCACCCACGGACCCGCCGGCGCAGACCTTCCAGGCCCTGACGCGCGCGTTTCAGCGCGACCTCCTCCTTCGAGAGCTCGAAGCCACCCACTGGAACGTGAGCGAGGTCGCGCGTCGAATCGATCTGAGCCGCGCGCATCTCTACAACCTGATTCGCGAGTTCAAGCTGCAGAACCCCAACTCCAAGGAGACGTGAAATGGCCCCCAAGTTCACTCGAACCGACTCTTACGAACAGGCGCTCACCCGGCGGGTCGAGGCCCTGCCCGATGAGCGGTTCTGGTACTGGTACGAGGTGCTCGATCGTGTCCAGGCTCAGTACTGGGCGATCGAAGCGCGAACTTCGGACTTCAACGAACCCGACGACGAGACGGGAACGATCACGTTCATCAAGAACGATGGACAGCCCGGGCTGTCACAGAAGCTCTCGCGCAACGACCCGGGGTTCTGGGCACCACATCCCTCCACGCTCTTCTACCCGGGCGAACCAGGCCACGAGCGGGGCTTCCTCTTCGTGACGAAGAAGTTCTTCACCGATCGCAACGAAGACATCGCGCAGTACCAACTCGCCGAACCGCCGGACAAATGGCCGCCGCGCCTCGAAGACGTGTTCGCGTTCGCCGCGCTGGGCAAGGCGCTCGTGCAGGCCGACCCGGCTCGCGTCGCCGACTTGCTGCCCAATCTCGACGACCGCTACCGCAAGGCACTCAAGGAGATCCTCGAGTGATCAACACGCACCTCACCATCGTCAGCGCACAGGAAGACAGCCAACTCTCCGACATCTGCTTCAACGTTCGCGAGGGTACGAACACCGGCAACGTGCGGAGTTCGCTCATCGTGTCGCCCATGAACGATGCCTTCGCGATGAGCGCCATGGCTCAGCTCCGGTGCATGCGGAACACCGGTGGGCTGCGCCGTGCCGACCTGGTGGGCCACGGAGTGACGGCTCCGCAATTCGGCTTCGGCCTGCGCAGCCTGGAACCGAATCGCATCGTCCTCGGCACGGACGCCTCGGGCCGATTCCAGGGGCTCGAGCTGCTGGCGCTGTTTCGAACCTGCCTGCCGGTGGACGAGCTCGAAGTGCGCCTCCTCGTCTGCAAAGGCGAGCGCTTCGACAAGCAGTTCCTCGGCGCGTGCCTGGGAACGCTGCGTTCCTTCGCGCCCAAGGCCCGGCTCTTTCACGCCATCGGAAACATCGACGCGAAAGACTTCAAGCAAGCCGGGTTCGCCACGGCGAGCAGCCTTCGCGAAGTGACCTGACCACCGGCCATGGTTAGCTCTCGTCGGCAATGGACGGGGGCGTGCTGACCAATGACACGCTGTTCGCGGGCTTCCGCATCGCCCGGCTGCTGGCCGAGGGCGGGGCGTCGCGTGTGTATCTCGCTCGAGATCAGACGCTCGGGCGAGATGTCGCGCTCAAGGTGTTCAAGCTCGACCCCTCGGTCGACAGTGAGCGGTTCCTCGCCGAGGCGAAGCTCACCGCTCGTCTCGATCACCCGAGCATCGTCCGCGTCCTGCAGGCCGGCGACGCGAGCGGAGCAATCTTCCTCGCGCTCGAATACATCGCCGGCCGCACGCTGAGCGAGGCGATCTCCGAGCGTTCGCTCGACTCGCGCTCGATTCGCGGCGTCCTTCTCCAGATCCTCGAAGGGCTCACCTACCTGCATGCGCAAGGCGTGGTGCACGGTGATCTCAAGCCAGACAACGTCGTGCTCGGCGCTGACGGCCAGCTGCGTCTGGTCGACTTCGGCTTGTCGTCGAGCCCCGGAGTGCCTGCACGCGGCAGCGGCACCGATGCGTGGCTCTCTCCCCAGCGGTGGCTGGCGCAGCATGCGTTGCAACACGCAGACGACGTGTGGGCTTTTGGAGTGCTCGTCACCGAGCTCCTGACCGGCAAGAGCCCGTGGCCCGCAGCGGCCGTGAGTCGGGCGGCCTTCGCAGGAGTCGCGCTCGAACCGCCCACCCTCGATGGAGAGCTCGGCGCCATCGCGCGCGCGTGCCTTGCGTGGGAACCGTCGCTTCGTCCAACGGCTGCGGCGCTCGCCGAACGCGTCAGACGACTCGAGCTCGAGGAGCGCCCTCCGTTTCGTGGTCTGCGGCCCTTCGCTGAAGACGACGCACTCGACTTTCACGGCCGAGATGACGAGACGCGCCTGGGTCTCGAGCTGTTGAACGACTCACAGCTCGTCGTCGTCTCCGGGCCATCGGGAGTTGGCAAGAGTTCGTTCGTCCACGCGCGCCTCGTCCCACGTCTGCGCGCGCAGCTGCAGAAGCTCAGCGTGCTGTCGTTCAGGCCTGGAGCACGGCCGTTGCGTTCGCTCGCGCACGCGCTCGGAGGTGAAGGGCTGACGGCTCGACTCACGGATGACCCTGCCCACCTCGCGACTTTGCTTCGCGCCGCGCGCGCTTCACGGCAGCAAGACCTGCTGCTCGTCGTGGATCAGCTCGAGGAAGTCTTCACGCTGGCGCAGACGCGTGAGCGCGAGGCGTTCTTCGAAGCGCTGACCGACGTACAGTCGGCTCGCGTCGTGCTCGTCGTGCGCGACGAGTTTCTCGGTCGCCTGTTTCAGACTGCCCTCGCACCGCGACACCCGGCCGTGCTGAGCCTGCGGCCTTCGAGTCTCGA
The DNA here is from genome assembly GCA_016792935.1 of Archangium sp. Taxonomy (GTDB): domain Bacteria; phylum Myxococcota; class Myxococcia; order Myxococcales; family Myxococcaceae; genus Archangium_A. The sequence continues at coordinate 3,086 of JAEUJS010000727.1, read as the reverse complement.
CGACCTGGAGCGTGCGGTGCGCGAACCGGTGCTGCGCTGCGCGGGAACGCTCGAGCCTGCGTCGCTCGCGCGGCGAATCGCTTCCGACGTTCTTGGGCAACCAGCGCCGCTTCCGCTCCTGCAGTTCGCCTGCGAGTCGCTGTGGGACCCCGCGCGTCGTTCGTTGCGCGCCACGGACTACGAACGACTGGGAGGCGCGGCAGGCATCCTCGCAGCGCAAGCCCGCGACTTTCTCGCGACCCTCGACACCGCGGCGAAGGCACAAGTTCGAGCGCTCTTTCTCACCGTGGTGAACGCTGATGGAACGCGCCGACCAACGGCTCGCGCACACCTTCCGGCGTTCGTCGACCAGCTCATCGCGCAACGACTTCTCGTCGGTCGAGACGACGACGGCGTGGCGGTCGTCGAGTTGGCGCACGAATCGCTCGTCCCGCTGTGGAGCGACCTTCGTCGCTGGCTCGCCGAGTCGACCGAAGCGCACCGACTCCAGGGGGACCTCGAAGCTTCTGCCGAGAGATGGGAACGCGTTGGCTCACGTGACGCGGACCTGTGGCGCGAGAACGTGGCCCTCACGCGCGATCGACTCGATTCACTTCCGTTGTCGGGGCGAGCCCAGCGATACCTGACGACGAGCGCAGAGTTCGCCGAGCGGGCGACGCGACGACGACGCAATCTGCTCGGGGCGCTGCTGGTCCTCGCGATCACGGTGGCCATCGGAGCCAGCGCGCTGGCGGTCCAGTTTCGTGAGAACGAGCGGCGAGCGCTCGAGCAACAACGTGAGCTCCGCGAGATCGCCGAGAACCTCGGTGAGGTGAGCCTCGAGTTCGCTGCGTTCGACTTCGACGGTTCGGAAGTGCGGGCCGCGCAGATCGCCGGGCTCGGTCGGTCGTGGCGCTTGTGGCCCGCGGATCCGCACAATCGGGAACGCGCTCTGCTCGGCCAGCCGATCGCGATTCGTGAACTGGCCGTGTCTGCGAGCGCAGACGCAACGACTGCCACCTTCCTCGCGCCGGGCGGCGACGTGTTCCTCGAGGTCACCGATCGCGGTGGAGACTGCCCGAGCGCGTGGTTCCGCTTGCTCGCCCTTCCCGGCTACCTCGAGCGTCGGAAGAACCAGAAGCTCCACATGCGGCTCGCCGTACCGACGTGCCGAGCGTCTTCATCGGCTGAGGTCGAGGTGCGGCCGGGGTTGTGGATCGATCGCACCGAGACGTCGAACGCGGCGTTCGCGCCCTTCGAAGCCATGTTGCCGCGCATGGGCTACGCGCGGGTTCTGGCTCCGCGCACGACGGCGCTGCGCAACGCGCTCGAGTCGAAGGAGCCAGTGAGCGGGATCGATGCGTTCGCAGCTGCGGCGTTCTGCCGCTCGATGGGCAAGCGCCTCCCCACCTCGGCCGAATGGGCGGAGGCACAGTCGACGTCGCGAACTGGGCGCGCGAACCTCGACGGCGACGAAGATGGGTGGGGTGGGCCTGCGGCCGTCGATGATGGTGCGCTCGACGTGACTCCCCAGGGCGTGCGTTCGCTCGATGGAAACGTTCGTGAGTGGACGAGCAGCGACAGCGACTACGACCCACGGCAGCCGATGCGCTTCACGCTCGGTGGCGACTGGAGCATGCCTGGCTCAGTCGCCGCGAAGCTGCAGCTGGTGAATCGAAACCCGCCTCAGGCGATCGACTTCGCGCTCGGTGTTCGCTGCGCTCGGGGTGGTGACATCGGGTGGTGACCGTCCTCTCGAGTTGACGCCCGGGAGCTCGTTGTCTGGCCGATTGGACACCGCCCTCGAGGTCGCAGCCTTTCGTCTCGGGGGCGCGCTCGTTGCAGTCCGCGGGCGCATGGGCTCCGGCACCGACTTCGATGTGACGCGCTTCGTGACGGCGATGTTGCTCCTCAGCGCGGGCGTCGAGCGCGCCGTGGAGATCCTCAAGAACATCGTGGACCGCACTTCGGTCGCGGTGCTGCACGGAGTGCGAAAGGACACCGAAGCAACACGTCAGCCGACTCGGAGTCTGAGCATCCAGGTCACGGCGGTCCTCCTCGGGGCGGGCATCGCGCGCGTCATTGGTCCACAGGCGTTCGTCGGACAAGGCGCTCCGCTCGATGACTGGCCCGCGCTCGGCTACTCGCTGCTCCTCGGCTTGTTGGCCGCAGGTGGTTCGGGATTCTGGAGCGACATCCTCGGGCTCTTGAGCGTGCTGAAGCAGACCCGCGAGGCCGTCGCGGCGTCGCTGCACAAAGAGGAAGCGCCCAGACAGCAGGCGGTGGGTGAAGCTGCAGATTCCGAGCTGACCGGAGAGGAACTGTACGCGCGCATTCGGGTGACCACGCGGAATCCGAATCCGAGCCCGACGCCGGCGATCGTCGAGAACGCGGTGAAGCAGCTGACTTCGGGCCGAAACGAGCTCTCGGCGCTGGTGGAACGAGACGCGGCGAAGTTCGCCGCGGAACATGAACGCGAGTCCGCGATCGAGGGCGGCACGGTCACGCGCTCGCTGCGAATGCTCACGGACGCTGCGGTCACGGCGGTGGCTCGCGTGCCGACCGCCGAACGACTCTCGAACTGGAGCGGCGACGTTTCGTACCCGGTCTCTCGTCTGGCGCCCTGGCCGACACCGAAGAACGAACTGAAGTCCGTCAAGGCACTCATCGCGATGATTTCGACGGCCGAGGCTGACGCTCTGCGCGTTCGCGCGGTCGGCGCCCGACACTCCGGCTCCGAGGTCTTGCGAACGACGAAGAACACGCTGGTAATCACGCCTCCGCCCGACGGAACGGCCAGCGCGTTGGTCGACGTGCGCGCGGGCCTCAAACAGCTCAGCGAAGGGAACGACGCGCTGGTCCGCGTTCGCGGCTTCGCCTTCGTTCATCAGGTTGCCGCGGAGCTCCAGCAGCTGCGCCTGGCGCTCCCCAACCAGGGCGGGTTCTCGGCGCAGACCATCGCGGGCGCGCTCTCTTGCTCGACCCACGGCTCCGGTGCTGGCGAGGGCTTTGGGCCGCTCTCCGACATGGTGCGGGCGTTCGACTTCGTCACGGCGAAAGGTGTCACGCGTGTGCAGGACTCGAGGTGTCCGCTCACGTCTGCGGAT
>JAEUJS010000655.1 GCA_016792935.1 Archangium sp. | reverse complement strand
GCCTGAAACCATGCTTGACAACTTTCGAGTGATAGTTAGTGGCGAGCTGGCGTGGTCTACCGGATCAGAGAGCAGGGTGATTCAAAAGAGCTTTAGTTGCGGCTCGCCGACTTCAAGCTGTTCTTCGTCGCAGACGTTTTCGGTTGCCGGTCCGTACGCTGGAGTGGCACACGCCTTCGCTCGCATCGAGCATCCGCAGGTTGCACCGAATCCCGGAGCGCCTATTCGAGCGATCGGCTCGACCCTGACGGTTACTCCGGTCTCTCCGAGCGGTGGCACGATTACCGTCGATGCAAGCTGCCAGCTCCCCGGACTCGGAGGAATCGAGTGCCAACACCGAATCGTCGTGATCAGCGGAAACCCCAGCGAGCTTGAGCGTTTCACATCGACAGCGTTCACGCACACGGGGAATACCGCGGTGGCAATTTCGCAGACACAATCCTTCTCAACACTGAGTCCGCATCGCGACATGGCATGCGGAATTCGCTCGTTCCTTCTCGACGTTGGTTTGGCCGGGCCTGGCAACGTCGGCGGATTCCACGTCGGGGCGTATTACCCAATCGATTGTGGGTTTAATGGCACAAGCAAGGTTCTCCCTCCAACTCCACCATTGCCGCCGAGTACGTGGTCATACAACGGCATCCATTGGCACGGCTTCCGTGTCGACAATGGGAGTGGATTGCTGAACTATCAGAGTTCGGTTGTTTTTGATGGAGCCAAGCTCTTGTGGCCTTGACCCGCATTACGTTGATTGCATTCGTCGCATGCACTGCGTGCAGTGACAAGCTGCACGTCGCGGTCGTCGGTAGTGGAGTCGTGTTTGTTCAGGACTCAGAGTGCCGCTCGAGTTGCGACTTTCTGCTCTCGGCGCCCGTCGCACTGCGTGCCGAGCCGGATGACGGTTGGCTCCTTTCCGGATTTGAAGGTGGGTGCACCGGCCAGTCATGCTCGGCGATGTCTGGCTCGGTCACCGTGCGTTTCGTTTCAGCCGAATTGGTAGTCGAAGTCGAGGGACCCGGTGTCGTGCGCGCGTCGGATGGTGAGGAGTGTTCGCAGCTTTGTCGCTGGAGCCCGGGCGGACCGCTTGTATTGACGGGTGTACCGTCAACTGCCGCGCGCTTCATTGGTTTCTCAGGTGTCTGCAACGGTCAAGCGTGCGTCGCGGCGTCTGGTCGCGTCAAGGCCGAGTTCGAGTTACTTTCAGCAATCGATGTCGAAATCGATGGCGATGGAAGTGGTTCGGTTTCCGTCGCGGGTCAGCAGTGCTCCGCCTCGTGCACGGTTCCGGCTTCACAACCGACGCTGATCGATGCCTCTCCCGGCTTCGACACGATTCGAACGGCGGTCGCAGGGAGCTGTCTTGCGCTGCCGTGTACCGTGACACCCCCAGCCCGGGTCGTTGTGACGTTCGAGCGAGGAAGACTGGTGCGTGTGGTTTCCTCTGGCCGTGGTGCTGTGAATGTAGGCGCCACTTCGTGCGCGTCGAGTTGCGAGTATCTGGTTGCGCGCGATGCAGGCATCACCCTCCGAGCAGACGAGGCGGATGACTACGCGATCTTCACGGGCTGGGATGGTGGTGGGTGTGGGGTGGATCGCGTGTGCGACTTGATGCCCTCCATCGACGACGTGAGCGTCGAAGTTCGGTTTGAGGACGCGCTGTTTTGGTACCGCTCCTACGATGCGGTCGGTCAAGCCTTCGTAGCCGACGACCAAGGTTTGGTTTTCGCGGGCCAAGCAGGAGGAATGATCACCGTAGATGGGATGTCTTTCGCGGTGAGCAATCAAGCAGCGCCCGAGATGGCCTTCGCGACCGAGGTCCATTGGGACGCTGGTTCGAAATGGGTCCGAGCGTTCAACGGGCACCAACTTGCCGACCGGAGTCAGCAGCCGGCCTTCCGCACGGTCCTGCGGCGCTCGAGCGGGGAGATTTTTGTCGCTGGCTCATGCATGCAGGGTCGTTTGAACGGTGTGGTGAACTGTGATGACAATTCGACACCCATTGTCATCCGCTTCGATCCATCTGGGACTTTGGCGAGTTTCATCGCTGGCCCTGAGGTCAATGCTCGATTTAGCGATGCTTTCGACCTGTCAGGCCGGCTTTACGCGTTCAGGGGAATCGGCTCTTTCTTCGGGGGTGACAGCGCTGCAATTGTCGAGTTCCAGAGCGACGGTGGGATCTCGACAGTGCTGCCCCTTCCGGCCATGTATGCATTTGAGCCAGGTCTTTGTTCACCAACTCCGTTTGGTCTTCGTTGTATCTTGAATACACCTGAGTCGCTCCTTATTGACGACTGCATGGTTGCAGCGGACTCATTGGTGAGCGGTGTGTTGGTTGAGTTCGATGCCTCGCTGCGGTGTGCAGCCGCCCGGCGTCTTTTCGGAACAGGTGAGATCATATCAAATCTCTCCAACTTCCCTGTCGATGGTGGCGCAATGTGGTTTTTCGGTCGGAGTGGGCCTGCCGACTTCGGAAACGGCCTCACGACGACGGTCGCCGGTATGTGGGTCGCACAGTGGGCACCGGGTGCGCTGGCAGGTGTCCAATCGATTGAACTGGACACCAACGTGACCAACGGGACCGTGACTCGGGCGATTCAGATGGAGCGTGTTGGCGAGCTTTTGGCAGCCCAAACGACGGTGGTCGGCTCTCCGGGCTTTCCGACGATGCTATGGGGCTCGTCGATCTCTCGCCCGGTCGTCGATCTCAGCTTCTTTGGGCGGAGCGACCCGCTACGTCCGGTCCGACGTTGGCAGTTCACGGACGCGAATGGTCCTCCGATGCAACTCGTCGATGCCACGCGATTCTTCGTCGCAAACGGCAAGCTTGCCATTCTGGTGACTGGAACGAATGTTCGGTTTGGTCCGACTCAGCTTGCGAATGATGGACGAAGGAAGACGCATCTCGTGGTGCTGCGCACACCGAACTAACCACTGCTCGCCCGAGTTGATCGCACTTGCGTGGAAGATCTCATTCGAACCGGAGTGCCCTTCAGCTGGACTGAACAGGCACCACGAGCCGTCGAGCGAGCGCCAGTAGTTGTTCAGGAATGAAGGGTTTGTCCATCGCTTCGACCTTCGCTTTTTGCAAGTCGAGCCGGGCCACCGCGTCGCCCGTGTAACCCGAGAGCAAGATGATGGGCACGCCATCGCCTCGCTCGCGCAAGACGGTGATCAATTCCACGCCATCGAGGCCCGGCATCATCAGGTCGGTGATCAGGAGATCGATGCGCTGCTCGGTGCAACACGCCAACGCCTGCGTTCCGTCACTCGCCTCGAGCACTTCCCACCCGTCCCCGCGGAACACGCGCGCCAGCGACTTGCGCAGCATCGCCGTGTCGTCGGCCACCAACACGCGATGCGCTTTCGCGCCGAGCGCAGCGGGCGTCAGGCGCTGCAATTCCTGACTCGGCGTGCGCAGCAGCGGGAACTGAACGCAGAACCGCGTGCCGCTCTCCCTGCCCTGTCGCGAGGACACGAGGAGCCCCGCTCCGAGCTTGAGCGCGATGCCGTGCACCACCGTCAGCCCGAGCCCCGTGCCCTGCGCCGCGCCGTGCGTCGTGAAGAAGGGCTCGAAGGCGCGCTCCAGCGTCTGTTCCGACATGCCCGCGCCGCCGTCTTCGATCTCCAGCACCACGCACGGCTGTGTCGGTGCGGGGAGCACCTGCAGCTCGTCGCCGCTGGCGCTCGCACACTGCTCGACGCGACGGGTGCGCACGATGATGGCGCGTTTCGAGCCGCCCTCGAGCGCATCTCGCGCGTTGAGCACCAGGTTGAGCAACACGCGATCGAGGTGCACGCGCGGCATCGACACGCGCGCGCCCGGAGCGTTGCACTGCACCTCGAACGTGACGTCGCCCTTCATCAAGCGCGTCAACAGCCGCTTCGATTCCTGCACCGCGACGTCGAGCTCGAACGTGCTGGCCTGCGTGTCGCCCTTGCCGAACACCAGGAAGCGGCTGGTGAGGTCGCGGCCCGTGCGCACCGCCTCTTCCATTTCTCCGGTGAGCGCCTGCACCGCCGCGACGTCGTTCTTCGAGGACTTCAGGTCTTCGAGCTGCAGCTGCAGCGCGGCGAGCACGTTGTTGAAGTCGTGGGCCACTCCGGCGGCGAGGCGGCCGAGGCCCTCGAGGCGTTGGGCGCTGGCGTTCTTCTCGAGCAGCTCAGCGCGCTGCGCTTCGGCTTCACGCGCAGAGGTGACGTCGGTGGCGGCGACCAGCACGTGTGAAGCGCCGCTCCACTTCAGCGGACCGGCATCGAGGCTCAGCCGCTTGGTGGTCCCCGGAGCGGTCGTCACGCTCAGCTCGACGCGCGCGTGTTGCTGCGTCGCTTCGGCGAGCATCTTCAAGAACTCGGGCCGGTCCTTCTCGTCGAGAAACGGGAGTCCTGCGAGCGGCACGGTGAGCGACATCAACTTCTGCGCCGCGGGGTTCGCTTCGCGCAGCGTGCCCTTCGCGTCGAAGAGGAACAGCGGGCCGGGCGAGCCATCGAAGACCGTGCGGTACAGCTCGTCACGTTCACGCCGCGCGCGCTCGGTCTCTTCGCGTTGCTGCAGCTGCTCTTCGAGGGCGCGCGCGCGGCTGCGCACGTTCGCGATGTACGAGCGCAGGATGAGCCCGATGACCGAGAGAATCAGAAACGGAACGCCGACGCGCGCGAGCCGGGTCTCGCCGAAGGAACGCACGAGCGTGAAGCGCAGCTCGACGGGCTCTCCACGGCCGCCGGGGCCTTCGCGCCACGCGCGGAACAGATAGTCGCCGGGAGGCAGCTCGACGTAGTTCGCCGACAGACCGCCGGTGTGTTTGCCGCTCTCGACGCCATCGCGCGTCAGCGTGGACACGACGAGCGGCTCCTCGAGGTCGCCATCGGCTCCGGGCGGCGTCATCAGGCGCACCGTGAAGTCGCGCCGCCCCGAGGGAACCGACGTGACGCTCGCCGCGGAGAGCTCGGTCGCGTCCACCACGGCGCGCTCGAGGAAGAGTGGAGGCGTGGGCCGCGTGCGGCGCAGGTCGTCGGGGTCGATCATCGCCACGCCTTCGACGGTCGGAAAGGCGACGAGCGCTCCGAGCTGTGTGCCCGCCGGCTGACCACCGCCGTTGCCTTCACCGGACTCGACGAAGCGGCACGAGAGCCGACGCTCGCCGCGCGCGGCCGCTTCGAGGTCGGTCAACGTCGCGCGGAACACGCCCTGGTTGCTGTTGAACCACACGTCGTCATCGACGCGGAGCAGCCGTGACAGCTCGTCCGAACAGAAGCGCGCATCGCGCACCAACCACTTCGCGGCGCCGCTGCGATCGACGCGCGCCAGACCTTCTCCGTACGTCGCCACCCAGATGAACTCGCGCTCGACGAGGAAGTCGCGCACCACCGCGGGCTTCGCGTCGCCGCTGGTGATGAGCGGGCTGATCTTTCCCGTCGACGGCTCGAGCCGCGCGGCGCCGCGGAGCGTACCGATCAACAGCTGCGCTCCGTCTTGCGCGAGCACGAAGACCGACTCGTGCGGAAGTCCGTCGGCGGGCGTCCACGAGCGCACGACGCGCAGGCCCGACACGTCTCCTTCGAGCAGCGAGATGCCCGAGGTCGTTCCGATCCACAGCTTGTTTCCATCGGCGAGCAACGCGCGGACCTCGGCGAGCACCGGCTCGGTGGCTCCGTTCACCGGTACTTCGACGACGCGTTCACCATCGAACCAACCGATGCGCCGGCTCAACGTGATCCACACGCCGCCCTCGGCAGGCGCCATCGAGTACACGCAGTCGTCGTCGTCCGGTCCGGGCACGCGGGTGACCGTGCGCGAACGCCCGGGAAGGAGTCGCTGCAGACCGTGGCAGTACGTGCTGATCAGCGCTGAGCCGTCGGCCAGCCCGTGCACCAGCAGAGCGGATCCGCCGATGAGGCCCGCGGATTCCGACACCGTCGCGACGTGGCGATCTCGCACGCGGTACAGACCGTGGTCATCGCTCGCGAGCCACAACGTGTCGTTCGCATCGAGGAAGAACGAGCGCACCGCGGGCGCGACCTTTCTGCGAGCGGGGAGCGGGAGCTGGTATTGCCCGAGCACCGTGGTGAGGCTGAGCCCTTCGTCGTTGGCCACCCAGGTCTGCGCGTGGCGCGTGTCTTCGAAGGTGCGGCCTCCTTGATCGGACAGTTTGATCAACGCGCCGTCACGCACCGTGAAGCGGGCGCTGCGAGTGGACATGTTGATGCTGTCTCCGCTGGCCCACAGCGAGAAGACCTCGGGCGCGGGATATTCCTCGGGCCCACCGATGCGGCGCAGCTTGCGATCTCCTGCCGCCCAGACGCGGTGTTGGCGATCGATGGCGAGCGAGAGCGCGATGAGCGGAGGTTCGTCGAGCCGCGTGACGCGCCCGCTGGAAGGCTCGAGCGACAACACGCCGCCACGGCCCGCGGCGATGAAAATGCGCTGACCATCGACGAGCAGTTGCCACAGCGGATCCGACGAGCCACCCGGGAGCGAGATCTCGATCGGATCGCGCACGCCGTAGTCGTCGAAGCGAAAGAGGCGGCCGTGATCAGTCCCCACCCACACCGAGCTGCCGACGCAGGCGAGCGAGGTGAAGCGGTGGCCGTCGAGATCCGCGTGTGGTGGGTCGACGCGCACGAAGCTGCGGCCGTCGAAGCGCGCGAGCCCGCCGAACGTCGTCACCCACAGGAAGCCGCGATCATCTTGCGCGATGGCGGTGACCGAGGTCTGCGGCAGCCCATCGGCGACGTCCCACCGCGAGACGATGAAGCGCGATGGGCCCGGCGTCTCGGCGTTCGCTGCACCGGCGAGCCCGAGCCACAGCACGAGCACCGCGCGGCGAGCGCTCACTTCCACCGGAGGCCTTCGATGACCTCGAGAGGACCTCCGCACGAGACCTCGTGGCACGCCTTGCACGCGTCGAGCACGCCTTCGTACTTCTCGCGGCCCGGCTGGGCATCGAACGCCTTCACCGCGCGCACATAGTTCTTTGCGAAGCCGTCGAAGGTCGGGTTGCGGTCGGCTGCGTCGGTCGGCCACGAACAGCGAATCTTGCGGTGGGTGGGGAACTTCGGGGAGACCGCGGCCGGGCTGCCGCCGTCGACATCGAGCGCCACCCGCGCCGCGCGCCAGTCGTCCACGAAGGTGCGCATCAACGTCGCCAGCTCGCTCGCTCCGTTCGGATTTCGCTCCGACGCAATGAGGTGACCGGGGCTGCCGGGAATGCCGGCGACCAGCTTCGTGTCGTACGTGCAGTCGTCGACGAGCGCGACGCCCGCATCGATGACCGCGGGCGCAGAAGTGCCCTTCGTGCACGCGACGAGCGACAACACCGCTGTGAAAATGACCGGCCTCAAAGGTCCTTCAGGTGATGCACGGGCGTACCACGCGCTGCCTCGGGGCGATCTTTGGTCGAGATGGTCCACACGTCGAGTTCAGCGTCATCATCAACGTTGCCGATACAGCCCAGGGTCACGTTGCACTCGGGGCACGTCCCCTCGATGCCGAGCTGCGTCATGAGCTCTGGCGGGAACTTGATGAGCAAATCTTCGAGCAGCACGCCGCGCTTCCTGGTGTCAGGCCCGTAGCCGACCGATTCCGCGAGCGGCGGCGACACGAGCTCATCGCGCCGCGTGAGCGGGCCTTCAGAGGCGAAGAGATAGAGGTAGCGATTGCCCTGCGACGGCGCCCAGCCGATTTCGACGGGGTGAATCGAGTACTTCTTTCGCTCGGAGAAGTACGCGTTCTGAAGGCCGATGATTTGCCGCAGCGTCGAGCGGCACTCGTGGTCGCGCGGGGGCCCCTTGAGCATGTTGCAGCCCGCACTCGTCACGAGCGTGAGGCAGAGCAGGGTGGCGCGTCGCAGCACGCCTGCCGACTACCTTCGTTGGGCGGAAATCAGAAGCCGTAACCGAAGAGCATCGAGAGCGTGGGTTGGGATCCGCGTGCGGTCCACGGGTGGTAGCGCACCTCGAAGCGCCCGACGCACACGTACGCGATGACCGCGAGCGTGACGACCGCGACCGCGACGATGGCGATGGGAATCAGCACGACGGCCGCTGCTGCACCTGCACCTCCGCCACCTGCGCTGCCGAGTCCCTTGAGAATGCCGCCGCCGATTCCGCCAGCGACATTTCCGGGCGTGACGGTCTTGCCGCCCTTCTCGCCTTTCGCGCCCGCGAAGGGATTCACGTCCCACCCGACGCCTGCGCCGAAATACGGCTGCGCGCCGAAGCCCGGGTCGCCGACGAGGAGATCGACTCCGCTCAAGAGGTATGCGGTGAAGGCCGGAGCGAGCATTCCGTGCGGGCGCGCGGCGAGCAGCTCGATGCGCGCTTCGCCGAAGACGCGGTGGTCGGTGGGGTCCGCGATGCGGCCCGCGTAGCCCGCGAGAAACGTCGCGGCGGGCACGGCCTCGAGCTCTTCACCGGGAGGATTTCGCTCGGTGAGCGCGATGCGCGCTCCGATGCCTGCGCGTCCCCGGGCTTGCCACTCGTTGGTGACGAGCTGCGGTCCAGTCTCGATGCCGCCAGTCACCGCGAGTCCCACGCGCGTCGGAGGTGCACGCTCGGACGTCTCGACAACCGAGACGGCGGGCTCCGGATCCGTCGGAGCGGGCGCAGGCAACTCGAGCGAAGAGGAAGAAGAAGAATTTCCCTCTCCCTCGGGGAGAGGGTCGGGGTGAGGGAGCACTTCTTCCCCCACCGCCTCGACCAGCGGCGGCGAGCTCGGCGCCAGCTTCACCGCGTTCGCGCGCCGCTTCGCATCTCGCAGCGCACTCAGCGCCACCGCGCGTTGACGGAATTCCTTCGCGCGCTCGGCGTTGGTCTCGGTGCGCGCAGCCTCGAGGCACGCGTCCGGTGAGTCACACTCCACAGTGGACTGCGCGAGGACGATCGCGAGGATTGCGAACATGATCAGCGCGCGCAGCAATCCACCGGCCAGTGCGAACCGGGCGAACGGCGAGGCATGCGTGCGCGGAGAACTGCGCAACGGAGCATCGACCTCGCGTGTCACAAGACATCGACGCCGTGCGTTGCAAGAGTGACCGCACTCGAAGGGGGCCCACGTGAGCAGCGAAAAGAACAGCTATCTCAATGAAGTCGTGCAGCAGCAGCAGGCGCTCGAGCAGAACCTGCGTGTTCGCAAGATGCCGGCGCCGATGGCTGCACAGGCGGCGATGCCGGCGCGTCAGCGCATGGCGACGGGCGGTGTTCCCGCGCAGGAAGACTTCGGTGGCGGTGGCGGTGGTGGCGGCGGGAGCAGCGCGGTCGAAGTGCGCATCACGGGTTGGTGGCGGTGGAAGACGGTGGTGGTGCCTCCCAACGCGTACGTGGTGCACACGCGTCGCGGCGTCGCGGAGCCGCTCCACCTCGGGCTCGGCGTTTCGTTTCCGTACAACCCGTACACCGATGCGTTCCTGGTGGTGCCGGGCGCGATGCAGACCATTCTGATCAACGCGCGCTGCATCTGCCGCGAGCGTCAGGGCGTGCTCGTGCAGGGCTACGTGCAGTGGATCGTTCAGGACATCGGCACCGCGTACAAGAAGCTCGACTTCAGCGACGTCGAAGACCCGATGCGGGTGGTGAACCTGCAGCTCAAGGAACAGGCGGAAGCGGCCATCAAGGACAAGGTCGCCACCATGAGCATGGACTCGGTGCTCGACGACAAGCAGCCCATCATCGAAGAGCTCACCGCGCGTCTGCGCAGCGTCGCCGAAGGAGCGGGTGGTACGGACAAGGGGCTCGGCCTGCGCATCGTCACGGTGCAGGTGAAGGAAGCAGTCGTCAGCTCGAGCCAGCTCTGGGAGAGCTTGCAGAAGCCCTTCCGTGCCGAGCGCGCGCGCATCGCGCGGCTGGCGGAGATCGAATCGGAAGAGGCGGTCACGCAGCGCGAGCTCGAGCAGTCGCAGCGCAGTGAGACGGCGCGCGTCGCGACGGAACGAGAGCTCGCGGTGCTCAAGGCGCAGGCGGCGGCCGAGACGTTCGATCGAGATCAGGCCGAGCGCACGCGGCGTTCGAAGACCGAGCAGGAATCGGCGCGCGCGTTGGCGATCGAGACGACGACCACGCACTTGAAGAACCTCGAGCTCGAGAAGCAGCGCCACACGGCCGACGTCGCGTTCCAGCAGGCGAAGAGCGACGCGGCGCTCGCGGCTGAGAAGCGTGTGCTCGACGCGAAGTTGGCGATGGAGGTCGCGAAGGCTGCGTCCGCGCTCGAGAAGGCGAAGCACGACACCGAAGCGCTCGCGCTCGCGCAGGCGGTCGAGAACGGGCTCACTGCGGCGGGTCTTCAGGCGCGCGTGCTGGAAGCGATGCCCGCGATGCTCGAGAAGATGCCGAAGCCCAACGAGCTGAAGAGCGTGAACATCGGCGGCTCAGGTGACGCGTTGCCTGCCGCGGTCGCTCAGGTGATGTCCGTCATCGATGCGATGAAGACGACGCCCTCGGTGAAGAAGGAGAAGTGAGCGGTGAGCGCGGCAACGCGCCACTGCTTCACAGCCACGAAGCCGACGTTCGCCCCAGCGCAGTCAGCACTGCTTCTGCCGCGCGCACGCCGTGCCAGTTCGCCTCTTCGAACAGCGCGAGGCCGCCCAAATCCGAGTGTGCGAAGTGCAGCGAACCGTTGAGCGGAACCTGCGCCTCGCGACGCGCTGAGCCCCAGATGAAGCCCGGCACCGGCCGCACCATCGCGTGCCCCCACCGCATCACGTCGATGCGCTCGACCTGCTTCTCCATGCCCAGATGCGCGGGCACCAAATCCGCCAGCACCACCGCGCGCCAATCTTCGAACGTCGCGCTCAACAACTTCTCCCGCGCGGCCCGCACATCGGCATCGACGATGGGGAAGTACCAGGTCGCCACGGTGGGACCCGCGGGCAGCGCGCGCGGCGATTGATGCGTCGCCATCACGTACCCGAGCGACTTCGACTCGTAGAGCACGTTGTCCCAGGCGAGCGGGAACCCACGCCCGACTGGAGCGGACTTCAGCGTCACGTTGGCCACCGCCCACGGCCCGCTCACGAACTTCGAGAGATACTCCGGACGTTCGCGACGCCATGGCTCGACGACGCGCCCCGCCACGTGCCGCGGAGTCGCCAGCACCACCTGCTTCGCCTCGATGCGAACCGGACTCTTCGCGACGACATCGAAGCCGTGCGCCAACCACCCGCCTTCGAGCGGAGCGACGGTGTGCACCACCACATTCTTCTTCACCTGATCAACTCGGAGCGACGCACGCAGCGCGCTGATCAGCCGTCCATTTCCCTCGGGCCACGACAGATAGCCCTCGTTCTTCTCGCTTCCCCCAGCAGACTTGTCTGCTGATTTGGTGCCCGTCTGCCGCGCGCAGAAGTACCAGAGGCCCGCCCACGCGCTGGTCTCCTCCGCTGCGGCGCCGTAGTCATCGCGGCACGCGTAATCGACCAACCACTTGAGTCGCGGCGACGTGAAGCCCTCGCGCGCGAGCCATGCCGCCATCGACATCGAATCGAGCGACGTCCACTCCGCGTCATCGCTGCCCAATTCGAGCGGCACCGCGAACGCACGTCGTCCCTTCGCGTCGCGCGCGCTCGCGAACTCCTGCATGGTTGACTCGAAGCGCTTGAGCTGGAGCAAGTCGTCTTCACTCGCGCCCGCTCGCAGATACAGGCCCTCGTACCACTGGCCTTTGTAGAAGAGCCGCTCCTCGGGCTCGTGAATCAGCACCTCTTCCGCGAACCGCGGAGCGCCGTCGTCATCAACGCCAGTCATCACGCCGAGCTGTCGCAGCAATTTCGGAACGGGGCCCACGTCGCTCAGCGGCGCCGGGAGATAGTGCGCGCCCCAAGGAAACGCGGTGGTTTGGTTCTGCCCGCTCTGCGCGGTGCCGCCTTCCGTCGCGTCGAGCTCGACCACCAACATCGACTCGAGACCGCCA
>JAEUJS010000576.1 GCA_016792935.1 Archangium sp. | reverse complement strand
GGAACGCCCGGCGGCTCGCTGACGATGCTCAAGGTGGATACGGCGACAGGTGTCTCCCATGCCGATCCCGCGCAGTTCCGGCAGGAAGCGAATCCGGCAGCGACTCCGATGGATTCGAAGCTCTTCGACCCGTCCTTCGATGTGATCGAGGTGATGAACGGCACCAGCCCGAGCACGAGCGTGATCAACGACTGGATGACGTTCATGTCGCGCGGCTGGCTCAAGGTGGCGAGCGGCGTCAGCGACACGCACTCCACGTACAACGTCGTCGGCGGTTACGGCCGCACGTGGGTGCGCCTCGGAGTCGATACGCCCGCGCAGTTCACTTCGTCTGGCTTCGCTGACGCGATGCGCGCGCGGCGGGCGACGTTCTCGAGCGGGCCGTACATCGTGATGACGGCGCAGAAGCTCGATTCCATGGGCATGCCGAGCGGGCCGGTGTTCGAGATCGGAGACACGGTGTCGATCGCGAGCGGCACGTCTCTGCGCCTGACGGTGGACGTGCAGGCCCCGGAGTGGATGCAGTTCGACTCGATCGAGATCCACACCCACGTCGATGGCCGCGAGGCGCTCAACGGCGAGGCGAACTCGACGCTCAAGCCGGTGCAGGCCGCGCTGCGAAAGACCTACGACCCGACGATGTTGCCGCTCGAGGCGGTGCCGGGCCTGAACGGCTTCAACGCGCGCCGCGTGCACGTGCGCGAGACGTTCGACGTCACGGCGACGACCGACACCTGGTTCGTGGCGGCGGCGCGATCGTCGAGCGCGACGCGAACCCTGGTGCCCATGGCGTGGGATGGCGTGAGCTGCAGCGGGGGCATCTGCAACGCCTCGGGCTCACGCGGTTGGGCGATCACCAACGCGATCCTCGTCGATGCCGATGGCAGCGGTGCGTACGACGACTTCCCGCTCAAGCCGACGCAGCCGCTGATGGTCGCTCCGACCCCTGTGGATCGCGGCCCGCGGCGCGTACCGAGCAATGCCGAGTTCGCGGCGTGGCTGAGCAAGCTGATGCGCCACGGGCACGGCGAGTGATCAGCGAGCCAGAAGCGAAATCAGCGGTCGACGCGAGTCGCGCAGCGCCGAACGAGGAAGCAGCGTGGCAGGCGTTGGCTCCGCTCGAGCTGGCGTGGGCCGACGACGTCGAAGCCGCGGCCTGGTTCGCATGGTCGTTGACGAACCGGGCGCTGGCTCGCGAGCGGCGCCTCGACGTCGCAGCGAAGGTGCTCGATCGGTGGAAGGACGATCTGGCGGTGGTCATGACGTTTGGCGGGAACGCCGAAGCGTTCGTCGACATGCGGTTTCTGAACGCCGCGCCAGTCGCACACCCCTTCTTCGAGCGGCTCCTCGAAAGCCTCGGGAGACTCTTCGACGCGGAACGTGACCCGAAGCACCACTTCGCGATCGGACAGGCGCTGTCTGCGATCGCGCGTCTGCGTGGACGAGCAGCCGATGCACTGTGTGAACGCATACATCGGCAGCTGCTGGCGCTCGAACCAGATCATCCCGCCGAGCTGTACGACTTTGGACTGTTCATGAAGACGCGCGGCCGCTTTGCCGAAGGCGTTGAGCTCAATCAGCGAGCGCTCGCCGCCGGAAACGCGAGCGAGGCGGTGCACTGGAACCTCGGCATCTGTGCGACAGGCGCTGGCATGGGTTCAGTCGCTCAGAATGTCTGGCGCACGCTGGAGATGGACCTGGCGCTGGGCGACGCTGGCTTGCCGCACGGCGACTTCGGAATGGTCAAGGTTCGACTCGCTGAGCGTCCACTCGCTGCAAGCGATGCGGCGACCGACGATCCCGGGCTCGAAGAGACGGTGTGGGTCGAACGCCTGAGTCCCTGTCACGGTCGGGTTCGCAACGCGACGTTCCACCCGGTCGGCGTCGACTTCGGCAGCCTCGTGCTCTTCGACGGCGCGCCGATTGGAGAGCAGACCGTCGGTGAGCGACGCGTGCACGTCTTTCCCCAGCTCGCGACGCTCAAGGAAGCCGGTCGAGGTTGGGACATCTTTCCTTTTGTCGGCGTGCAGCCCGAGCGCGAGCTGTTGAGCCGCCTCGGCTTCGATCTTCCGGGCGATGCCGCCATCGAGACGCACACCGAGTCGCTCGAGCTGCTCTGTGCCAAGTGTGCCGACGCGCTCGCGCCGCAACACGAACACGGCGCGTCAGCCGCCACCGGACTCGTCGAAGGAAAGCTGTGCCTCGATCGGCGCATCGAGCTTGGGAAGAGCGACCGAGCGCTCGCGCAACTATTGGCCAGTCACGCCGAGGCGAAAATCTGGTCCCCTGCGTTGGCCCTCGCGCTGGGCGATGAGCGTCGCGCGCGCGAGGAAACCGAAGCGATCGCCAGAGTCCGCGCGCGCAAGGGAGCGCGCTAGCTCACTCCTCGGGCGGAGGCGTGGGCGTGAAGATGTACGCGTCCTGCAGCACTTCTTTGCTGCCGGTCGTCGTCTCGTTGATGCCGCCCGTCACCAGCACTGTGCCGTCCGCCAACGCGGTGCAGGTGTGGCTGTAGCGACCCTTCGGCAGGTTGGGCGCGCCGATGCTGCTCACGCTCCCGCTCGCTGACGTCGAGATCGCCACGACAGTCGCATCTGATCGCGGAGGCGCACCGGAATCAGACGTGCGGCCACCAATCGCCATCACCGTTCCATCGGCCAGCGTCACCGCGCACATCTCACCGCGCGCCGTGCGCACGTCTGGGCCCGGACCAATCGTCGCCGCTGCCGCGTTCAACACGTCGCTCGACGCGAGCGGCATCACCATGTTCGGGCTCGAGTAACCGCCGAGCAGAATGAGATCGGCGCCGTCGCGAATGAGCGCTCCAGCGGCCGCGCGACGACCCGACATCGGCAACATCGGAGGATTCGCCAGCGACTGCTGCCCGAACGTGCCCGCCGCGAACTTGAAGAACGCGACGTCGGTCTTCATCGCCGTGCCGTCGGTGCCACCAGCCACCGCGATGAACTCACCCTTCTTCACCGGCATCACCACCGGCTCGAGGCGCGGCATCGTGACGCCGTCGACGATCTTGTAGAGGTTGGTCGCGGGATCGAGCCACTCGACTTCATCAACCGGGACGATCGACGACTTGCGCGTGATGCCTCCGACGACGAGCACCTTGCCGTTCGCATCGACGGCCGCGGCGTGACGTGAGCGCGCGATCGCCGCCGGCATGCGCGGGCCGATCGCGCCGTAGTCATCGACCTCGGCGTCGTAGAAGAGGATCGTCGAGATCACGCTGACGTTGTTGTTGGTGCCGCCGGAGTACGTCTCGCCACCCCACAACATCACCTGCCCGCTCGGGAGCAGCGTCGCGGTGTGGAACGCGCGCGGCAATTCGTAGACCGCTCCCTGCGAGGTGATCGAGATCGCCTTGCTGACCTCGAACGCGCCGGTGCCGGGGTTGAAGATCTCGGTGTCGGCGAGCGCCTTCTGTTCGGCGCTGCCCTGCTTGTAGTTCCAGCCGCCGGCGATGAAGACCTTGCCGTTCTTGAGCAGCGTCGCCGTGTGACCCGCGCGGTTGACGCGCAGACCCTGGCACTGCGTCGGAGCCGCCGCGCTGACGATCGGCGAGAAGGCGTTCACCTTGCGCAAGATCACGTTGATCTTGATCGACCCGCCCATCAGATCTTCCGGCACCACGTCGGGCACGTCGAACGACGGAGAGCGGCCGATCGAGACCACGCGCCCTCCTCCACTCGGCTCGGCGTCGTAGGCGCGCACTTCGATCACCCGGCCGTTGCCAGCGGGGATCTCGGGGATCTTGATCTCCGGAGTTGCGGTGTTGGCCGCCGAGATCGCGACCTTCGCTTCCATGTTCTCGCCGGTGACCTTCACGCGGAGGAACTGGACGCCTTCGAACGGATTCGAGGCGGGATCACAGCTCTGCGTGACGATCTGCACGGCGTACTTCACTTCTTTTGGGCCGCAGCCGCCGAGAACGAGCACCAGCAGGAACAGCACTGACTTCTTGATCGAGGTCACCACGTTGCAGTCACCGTTCCGGTCACCGGCCGCGTTGCTTCAGCCACTCCGACGCCGATTCCGACGCCCGCACCGGCGGCTACCACCACGCCGACGAGAATCCACGGCCAGATCGGCTTTCCTTCGACCACCTTGCCGCCCGGCGGAGGGTCCGTCACTTCGGGGTCGACCACCACCTCCGGGTCCTTCTTGCCGGAGTTCGGGATCAACACCACCTTGCCCCCGCCCGACTTCGGGCCGGTGGTGTCTCCCACGTCGTCGTTGATCGGCTTGTCGGTCTTCGCCACCGTGTTGCCGCTCGTGCCAGCGGTCTTCGGCTTCATCGCGAGGTTGATCGGCAGCGGCGCCGGCGTGCCGAGCGCCATCAGCTTCTTCGACAGCTCGTCAGCGAGCTTGAACGCTTCCGTATTCGCAGTGAGCACGTCGGTGTCGAACGAGACCGGAGTCAGCGTCGCGAACTGCGACTTCTTCACGCTGAACAGCGCGGTGCCGGCGGTGAGCTGACTGTCGCTCGTCTTGTACACGTAGCCGATGAAGGCGTAGTCGGCGTTCGCCGCCCTGGCGTACGCGATGATTCGATTCTGGGTCTCGTTGTCGACCGTCGCGGTGATGGCGGGATCAGCGACGCCGCCGGTGTCCTTCTTGATCACCGAGCGCGCTCCGCCTTCGCTCGAGCCGAAGCTGGCCTTCACCTTCACCACGCCGTTGTTCACCTGCACCACCTGGCCGAAGCGATCGGTCTTGCCGCCTTCGACCTTCACGTAGTGCGCGCCCGCGGGGACGTTCTCCTCGAGCACCGGCACCATGCCGAGATCGCGGCCATCGACGTACGCCGTCGAGCCCGGAGGACCTTCGATCGAGATGGTGCCCTTCGGTTGCTTCTCGAGGCGCTTCTTGGCCTTCTCGAACTCGCGCTGGAACACCGGCGGGAAACCCGGTGGCATCACGTAGCTCGGAGAGAACCGCGCGAGATCGAGCAGCGCCGTCTTCGCGTCCTTCTCTTCGCCCATGCGGAACGCGGCGGCGGCGAGCTTCACGTACGCGTCAGTCACGCCCTCGTAATCAGCGGTCGCGGGATCCGCGAGCATCAGCTCGATGCCCTTCTTCAAGCTCGTCACCGCGTCTTCGAAGCGGAGATCGTCGAACGCCTTCTTGCCGCCATCCATCGCGGCCGTGGCTTCGGCGCTCGGCGCTTTGCCTCCGCCGCCACTCGGCGCGCTCGTCGGTGTCGGAGCAGGCGCCGCGGCCTTCGTCGCCGGGTTCGGCATCACTTCGAGCACGTCGCTGCGCGTCTTCAACTCCTCGACGAAGAGCGCGTTGAACTTTCCGGAAGCCGTGGCGCTCGCTCCATCGCCAGCGGCGAACGGAACGACGACGACCTTCGCTTTGATCTGCGCGTGCGCGCACAAGCTGAACAACGCGACCGCGGCGCACACGGCCCACCTGGACGGAACTGGCAACTGATTCGAACGGGACATGTTTGGAATTGGCTGATAAAACAAATGGTTAGCCGGTCGGGACCATAGTGGTTCTTTCCGCGTGCGGTCAAACTCAACACCTCCCTTGAAGCTCTCGCTCACCACCCGAATTTTCCTTGGTTACGCGGTGGTGCTGGTCACCTTCGGGGCCGTCTCGGGCTTTTCGGTGCTGACGTTGCGGCAGAACCAGCTCGAGATGCGACTGGTGTCCGAGGGGTACCTCGAGCTCTCGCAGACGGTGGTGTTGATCGAGAACCTGCAGGCGAGTCAGGCGCGAGACAACGCGCGGCTGCGTGACGAGCCGTCCCTGGAGACGCGCAAGGGGCTCACTCGGCTCGCGCGGCTGTACTTCCCGGGCTCGATGGCGACGTATCTCACGAAGGGAAAGGCGCTCGCCGCCGAGGTCGTGAAGTGGGCTCCGGAGAGTGAGCGGCCCTTCGTCGCCGACGTGTCGAAGCGGCTCACCGAGCTCGAGATGCGCTTCGCGGAATACGAAGCGGCGTCGGACGCGACGTTCCTTCTCTTCGAGAGCCCCACCCTCGACATCGAACGCGCGGGCGCGGCGCTCGATCGGCTGCAGCTGACCGAGAAGGCGTTGTTGGCGAGCATTCGCCTGCTCCATGGATCGCTCGAGTCGCGCATTCGCGATCACGTGCGGCTCACGCAGGAACGCGAGCGGCGCACGGGCGTGGCGATCATCTTGTTGCCCGTGGTGGCGATCGGCGTCGGGCTGCTCGCGACTGGACTCGCGGCGCGCTCGCTGCGGCCGGTGCGCACGTTGATCGACGCCGTGTCGCGCATTCGGCGCGGTGACTTCGCGGCGACCATCGACGCCAAGGGCGAAGACGAGATCGCCGTGCTGGCGCGCGAGTTCGACGCCATGGCCAAGGCGCTGCGAGAACGTGAAGCCCAGCTCCAACAGAAGCAGCAGGAGTTGTTGCGCGCCGAACGTCTGGCCGCCGTCGGCCGCGTGTCTGCACAGGTGGCACACGAGATCCGCAATCCGCTCTCGTCGATCGGCCTCAACGTCGAGATGTTGCAGGATCAGGTCGGGAGCGGCTCGTTCACCTTCAAGACCGCCGACGAGGCGCGCGAGGCCACGCACCTGCTCGCGTCCGTGATGCGCGAGGTCGATCGACTCACCGAGATCACCGAGGACTATCTGCGGCTCGCGCGCCTGCCGACTCCGGCGAAGCGCCCCGAGGATCTGCGGAAGATCGTCGAAGACGTGCTCGGCTTCGCGAAGGAAGAGCTGGAACGCGCGGGGTTGAAGATCGAGTCGCGGCTCGGAACCGAGTCGCTCCCGATCTCGGCGGACGAGGGACAGCTGCGGCAGGTGTTGCTCAACCTCATTCGCAACGCGCGCGAGGCGATGGCGGCCGGCGGCACGTTGACCGTCGAAGCCACCTCGAAGGACACCCGGCTCGAGGTGCGCGTGAAGGACACGGGCGCTGGAATTCCCCCCGACGTGCGCGAGAAGTTGTTCGAGCCGTTCTTCACCACCAAGCAGGGCGGCACGGGCCTCGGTCTTCCGCTCTCGCGTCAGATCATCGAAGCCCACGGCGGCACCATCTCGGTCGAGAGCGAGGTGGGCGTGGGCACCACGTTCCTTTTGAGTTTCCCGCGCGCGCCTTGAGATCTTCTTCGTTCGCCGTTCGTCGTGAAGTGTTGCCCAGTGGGTTGACCGTGGTGACGGTGGAGACGCCGCATCTCCACTCGGTGATGTGCGCGGTGTACGTGCGCGTCGGCAGCCGTCACGAGTCGCTGGAGACGAACGGCGTCAGCCATCTGCTCGAGCACCTGTTCTTCCGCGGGAGCACGCGCTTTCCCGATTCGGTGCGCATGAACGCGGCGGTCGAGGCGCAGGGCGGAAATCTGAACGCGGTGACGATGCGCGACTCGTCGTGCTTCTACACGCCGACGCACGTGGACGGAGTCGGGGTCTCGCTCGAGATCCTGGGCGACATGTTGACGCGACCGAAGCTCACCCACCTCGAGACCGAGAAGCGCATCGTGCTCGAGGAGATGCTCGATGAAGTCGACGAGAAGGGCCGCGACGTCGATCTCGACAACCTCTGCAAGCGCGCGCTGTTCGAGCAGCACCCGCTGGCGATGAAGATCGCGGGCACTCCGGAATCGGTGCGGGGGCTGACGTTGCGGCAGGTGAAGCGGCACTTCGAGCGCGCGTACGTCGCGGGGAACATGGTGGTGTCGGTGAGTGGTCCCCTGTCCCATCGCGCGGTGATGCCTTCGGTGAAGAAGGCGTTTCGTCACGTGCCGAGTGGGCTGCGGCTCAGTGAAGAGGCGCCGGCCGTTTCGGTGAGCGGTCCTCGCGTGGAATACACGGCGCTCGAAGAAGCACAGGTCGAGTTCAGGCTGTGCTTCCCCACCGTCGCGGAAGATCATCCCGATGCGCCGGCGCTCAATCTCTTGCGGCGCGTGCTCGATGACGGGCTGTCGTCGCGGCTGCCGTACAACATCGTCGAGAAGCGCGGGCTCGCGTACTCGGTCGGAGCGATGATCGAGACCTTCCACGACGCGGGCACGTTCGAGATCGATGGCGCGTGTGCTCCGGAGAACCTGGGCCGGTTGATCGAAGAGGTCTTGAAGACGCTCGCCACGCTGCGGGCGGGAAAGATCAGCGCCGAGGAACTCAAGCGCGCGCAGACGCGGTTCGCGATGCACCTCGACTTCCTGCAGGACTCTCCGGGGGAATTGTGCGGCTGGTTCGGCGGCGTCGAGCTCTTCCGTCCCGCGGAGTCGTTCGATCGCAAGAAGGCTGAGCTGCGCGCGTTGAAGGTGTCCGACCTGCGCGCGATCGCGCGGAAGTACCTGAGCGCCGAGCGTCTGCTGATCGTGGGCGTCGGACCGAAGGAAGCGAAGAAGCGGGCTGAGAAGGCAGTGCAGCGCGCGGCTGCATTGCTCGGTTAGCGCCGACCGCCCTTGATGATCTGGATGCCACCGGTGTTCGGCTTCTTCTTCCCGAGCCCGACGGCGCCCTTGGTCAGCTTCGCCTTGATCGCGAGGTATTCCTTGTTCGTCGGGTCCTTCTTGAGCGCCTCGTTGATCAGCTTCTCGCCGCGATCCACGTTGGCCCAGGTCTCGGCGTAGTACTTCGCGAGCTGCACCTTCTCCTCGGAGTCGATCTCGTTCTGCAGGAACAACTGCTCGAGCGCGGCGATCGACTCGGGCTTGTTGTTGAGGCGCATCTGCACGCGCCAGATCCGCTTGAGCGCCGGAGCGAAGGTCGAATCGGTCAGCAGCGCAGACTGGTAGTCGTTCAACGCGTCTTCGAGGCGGTCCTGCATCTCGACGGCGCGGCCACGGACGTAGAGCGCCCGGGCCCAACGCGGTTCCATGGCGAGCACCTTGTCGACCAGCATCTGCGCTTCTCCGGCCTTGCCCTGCTCGAGGCGCGTCTCGGCGAGGAGCGCGAGCACTTCGGCGTCCTTCGGGTTCTCGTTCACCAGCTCTTCGAGGAGCGCGGCGGCTTCTTCCGAGCGACCGAGCTCATTCAAGACCAGCGCGCGCAGCGCGAGCACGTCTTCGCGCTTGGCGTCCTTGGCGTCGATCATCGCGAGATCCTGCTCGGCCTGAGCGAGCTCACGCGCGTTGAAGAAGTAGCGAGCGCGCACGAGGCGAGCGCTGGTGAGGCCGGGGTTCTCGGTGAGCAGGCGATCGATGATCTTCGCGGCCACGACTTCATCGCCCTTCACGAAGAGGATCTCGGCTTCGCAGACCTTCGCTTCGGGATCGTCGGGCGAGCGCAGCTGAATCCGCTCGAGCGTCTTGAACGCCTCGTCGATGCGCTGGCGGTGCGCGAGCAGCTTGGCGAGATCGAGGATCTCGGGATCGGTGAGGAGATCTTCGTCACGCAGCGCGATCAGCTCGACGATCGCCGCCTTGGTCTGGTGCATCTTGCGAAGCAATTCCGCGCGCTGACGGCGAATCGAAGGGTCCTGAGTACCGCTGACCGACTCGGCTTGTTTGAGCGTCAACGCGGCGGCCGCTTCGTTGCCCGAGAGCCGGTACGCGTCGGCGAGCATCAGATAGAGGCTGACGTCTTCGGGCGTGACGTTGATCGCCTTCTTGAATTCGATGACGGCTTGCTCGGGGCGGCCGGCGCTCAGCTCGGCACGACCGTGCGCGGCGTAGTCGATGGTGGACTGCACCTTCTTGCGCGCTTCCGCCTGGGCAGGTTCTTCACATCCCGTGAAAACGGCCAGCGCGGCGAGGACGGCAGCGGTTCGCTTCATCGCTGCGGAGCGTAGATCACCCCGCGTACAATGCGCCTCAGTGGATCCGTTCGTTCGGAAGTTGGTGATGCGGCTGTTCGATGAGGGCACCCCGCTCTCGCGCAACCGTCACTTCCAGACCTTCGAGACGCCCGAGGGCAAGACCGCGATGAAGCTCTCGAAGCGGCTGCGTGCGCTGCAGAAGGACATCACCGTCTGCAAGGACGCTGGCGGTGTGCCGCGCGTCAGGCGTTCCGGAGACGAAGGCTCGGTG
>JAEUJS010000696.1 GCA_016792935.1 Archangium sp. | reverse complement strand
TGCGGCTCGTCATGCACAACACGTGGACCTCTTCCTTGCGCGCGGCTCCGAAGCGCTTGCGCGCCCACTCGTAGATCGCCTGCGGCGTGGCGAGCTTCGGTCGATCATCGGTTCCGTCGTGAACGCGCCGCGCGAGCTCGGCCGCCGCCTGCACGCGCGCTGACTCGGTGGCGCTCAGCGCGCGGTACTCGATGAGCGACTCCGGCGGCTCCGCCATCAACGCGCGCAGGCCATCGCTCATCAACTCCGCGCCGCGCTTCGTCTCGTCGTGATCGAGCAACAGCGAGACGAGCTCCGCGTTGCTCAACGACGACGCGCCGACACGCAGCAGTCTGCGTTTGATCTCATCGATGCCGCGCTCACTCGTCGGAGCCGTCACCGTTTCCTCGTTCAACCAGTCGCCTTCCATGAGCTTTCCCTCCGTGGACTGCAACGGAGAGCAACCGGTGTGCGCGACCTTCCCCCGCGAAATGACTCACGACCGCGAGAACGAGGCGTCCAGCCTCAGCAGCGCGGCGCGAACGCTCCACTTTGTTTTCTCAAAGGTCGGGAGAATACTCGTCGCCCCTTGGGAGCTTCGACAGCACGCATTCCTTCCGTCTGCGCGACGTGCCGGAAGAACCACTACCTCGAGGTCCGTCAGGAGATCGCTGACGGCCAGTTGAAGTGGTTCGAGGTCTTCGCGTGCGAGTGTGGTCACGGCTTCGAGACCGGCGGAGCAGGGCTCCCGGCGATCGGTGTGCGCAAGGCGATCCTCGGGCAGTCGGGCCGCGCCGAGGTGTGGATCGACGACGCGAAGCAGGTGCCGAAGGTGCTCGCGCTGCTGGTGAAGGGGCTGGGCGTGCCGGAAGCCGACGCGAAGAAGAAGCTCGCGAAGGTTCCCGCGGTCGCGTTCGAGGGCACGCACGCCGAGGCGGCGTTCATCTCGATGGCGCTCTCTCAGGGTGGCGTCACCGCGCGCGTGGTGAACCACCTGCCGCAGAAGAACTGAGCGCGCGCCTCACTCGCCGAGCGATACGTAGCGCATCTCTTCAGCGAGCCCCCACCACTGGGGCTCCTGCTTGCCATACTCGAGCCCGCTCACCACGGCCTTCAGCTTCTTGTCCGAACCCTTCGGCAAGATGCTGTCCGACACGTCGAGCTTCTTCAGCTTCGAGAACACCTTCGCGTTGGCGGTGATGCTGTCGACGGTCTTCTGCGTGAGGTGGCTCTTCGACACGTCGAGCGTCTCGAGACGCGCGAGCACCTTCGACTTCGCCAGCAGCGCGACGACCTCGTCTCCGAACTCGCAGTTCTTGATGCCGAGGTGCTTCACGTTTGCCAGCACCGGGCTCTCGAGCAGCGCCTCGAGATCTTGCTGGCGACACGTGCCGCCGTAGTCGCCGTCACCGGTCCACACCGAGAGGCTGCTCAGCTTCGGCAACTTCGCCTTCGCGATGCTGTCGAGCGATTGGCGCGCGAGGCCACCGGTGATCACCTCGAGCGACTCGAGCTGCTCGTGCGCGATGGTGCCCAGCGTCATCTTTCCTGCGCGCAGCGTCAGCGACTTCAAGTTCGGGAACGCCGCGTAGAGCCCGCCGGCGTTGCCCAGCGACGACCACGAGATCTCCGAGTCTTCGTACGTGAAGTCGCCGATGAAGAGGCGCTCCAGTGATTGGAGCGAAGGCGCGATCTTGATCAGCGCCTTGATCGCCGAGGCGAAGCTGAAATCGCCGCCGTCGCCCCCCGCGCTGCCGAGCGTGAGCTCTCGCAGCAAGCGCGCCGACGCGACCTTCGGGATCAGCGGCACGAGCTCGGCGACTTCGTCGACATCGGGAATGCTGGAATGGATCTCGTCGATCAGCGTCACGTCGAAGCCGTCGGCCTCGAACGACGCGCGCACTTCTTCCAGCGTCGCCGAGGCGTGAAAGCCGCTGAGCACGCCGCCGCCGGCCTTGACGGGCAGAGCGTACAGCGCCACGTCTTGCAGCTTGTCGACGACCTTGTGGGCAGCGTTGTCGAGCGCCTTCGGGAGCTTCTCTTCGACGTGGCGCTTGAAGAGCGTGCAGTGTTTGTCGAACTTCGCGTCGTAGGAATACGTCGGCATCGCCTTGAAGCGCTCGGGGAGCTTGCGCGAGGCGAACTCTTCCGCGGCGGCTGGATGACCGAGGCTCGCCAGGAGCACGTTGGGCTTCTTCCCCTTCTTGATCATCGACGTCGACGACTCGCCACCCGCGGCAGACAGCCGCAGCGTGTCCATGAATCCGTAGCGCCAGGTCGCGGTGACGGCGCGCCAGCCCTTCTCGCTCAGCGGTCGCAGCATCGGTGCCAGGGGGCCGAAGAAGATCGATCGCCTGTCCCACAGCAGCTTGTTGGCGGCCTTCGTCAGCTTCGCGTCGCCGGGCGTCGACTGGAGCGCGGCGAGCTCCCCACGTGGGTCGCCCTGGTCCTGCAGGAAATCGGCGTAGACGAGCCAGGCTTTGTCGCTCGATCGATCGGCGAGGATGGCGCTCTCGAGCTTCTCGTCGCGCGCGTCGACGGGCTTCGTGGGCGCAGCGGTCTTCGGTTTCGCAGCCTTCTTCTCAGCGGGAACCGCGGCTCCGCCGACGAGCAGGTAGCCCTTGCGTGTCTTCTCTCCGACCAGCGTGTCGTGTTCGCGCTTCGCGGCCGCGGCATCGACGAAGGTCTTCGTCTTCGACTGGCCTGGCGTGCCGATGCGGCCCCACGTCGTGGTGACGGATGTTCCGTCGATCTTCACTTCCCAGAACTTGCTCGACGTCCCCTCGCGGAATTCGTAGCGCATGCCGGCGCACGCTACTCGCCGAGCGCCGCGGCGGCCTCATCCCACTGCAGCTCGCTGAAGACCTGCACTCCGTGCGCGCGGAGCAGGGTGGTGGTCACGCCTGAGCCGACGATGCGCGTCTTGCTGAACGTGCCGTCGTTGATCTGCGCGCTGCCGCACGAGGGAGAGAATTCCTTGAGCACCGCGAGCTTCACGCCGTGCTCCTTCACCAACGCCAGGGCGGCCTGCGCGCCGAGCTCGAACTGTTTCGTGACGTCGACGCCTGCGTTGGTCACCACGCGATCGCCGACGCGCTCCGCTGGAGGACGCGGCACGCCCAGCCCGCCGAGCAGTTCGGGGCACACGCGAACGACGCGACCTTCCGCGAGCCACGTCTCGAGCACCGGGTGGTGAACGCGCTTGGACTTTCCGTCGTGCCGCACGGCGTCTCCGAGCAGGCAGGCTGAGACGAGCACGCGAACCATGGGGAGAGATTATTTTGCCACCAGCGAAGGCCCATCCGTATCTTGAGACATGCTCCGCTTCGCCACTCTGGCCCTCGCGTTGTCGTCGCTCCCCGTGCTCGCTGATGACAAGCCCAGCGGCGGGAGCGACACGCCGAGCAGCGCGACCTTCCGCCAGAGTGGAGCGCTGCTCGATCGCAACCCGCAGAAGCGGAACATGATGATCTCCGTCTTCGTCGGGTTCCCGTACGGCTACTACTATTACGGCTTTCCTTTCGGCGTCGGCGGCCGCTTCCTGATTCCGATTCTTCACGACGGCTTCATCCCGCCCGTGAACGACTCGTTCGGCATCGAGTTCGGCGCTGACTTGAGCGGCGTGCTCGGCGCGTACTTCTACCCGACCATCGGTTTGCCGGTGGAGGTGTACTGGCAGTTCCACTTCACCTCGAAGTTCTCCGCGTACGCGAAGGCCGGCGTGGTGATCGAGTTCAACCCCGTGCCGTACACGTGCAACGGCAACGGCATCTGCCGCGGCTACGTCAGCGCGTCGCCGATCGGCAACCTGGGCCTCATCTACAAGTTCAGCGAGAAGGTGAGCTTCCGCGCCGAGGCCGGGTACCCGTGGATCAAGGTCGGCCTCGGCTTCGATCTCTGATCACTTCGCCGCGGCGTTGACGGCCTTCGCTTCCTGAAAGCCGTCGATCGCGAAGAAGGTGTTCATGAGGAACACCGCTCCGAACATGATCGGGTACAGCGCCGGCGCCTGCGTCTGAATGCTGAGCTCGACGTAGGTGAGCGCGATCGCTCCCAGCGTCAGCACCGCTCCGAGGGCCTTGCGCTTGCCCACGTAGAGCGTGCCCGGACCCATGAAGAAGAAATTCAGCGTCGCTGCGAGCCATGGTTTTTTCATGGCGATAGAGACCGGCCTGCCCGCTCAAACTCATCGCGAGGCGAAATTCTTGGGCGATTTCGCTGACCTGCCGCTATAGGCGGCGCCAAAGATGAGCTCGTTCATTCAGGGCATGAAGGTGAAGTACTTGCCGCAACCGGAGTGGGGAATTGGCCACCTGGTCTCGGTCGAAGAAGGTGGTTTGCGCGCGCTGGTGCTCTTCCCCGGCCGCCCGAATGAAGAGGCGCTGACCGTCTCGACGCGTGGTGGTGCGCTGGTGCACGCGACGCTCGAGCCAGGCACCGCGTTCAAGACGCACAAGGGTCGCCTCGGCGTGGTGGTGAACGAAGAAGAAGGCGCGCGTGGGTTGAAGCGCTACGCCGTGAAGTTCGACGACGGCAAAGACGACGAGTACCCCGAGACCGAGCTGCGCGCGTTGCCGCCGCGCCCCGACTTGCTGGCGATGCTCAAGGAAGGCCGCGTCGCCGATGCGAAGAACTTCCTGCTCCGCCGCTCGGCGCTGATGTTGGACGACGAGCGCCGCAACGACGCGCTCGGTGCACTGCTCGCGTCACGCGTGATGGTGAAGCCGCACCAGGTCGGCGTCGTGCAGCGCGTGCTGTCGTCACATCGGCCCAGATTCGTGCTCGCTGATGAGGTCGGCCTCGGCAAGACGATCGAAGCCGGCATGATCTTCTCGGCGCTGCGGCTCGCGGGTCTGGCGCGGCGCGTGTTGGTGGTCGCTCCGTCGCACCTGACGGTGCAGTGGCTGGTCGAGCTGTTCCACAAGTTCAACCACCTGTTCACGTTGATGGACACCGAGCGCTACGAGCAGTCGCTCGACGAGCAGCCGGAAGTCTCTCCGTGGGCACGCTTCAACTTCGTCGTCACCTCGCTCGAGCTGCTGCAGCGCAACGCGGATTACCGCAAGCAGGCCGGAGATCCCGCCGCGCCGTGGGACCTGGTCATCATCGACGAGGCGCACCACTTGAAGGGCGAGAAGGCGCACGAGGCCGCGAGCGCGCTGGCGAAGAACTCGTGGGGCCTGTTGCTGCTGACCGCGACGCCGATGCAGCTGGACCCGGCTGAGTACCAGTCGCTGCTGGCGTTGATCGATCCCAACACCGCTCCGACCACGAAGGAGTTTGAGGCGCGGCTCGCGCGGCAGGACGAACTCTCGACCGCGTTGCGCGCGCTGCTGGCCGGCAAGTCGACGAAGGCCTCGGTGAAGGAACTGGCGTCGAAGTTCCCCAACGATGAAGCGCTGAAGGAACTCGAAGACCCGGTCGACATGTTGGAGCACCTCGCCGAGACGTACTCGTTGTCGGATCGGTTGATCCGCAATCGGCGCGTGACGGTCGGTGGGTTTTCCGAGCGCAAGCTGCACGTGCACCCGGTCGAGCTGTCGAAGGAAGAAGTGGCGGCGCGTGATGCGGCGCTCGCTCAGCTCGCGAAGGACGGGAGCGTTCGTGGTGCGGCGCTCGCGGGGTTGGTGCGTCGGCTCGAGTCGTCTCCGGCGGCGTTCCTGGCGGCGATGCGTGCGAATCAAGCGCTCGCGGGCATGAAGCTCACGCTGCCTGATCGCGACGCGAAGTATTCGGCGTTCGTGAAGTTGCTCAAGGGTGTGTGGGCGAAGGAACCGCGCGCGAAGTTGCTGGTCTTCACCGAGGCGCGCGACACGCTCGAGAGTCTGCAGGCGCGGTTGCGCAACGAGCAGATCGAAGCCCCCAGGGGCGACGGCGTTGGGGGGAGAATCGAAGCGCTCGCGTACCACGGTGAGTTGCCGCTCGCGGAACGTGACCGGCAAGTAGCGCGCTTCCGTGATCCCGAAGGGCCGAAGCTGTTGCTCGCGACGGAAGTTGGTGGCGAAGGCCGCAACTTCCAGTTCGCCCACCACCTGGTGAACTACGACTTGCCGTGGTCTCCGGCGACGATGGAGCAGCGCATCGGTCGTCTCGATCGCATCGGCCAGACGCAGAACGTGGACATTCACGTCTTCGAAGCGGCGGGGACGTTCAGCGCTGACGTGCTCTCGGTGCTGCGCGATGCGGTCGGCGTGTTCGGAGAGACGGTCGGTGGTCTCGACGCGGTCCTCGAAGAGGTCGAGCCGCGACTGACTGAGCTGGCGCTGGAAGACGCGAAAGACCGTGCTGCGTACGTGAAGACGCTGACCACGCGCGTGAAGAAGGCGCGGGAGCAGGTGAAGAAGGCGTACGACCCACTGCTCGATCTGCGCTCGTTCGACAAGGCGGCGGTGAAGGCCCTGGTGCAGCGTTCGCACGAGCGTACCGGCATGGATGCCGACGAGGACGAGTCGCTCGACGACGGGCTGTGGAGCATCGCGCGCGATCTCGATGAGCGCCTCGAGGAGACCATCACCGAGCTCGCCGATCGCATCGGCATCAAGGTCGATCAAGACCAGGAAGTGGATGCGTTTCAGTGCGCGTTCCACTTCGGTCATGCGCTCAACGTCGAGGCGCTGCCCGGCTACGACATCACCGAAGAGCGCACCGTGCTCGGTACGTTCTGGCGCGACACGGCGGTCGAGCAGGAAGAGATCGAATACTTCGCGACCGGGCATCCCCTGGTCGAGGCGTTGTTCGGGTTCCTGCGCGATGGGCCGTACGGGCGCAATGGAGTGCGTTTCCTCGACGTGAAGAAGCCCGTCAAAGCCAAGGGCATCGAGTTTCAGTTCCACGTGGTGACTCCGGAGCCGAGCGACACGTCACCCGGTGCGCGGGTGCCGTCACGGCAGCTGTCGCGCTACCTCTCGGCGTCGCTGTTGAGCGTGGCGGTGACGCGGCAGGCGAACACCACGGCGAAGAGCGAGCCGCACCTGCTCGAGCTTCTTCGCGACACCGACGGCCGCTCGCTCAAGGGCCCGGAGATCGCAGCGGCGTTCCCTGAATTGAGATCGTTCGTCGATGACGCGGCGAAGGTCGCGCACGAGAACGCGAAGGCGCAGCTCGACAAGCTGAAGGTCGCCGCGCGCGAAGAGATCGAAGACGAGCGCGACATGTCGATGTTGCGCATCAAGCTCTCGCTGACGCACCAGGGAGTTCCCGCGGCGCGCATCGAAGCGGTGCTCGGCGAGGAGCTCGCGTTCTCGGACTCGTTGCTCGCTGCGCTCGAGCGCACGACGGTGCAGCTCGACTCGGCCTGCGCCTACGTGATCAACCGCTGAGCGCGCGATCGAGGATCAGGGCGACCTTCGATACCGAGATCGCCCTCACCGCGAGGTGCTTCGCGACCGGACCTGCTCACTCGTTCGCGTGACACTTCGAGTGGGCAGGCGAGCTCTCGGGCTCCGAGACTTTCTGCGTGTTCGGGCGTGTCGAAAACGTTCCGCGAAATTCGCCGCGAAATTCGTCTCGTTTTGTCATTCGCGCTGACGAAACGCGCGCGAACCGCGTGGTGGCGTCACACGACCATGTGGTCATGAAAACTCTCACCTCAGCGGTAGCAGTGTGCGCGGTGTTGTTGCTCGCAGCGTGCGGTCCTGACTCGACGCTGGCCGTCGACGATCCCTCGTGGCCGGGAGAAGAAGACGAGCTCGGCACCACGCAGCAGGAAATCACCTGCTCGCCGGTGATGTCGCGCTTCCCGGTCGGAGCGCCGCACAACATCGGTTACGACGCCGCGAGCTGTGGCAGCGGCACGTGCCGCATCTCGTGTCCCGACGTGAACAAGAACTCCGACTGGAACGGCGGGAGCGGCCACCACGGCATCGACGTCTTCGCCTTCCAGCGCGCGCCGCTCGTCGCGGTGGCGGATGGAACGATCTCCGCGGTCGGCACCCCGAGCAGCACGTCGGGCATCCGCGTGCGTCTGCGCGATCGCTGCGGCTGGGAGTACTACTACGGCCACATGGATCAGGCCGTGGTCAGCGTCGGCCAGCGCGTGAGCGCGGGACAGCTGCTCGGCTACATGGGCCGCACGGGCGCGGCGTCGACGCACCTGCACTTCAACGTCTCGCCCGACGGCCGCTACTCGTCAGACATCAACCCGTTCAACCTGCTCGCGGCGACGTCGCCCACCGCGTGTTCGACGCCTGCGCCGCCGCCGGCTCCGACGCCCACGCCCGCTCCGAGCGGCTGCGGCATTCTGCGCCCCAACACCACGCTCTCCGCGAATCAGTCGGTGACGTCGTGTGATGGCCGCTTCACGCTGGTGATGCAGGGTGACGGCAACCTCGTGCTCTACAAGCAGGGCGCGTGGATCTGGCAGACGGCGACCAACGGCCGCGGTGGTCAGCGCGCGGTGATGCAGGGTGACGGCAACTTCGTGCTCTACACCGCCAGCAACGTGCCGCTCTTCCACACGCACACCAACGGCGCCGTCGGCGCGTTCCTCAACGTACAGAACGATGGGAACATGGTCGTGTACCTGGGCAGCTCTCCGAAGTGGGCGAGCAACACGGCCGGTCGCTGAGCGAACTCAGCGCTCGACGGCGATCTTCAGCGCGCCTTCGTTCAAGACCACTCCGCCGTCGGGCAACACGGCCGGCGGCACGCGATAGACGACGACGCGCTTCCCGCTGTCGAAGAACCCGAGCTTCGGAGAGAAGCCGCCTTCGAGATCGACGAGCGTGTCTCTCCAGGTGCCTCCGATGCGCTGGGTGACGCGAAGCTCGTCCTGGCCAACGGGACAATTGAGCTCGTTGGTCGAGGTGGACGTGCTGCAGACGTAGAACGTGATCGTCGGTTCGTGGTTCACGGGATCCATGGCGAGGTGCGGGTACCAGCCCCCGCTGCCCGCACCGAAGACGGGGTCAGGTTGGCTCCACACCGTCCCGTTCGAGGAATGGATGTATTTGAGCTCGTTGGCGGCGCGCTCGAGCACCGCGATGCCGAATCCCTCGATGGGATCTGACGCGAGCGATGGGCCCGTCTGCGTGTTGGTGACCGAGAGGATCGTGGTGGGCATCGTCCACATGCCGTTGGGCGCGCGCACGTGGAAGAGCACGTTCTGCCCGCTCTGATCTGCTGCGTAGACCTGATCGAACGCGAGCGCGACGCGGTTGCTCGCCTCGATCGTCATCTGCAGGTGGCCGCCGACACCGTTTCGATTGTTGCCGCCGGCTGCAGCACACTCGCCCGACAGCGGGTTGCCGCCCCAGACCTCGACGTCGGATGCCGCGAAGTCTTGCATCGGGAACTGACCGTCGTGCGAGTCGCGGTAGGCGAAGTACAGCTTCCCCGTGCCGTCGAAGCCGATGTTCGGGAACAGGCCGACGAGGAAGCCGCGATCGCTCACGGGATTTCCGCACGTCACTTGATTGCCGTCGGTGGCGACGATGACGTCCGTCCACGCGTTGGGTCCCGTGCGTCGCGAGAAGACGGCGTCGCTCTGCAGCCAGTACGGAGACATGCCCATGAGTGCTCCCGCGCCTCCGCCGAGGTGCGCGACGAGCGGTTGCCCGTTCGCGGGATCGAAGGCGACCGAGAGCGTCGAGAGCCGCTGCGAGGTGCGAATCGTCTCGGGCGAGACGACGATCGCGCCTTGCTGCCACTCGACGTACTTCAGGAAGTAGTCGGGGAAGCCCGAAGTCATCGTTCCGGCGGGCGAGTAGTACGCGACGCCCACGCGCTGGGTCGTGCGATTCACGGCGATGCCGATGCTGGTCGCCACGCGCGCCGTCGCGTCGAGGAAGCTGACGTCGAACGCGCTGACGCCTGCGTCGCTCACGCCGCCACCGCCTGCGCCTCCGGTCGCTGCACCGCCACCGTTCGTCGCGCCACCGCCTGTCGCAGCGCCGCCGCCGGTCAAGCCGCCGCCACCTCCGCCGGTCGCCGTACCGCCACCGCTCGAACCACCACCGCCGCCGCTCGATCCACCGCCTCCGCCGCTGAGCACGACCGCACAGGTTCCGTTCGACGTGCAGACGCCCGAGGTGCAGGCCTGACACGCGGCTCCTCCGAAGCCGCACTGGGTGGCGAACGTGCCGAGCTGGCAGTCCCCGTTCGAGTCACAGCAGCCCGCGCAGTTCGACGAGGAACACGGCGTCGTCGGAGTGAGGCAACTGGCGGCAGACACGGCCACGAACAGCACGAGTGCGAGGCGCATGGTTCCTTCTCAACAGGTCGTGGATCTGGCGTCGAGCAGGGAAGGCTGGGAACCGGTCAGCGGTCGCTCGACCTGCGGATCAACTCGGCGACCGCGCGTACTTCGTCACGGTGAGATCGCGCGAGATGCTCGGCCACCGACGCGCGCTCGTTGGGCAAGTTCTGGTGCAGCTTGGCGATCGTCTCGACCGACTCGACCTCGACGGTGAAGGCGACCACGTACTTGAACTGGCCCTCGATGTGCCCCGGCACCGCGCCGTCCGCCCGCCACACCGGATATTCCGGGGCGATCTCGCGATGCTGCGGCTCGATCGACTGCGAGAGATCGTCCACCAGCGTGCGGAAGAACGTCGGGTCGCTCACG
>JAEUJS010000510.1 GCA_016792935.1 Archangium sp. | reverse complement strand
AAGAAGCCGCCCAGCCGCGCCGCGAAGCGCTCCGAGATGCGGTACTCGGCGCCGAGCCGGCCACCGAACGTGTCGCTGAAGCCTGGTCGCTGTCTGGCTGACGTCACGTCGAGCGCACTGCCGAGGCCGAGCGCATCGAGCGTGGGGCCGCTCAGATCGATGTTGATGCCGACGTACGGAGAAGGCGCCGCGCTCCACGCCTGGAACTCGCCGTCGAGCGAGAAGGTGAGGTTCTCGAGCGCGTCCACGGCGACTCCGAACTGCAGCGTGTGCGGCGTGTAGTGCGCCACGCCGTTGATCACGAACGCCAGCGTGCCGATGCCCTCGAGATCGACCTTCGCGGGGATCTGGTAGTTGAGGCGCATTTCCCAGCGGTACGTCGCGCCGATGCGAATGCGTTTGATCGGAGAGACGTGCAGCGAGAACACCGGCGCAACGCGCGTCGCCAACTTCGCGTTGATGTCGCCCGACTTCACGTTCTTGCTGAAGAGATCGACCGCCACGTTGGCTTCGTCACCGATGAGATCCGCGAGCGCTTCGATGCCCAGACCGAACTTCAGCCAGTCGACGATCTTGATTCCAGCGCCCACGTGAACCTGCAGTCGCTCTGGATTCGAGTGGTAGCGGTACCAGTAGGGAGTCGTCGATGGAGGCGCGTTCAGTCGCAGCAGCACCGCGGTCGGAATGTAGATGCCGAGGCCGAATGCGAGGTGGTTCTTCACTTTTCCGCCGAGAGGAAACAGCAGACCAACGGAAGTGCCGACGGAGTCTGGAGCCGTGCAGTTCGCGCAGTTGAGTTCCTTCGCCAAGTCCTTCGATTGGACCTGTGAAACCATCCGGTAGAACTGAAAATTGAAGCCGAAATTGACGTCCGTTCGCTCGACGAGGAGCGCCGGGTTGTAAAAGACCGCGGTGTAATCGTTCGCCTCGGCTGTCATCGCGCCGCCCATCGCGGCAGCACGCGGCCCGAAGCCGTACAGGTTGTACACGTCCGCCCGCACGAGAAGCGGGCACAACGCGAGCGCAACTGCGACCAACCTTCCCCAGCGCGCGCAGAGTCCGGCGAACGGAGCCGCAGGCGGAGACTCGCCGAGGGGAGCAGTCATGTTCACTCTTCGGCGAAGGGCTGAATGGCCTGCGCTGCGGCGAGCTCTTGCCGCGCTTCCGACAACTCGGAGTTCGTCTCGCGCAAACGATCAGACAGCACCTGCACGAAGCTCCACAGCAGCTTCACCGCGAGAATCGATTCGCGCTTCATCAGCCCCATCAGATCGCTGCGGCTGATCACCATCGTGCGCGTCGGCTCGATGGCCCGAACGGTGGCCGAACGCGGCGCGTTGTCGATGAGACCCATCTCTCCGAAGTGACCACCGGCGCGGAGCTCAGCGATCTCGACGCCGGCCTTCTCGACCGAGACGCGACCGCGAATCACGACGAACAGCTCTTCGCCCGGCTGGCCTTCGGTGACGATCTCGCGGCCCGCGGGGAACGTGCGCGTGCTCGCCGTGGAAAGAACGGCCGTCTGCTCTTTGTAGGTGAGGTGGCGGAAGAGCGGGATCTTCTTGAGCGCTTCCATCCGGCTCTGCGCTTCGGCGACTTCTTCCGTCGCAGTCGCGGGATCGCCCGAGCAGCCGATGACGACAGTGGTGATGTTGTCTTTGCCGCCGCGCTCGTTGGCGAGCGCGACGAAACGCTCGGGCAACTCACCCAGCGGAGCCGACGCCACCACGCTCGCGACCTCATCGTCGCTCAGGTAGCCGTGCAGACCGTCGGAACAGAGGACGAACGTGTCGCCCGGCACCGCGTCGACGATCAGCGTGTCGACCTGCACCGATTCCTGAATGCCGACGGCGCGGGTGATCACGTTGCGGTACTGCGAAGTCGCCGCCTGTTCCTTGGTGATCGTGCCTGCCTTCAGCTGCGCGGAGATCAGCGTGTGATCTTCGGTGAGGCGGTGACACTGGCCGTTGCGCACCAGGTACACGCGCGAGTCGCCGACGTGGCCGATGACGCCCTTCGTACCCGCGAGCGCGAGACAGACGAAGGTGGTGCCCATGCCGCGCTTCGACGCGTCGGTGGTGGCGGTCTTGTAGATGTCGGCGCACGCGCGCTGCACGGCGACTTCGACGAGGCTCGCGGCCTGAGCGCGCGCGGTCTGCGTCGCGTCTTTCGCCAGGTCCTTCAGAATCGAGCGGTTGGTCAGCAGGTGCTGCTTCACCACTTCCACGGCGCGCGCACTGGCGACTTCACCGGCGGCGTGACCGCCCATGCCGTCAGCGACGATGTAGAGACCCAGCGCCGGGTCGACCAGCATCGCGTCTTCGTTGTGTTGGCGTTTGCGGCCAACGTCAGTTTTTCCGAACGCTTCTGTGGTCAGCACCGGGTCGCCACCGTAGTGAAGAAGACCCGCACCGACAACGCGAAACCAAGGGCTACTCGGTGGCGCGGCGGTGCAACATGTCGAGGAAGCCTTGCGCCGTGTAGTACGTGAGCTGCAGCGCGCCGATGCGCACCACGAGGCCGTTCGAGAGCGCAGCCGGAGCCCTGGCTGCGATCTTCTTCCCGCCGATCGTCGAGCCGTTGCGCGAGCCGGCATCGACGAGCACCCATTCCTCGTTCTGCAGCTCGATCCACGCGTGGAAGCGGGAGACCGACGAGTCGTCGAGCACGATGTCGTTGTTCGCGGTGCGGCCGATCGTGATGCGCCGCTGAAACGCGTTGTCCTTGGTCTTCTCGATCACCACCGCCATGGGATCGCCGCCGCCGATCGAAGGAACGGAGAGACCGGACTGCGTGCGCAGCTGGTAGTCGGTGTCTTCTTCGTCTTCTCCGACAGTGTCGGGTGGCTCGTAGACGAGCACGGGGCGACCCGCGAGGCGCGTGCGCACCTTCGAGGGATCATCGGTGAAGCGGTTGAACCAGAGCAGCAACGTCTCGACCACGCAAAGCCCCCTGGGGCGACGCCATACGGTGGGGAATCGGCGCGGATTCTAGTCACCGCATCGCATCGCGACACGCGCGAAACAACGCCGGGCGCGACTCTTCGATGAACGACATCTGGGTCACGGCTTCCAAATAGAAGGGAGCCTGTCTGGAAAAATACACCGCACGTGCAAGGTCATCGAGCACGGCCTGGGTGAAGCCGAGCAACGAGCTCGCCCGCGCACGAATGAAATAGAGCGACGCCGACTCTCCGAAACGACGGAGCGCGCGGTTGATGCGCATCTTGCTCCCGAAGCTCACCAGCTCGAGGTTGAGCGGGTTGACCTCGTGTTCC
>JAEUJS010000683.1 GCA_016792935.1 Archangium sp. | reverse complement strand
TGCGGTCTCAACGGCAGCGACGTGAACGGCTACGAGGTGAATCAGCAATACGACGTGCAGGTGAACCCGCACGCCGCGTTCGACTTCTGCAACACGCAGGCGCCGCCGACGTCTCCGATGGGTGGGAATGCGTATGGGCAGATCTACGAGTTCGGCGTGACGCCCGATGCG
Organism: Archangium sp.; assembly: GCA_016792935.1. Taxonomy (GTDB): domain Bacteria; phylum Myxococcota; class Myxococcia; order Myxococcales; family Myxococcaceae; genus Archangium_A. The sequence goes on along the minus strand of JAEUJS010000683.1, from coordinate 4,701 downwards.
TCGGTGCCTTTCATCGCGCAGCTCGGAGTCGGTGAGGAGACCGAAGATCCCGGGTTCGCGTGGCAGTGGCGGCCGGCGACGTTCAACGTGCCGTTCGGAAACAACAACGAGTACCTCGGCGTGGTGCCTGATGCCGGCGTCGGGAAGCGCTACGCGTTCCGCTACAGCCTCGATGGTGGTGTGTGGTGCTACGGCGACTTCGACGGCTCGCAGAACGGCTTCAGCGGCGGGTCGAACATCGGCACCATCGTTCCGTGAGCGCGCGGCGGCGGGGCGTGGCCACCTTCGGCCTTCCTCTCCTCGAGGCGCTCGCTGTGCACGGCGTGGCACGACGCATCACCGCACGCATTCGCTGCTGAATAGAACGAGTATCGTGCGCGCATGCGCACTTCGTGGATGGCGGCGTTGGCGGTGCTGTCGCTGACTGCCTGCAAGAACGCGGAGCCGGGCCCGCCCGGACCTCGTGGTGAGCCTGGCCCCGTTGGACCTGCCGGCCCGGCAGGCATGACCGGCGCAACAGGTGACATGGGGCCGATGGGAAATTCCGTAACCACCGCGCAGGTCGACGCAGGCAGCCTCACCTGTCCTTTCGGCGGCGTCGCTGTGGTGTCGGCGAGCGGAACCACGTTCGTGTGCAACGGTGTGCCAGGAGTGACCGGTGCGCAGGGCCCACAGGGACCCGCCGGGCCGTCCGGCGCGTCGATTTCCGCGAACGCGCTTCCGAGCATGAGCCCGCAGTGCGCTGGGGGAGGAGCAGTGGTGGTCTTGCCTGATGGCGGGACCATCGCGGTGTGCAACGGCACCCCCGGCAGTCCCGGCGCCAACGGCGCAGACGGCGCAGACGGCGTGTCGGTCAACTTGCGCAACGTGGCCATCGGAGATCCGACGTGCCCGCTCGGAGGAGTCGAGGTCATCAGCGCGACGTCGAGCTCGAAGGTCTGCAATGGGCCGCCCGGCGATGCCGGCGCGCCAGGCCCCCAGGGCCCGCCAGGTCCTCAGGGTGATGCAGGCGCGACAGGGCCGCAGGGCCCGCCGGGGATTCAAGGGCCGCCGGGACCACAGGGTGACGCGGGCGCGACGGGTCCACAGGGTCCACAGGGAGTGCCCGGCCCGACGTCGGTGGCGACGTGCCCGCCGGGCATGACCATGGTCGATTCGGCGTTTTCGAGGTTGTGCTTCGCGCGCTCGGTCTCACCGATGAACTGGGACAACGCGGCGAACTTCTGCTCGAGCAACTTCGACGCGCCGCTGTGCACCTTGTCACAGTGGCGAGCGGCCATTTGCTACGGCGGGCTGCTGAACCCCGGTCGCACGTGGCTGCCGACACCGACGGATCCGGCGACCTTCGCGACCGTCTCGACGTGCACGGCCGACAGTGTCTCGGCGGCCTCATATACCTCGCAGTTCGCGACCACCTGTTGTCTGGAGTGGCCGAAGTACTGAGTTCCGGGAGCGAGGAAGTCGAGCTCGCCGAGGCGCGCCTCGGCGGCTGGTGAGCCGCGGACGCGATACGTTCGCACGCGTGACGACGCTCGCGTTCGAACCCACGCCGCCGCTGCACGCGACGACGCTTTCCGCCGTGGCGCGTCAGCAACTCGAGACCTACGGCGAACGGCTCGACGGTGAGCGGTTGTCGGCAGACGCGCGGCTCGACCCGAACAACGACGGCGCGGGCTTGCTCTTCTCCCCGACGCGCTGGAAGGCGGTCGGGCCAGACGGCCGCGCGGTCTTCGAGTTGGTGCACTCGGACACCGACTCCGGGGCGGTGTTTCACGCCGACACCACGCGCCTGGTGGGGCTGATCATTCAGGGCGGCTTCACCGCGACAGACCTCGCAGCGTGGGAACGCCTGGCCGCGACTGCGCGCCCGCCTGGCTTCCCCAGTATCGACTTCTCGATCGACCCCGAGACGGGCCCGAACATTGCGGGAAAGCTCGCCATCGGCGGCGCCTGGCGGGCCCTTCGTGTGGTCGTCGCCCCGTGGGATCCCGAAGGCATCCTCACGCGACTGCTGACCGCGACCAGCGATGAAGACGCCGCGGGCCAGACAGGTCTCACCGGCGCGCCGCTCGCGAGCTTCTCGGCGTCGGTCGTCGACCGCATCGCCGCCGTGCTCGCCACGGTCCCACGCGACGCCGTTGACCAGCGACGCATGGCGCTCGCCACCGCGATTTCTGATGAGGACGACCGCACCCCTTCGTGGCTCGAAGAGAAGCTCGAACGCCTTCGGGAGGTCGTCCAGGCGCGAGCGCCGCTCATCGTTCGGGTCGTGTGACCCGACGAAGCACAGCATCGAGGGCGAGTTCTCACTGAGGCGAAGGCGCTGAAGTTCATCGCGTCGGTGGCGACGAAGACCGCCCGGAAAAGAAGCGGAACTGACTTCCGCCTTCGAGCGTCCCGCGATCATGGGCGCACTGATCGTTGTGTTGCTGGCTGCCACTCCCGTCGAGAACCGGCTCGAGAGCTACGAAGCGGCGAGAACGGCGCTCGAAGCGAAGCGTGTCGAATTGGCCGCACAGTGGAAGAAGACGCCGAAGCAAACGCGCGCCGTCGCTCGGAAAGCGGTGCTCGAGTACCTCGATCAATCGGCCTTCCCCGCATGGAAAGGCACGCCGTGGGAGTTCTACGGAACGTCGACGACTCCGGGCCAGGGGACGATCGCGTGTGGGTATTTCGTCACCACGGTGCTCGAGCAAGCGGGCTTCAAGATCGAGCGCGTGTGGTTGGCGCAGCAGGCGAGCGCGGTGCTGGTGAACACCCTGGCGCACGGCACCAAGGTCGAATGGCTGCACCCTTCCGACAACGCCGACGCGGTGGTGCAGATCAAGAAGCACTTCAAGGAATCGCAGCTCGTGGTGATCGGCTTCGACTACCACGTGGGCTTGTTGCGAATGGAAGGCGACGAGGTGCGCTTCTGTCACTCGAGCTTCATCGAGCCGGCGAGCGTGACCTGTGAAGATCCCGTTCCGTCGGGCGCGTTCGCGTCGAAGCTCTACGTGGTGGGTGACGTGCTCAACGACGCACTGCTCGACGACTGGCTCAACGCACGCGCGGTGAAGAACGCCCGCAAGTAGAAATGAAAAACCCCGGAGACCTTTCGATCTCCGGGGCTTCTATTTCTGCGAGGAGTAGGGGACTTGAACCCCTGACCTCCGGCGTGACAGGCCGGCGTTCTAACCAGCTGAACTAACTCCCCATCTGTGTGCTGCACCTGCGACTACTTGGGCGGAACAGGGCTCGAACCTGTGACCCTCGCCTTGTAAGGGCGACGCTCTACCAGCTGAGCTATCCGCCCAACCGCCCGCGAAACGGCGCGACAAATACGGACTTCGATTCTGAGTGTCAACAGGTGAATCCGACGTGCACCCGCGTGAAGACTGACTTTCTTCCGAGCGCGGTTTGAAAGAGAGTTCGCGGCACGTGAGCGACGGGAAGAAAGGCAACACGGAGGCGACGTTGATGGGCCTGCCCGAGGTGGGCGCGGCTCCGACCAACTCGACCCAGGTGATGGACGAGACCGTCCGCGATCCGAACGCGAGCGAGATCGAGTCGCCCACGGGTCCGAGCCTGCTCGACTCGACCGCGCCCTCGCTCCAGCCCGTGCCTTCGCCGCCCGTTGCGCCTCCGAAAGCGCCGGTGACGACCGCTCCGCCGCGCACGAAGACCGGTGGCATTCGCACGTCCGACACGCTCAACGACGCACCCCGCAGCAAGTCGAGCGGTGCCGTTCCCAAGCCGCCGGAAGCGAGCAAGCCGCGCCCCTCACGCATCGCGGTGAAGCCGCCCCCCGTGATGAGCGACGCGCCGTCGGTCAGCGACCTTCCTGACCCGAACGCCAGCACCGATCCCGGCCGCAGCGTGCAGACCGCCGTCACCAACCCGAGCACCAAACCCGTCGGCCCGAAGTTCGAGTGGACGATGCCGCGCGTCGCTGGCGTCACCGGCGCCGTCTGCCTGCTCTTCATCGTCATCTGGGTGGTGTGGCCGTCGGGAAAAGCCGCTCCGCGCAACACGCGCACCGAGCGCGAAGAGCCCGTCGAAGACTTGAGCGCACCCCGGCCGCTCGCGCAGAAGACGCCGCCCAAGCCCGTCGTCGCGCCGCAAGTGAAACCGAAATCCGACAAGCCGGTCTTCGCGCTCGATTCGAAGACCAACGTGATCGATCCGTACGGCGCGCACATGGAAGACCAGCCGCTCGATCCCGCGCACAAGTACCGCCTGCGCATCGAGCGTGACGACTCGCGCCTCGGCACCGCGCTCGCGCGTCTCGACGAAAAAGAAGGCTGGGGCGTGGTGCGCAAGATGGCCAGCCACGCCGCGCTCCAATTCGGCGGAGCGAAGTCACTGCGACTCCACTGCGAGCCCGGCAGCAAGTTCAGCGAAGGTCAGTTCTTCCCGCTCGAGCTCACCGACATGGCCACCAAGAAGTCCGTGCCCATCAACTTGAACCCCGCCCTGCACTGCTGGGACTTCGAGGTGATGAAGACCATGGGCCTCGGAGAAGGCGTGAAGAAGCGCCTGCGCGTGCCGACCGATTCCACGGTGAAGCTCGGAGAAGGCGTCCCGCTCAAGGTCGCGTACGTGCTCGAGCTGCTCGGCGAAAAGAAGGAATGGCGCACGGGCATCCTGAATCCCGGTGAGAGCGTGCTCGCCGAGGGCCGCATGATTCGCTTCGGCGTGCTCGATCCATACGCCGCCGAC
>JAEUJS010000436.1 GCA_016792935.1 Archangium sp. | reverse complement strand
TGGAGATGATCAGTCAACGATCTATCCCCGAGCAGTTCGCAACCAACGAGTTCATTCGACCGTCCGACGCGTCGTACATGATCAATCAGCGCACGCGCTTCCCGCTGCAGTCCGGTGACCCCATTCGCTGGACCGACATGATCGATCCCAAGCGCGACACGGTCGCCTACTTCGCGAAGGACGACGTGATCGCGACGACGTACCTGCAGCCGCTCCACTTCGAACTTCGTGTGGTCGCGCAGAGTGAGGTGACGCCATCGTGGGTCACCGAAGCCGAGCTCCCCTCGGTGATCGACAAACAGCTCAAGGTGCCGCTCGCGAAGGGCGACCCGCTGTTGTGGGCACACGTCGGAGGCCGCAAGTGAACCAGCACCTCGACCCGCAGGGGCATGCCGCGCGGCAGACGACGATTTCGCCAGCGGTGGTGACCGGAGCGGTGATCGCGCTCTTCATTCTGCTGTTCGAAGCAGGCATCGCGTACGCGTACGCGCGTTACCAGGGCCGGCAGGTGCGCCGAGGGTGGAACATCGTGCCCGTCACCGTGCTCGCCACCGACGTACCGAGCGGAACGTTGAACCCGGGCAACATCAAGACCGCGGAAATCCCCGAGCAGTTCTTGACGTCGACGCTGGCGACTCCTGCTTCGGCCGGCAAGGCACTCGCCAAAGAGGTCACGGTGCCACTGAAGAAGGACGTGCCGCTGCGGTGGAGCGACGTGGTCATCGAACCGGAGACCGTGCTCTTCGCCGCGCGCGATCTGAAGGCAGGCGACACGCTCGGCGCTGGTGACTTCACGCCGCGCAGCCTGGCGAAGGACAAGGTGTTCGGCTCGGCGCTCAAGGCGTCCGAGCGATCGAAATACGAAGGGAAGACGCTGACGGTCGAGCTGCGCGCGGGAGATCCCGTGCTCTCGACCTTCTTCAGCGAAGCTCGAAAGTGACCGTGAAGTTCTGAATGGTCATCGTCTTCTCGGGCGCGAAGACGGTCAGCTTCGCGGCGATCTGCGCCTGCTCGTCGAACGCCGCGCCGGCGCTCTTCACGACCTTCACGATCTGCACGATGCCCGCGGGGTTGATGGTGAGCTCGAGCTCGACCACGCCCTTGCGCGTGCCCTTGCTCCGCTCGCTCTCGGGAAAGAACGGAGAGATGGGCGTCACCACCTGGCGCGTGACCGTCGGCCACGGCTTGCCGTCGGGCTGCGTCGATTGGGCGAAGGTCGGAACCGCGAGCACGAGGCAGAGCACGGCGGCGAGGTGGCGCATGGGCACGAATGGTATGTCCGGCGCATGACTCCGCTCAATCCGCCTGCGCCTCAAAAGAACTGGTCGGGCTTCATCGCCGGGCTCGGCATCGGGCTGGCCATCACCTTCGTCTTCCTCTGCCTCGGCGGAGCGGTCGGCTTCTCGTACGTGGAAAAGCAACGCAAGGACGTGCGGAAGGGCTGGAACCTCGTGCCGGTGATCGTCGCGGCGGTCGACATCTCGGAAAAGACCACCGTCACCATGGACATGATCAGCCAGCGCTCGATTCCCGAGCAGTTCGTGACCTCGAGCATCGTCAAGCCCGACAGCGCGTCGTACATCGTGAACCAGAAAGTGCTGGTTGCCATTCAGGCCGGCGATCCGCTGCGGTGGTCTGACTTCGAGGCCGCGCAGGCGAACACCAAGGTGCTCTTCGCGACGAGAGACGTCGCGCTCGGATCGGTGCTCGGCGCTGACGACGTCGAAGAGCGCGCGGCTCCGAATGACGTCCTCACGGACTCGTGGGTGCGCTCGACCGACAGCGCGACGGCGGTCGGGCGCAAGGCGATCGCTCCATTCCGCAAGGGCGATCCGATCTTGTGGACGCACTTGCCTCCGCCCGCGGCGACGAAGTGAGTCAGCGCGGCAGCTCGGGCAGGCGACCGTCGAGCACCACGCGCCGCTTCTGCAGCGCTTCGGTCGGCTGACGTCGGGCGATCACCAGCGCGCGCTCACATTCGGCCCACACCAGCGGACCGAGGAGCTGCCAGTTCGGAGGGTCGACCACGGTGAGCTCGAGCAGGCCGAAGGTGAACGTGATCGGCTTGCCGACCTTCGCGGGGAGTGTGTCTTTGAGCTGAGTGATCAACTCGGGGGAGACGGCGCGATCAGCGGTCGGGCCGAAGAGCATCGCGAAGCCGTCGGTGTGAATCCGCACCACCTTCGAAGTCGGCGCGACCTGCTTCATTCCTTCCACCATCGCCTTCAACGCCGCGTCTCCCGCCGGGAAGCCGTGGTTCATGTTGAAGACCGTGAACTCCAGCGGGTCGATGAGCACCGCGCCGATCACCCAGCCGTCGGAATGGCCGTGCGTGGAGAGGTCGAACTCTTCCTTCATGAGCTGGCCCTGGTTCAGCGCGAGCGCGTGAATCGCTCCACTCTTTTCGTCGGGCTGGCCACGGCGGTGCAATTCGGCGTCGACCATTTGATCGACGAGCCACGTCGGAGCGTCAGCGCGGCCCTGCGCCGTGGGAAACAACGCCAGCAGCGCCTTCTCAGCGCGCGGAGAGATCGAGTGCGACATGGATGAAGTCTTACCCTCTCCCTCGTTGGGTGAGGGAGCACCACTCGCTCAGTGCGACGCGATCAGCGCAAGCGCACCAGGCACACCGCTGAGCGACGCAACGCGAACACTGAGCCGCGGCGTCTCGACGGTCACAGGCTCCGAAGTGGAAGCCGCGCTTTCGACCGCCGCGAGAATCCGATCGTCGCGAAGCAGCTCTCGCGCAGTGAAGCCCACCAGCTTGCTCGCAGGAGCCTCGAGCACTTCTCCGAGCGCGCGGTTGTGCTCGATGAGCGTGCCGTTGCGCGAGAGCACCAGCAGTCCATCAGGCAGCGAATTCACGACGGCGCGCAGCAGCACGATGCGCTCTTCCAACGCGATGCTCCGCAAGGCGTTCTCGCGAATCGCATCAGAGACATCGTCCGGGTCGCGGCCGAGCGACGCGACTGATTTGCGCCAGCGCTCCGTCACGATGATCACCGTGGCCCACGAGCACAGCGCGGCGGCGATGCCCGTGGCGAGGCTGACGCGCAACGAGCCGGTGATCGCGAAGGACATCACGCTCACCGTCACCAGCGACCCCAGGATGAGCGAAATGTTCATGCGCTCGATCTCTAGGATCGATCGCGCATCAGCGATCGTCACGATGCTGTGACGTTCTTCACTCGACGGTGACGCTCTTCGCGAGGTTGCGCGGCTGGTCCACGTCGGTCCCGCGCAGATCCGCCACGTGGTAGCTCAAGAGCTGCAACGGAATCGTCGCGATCAACGGAGCGATCAGCGCGCTCGTCTTCGGAATCTCGATGAAGTCGTTGGCGAGTGACCTGGCGTGCGCGTCACCCTGCTCCACCACCGCGATCACCATTCCGCCGCGCGCGCGCACTTCCTCGATGTTGCCGATGATCTTCTCGTAGTGAACGTGCGGCTCGCTCGGAGCAGCCACCACCACCGGCAGCTTCTCGTCGATCAGCGCGATCGGCCCGTGCTTCATCTCTCCGCCCGCGTAGCCCTCGGCGTGGATGTACGAGATCTCCT
>JAEUJS010000430.1 GCA_016792935.1 Archangium sp. | reverse complement strand
ACGTCGATCGAAATGCCCGAGGGCGGCTCGGTGTTGATGACCGCTGAAGGCGCCTGGTGGAGGCTGCCGGAGCTGGAATGGATCGACGTCGACCAGCTCGTCGTGCCGGTCGGCATGCCGGAGCTCACGACGACGAAGGCGACGCCCGATGTTCCGCGCGTCAACGTCACGCTGACCCTCGCGCGCGCGGCTCGCCCTGAAGTGGCGACGCTGTACGTGTTGCCCGACGGCAAGAAGCAGGTCGAGGCGCTGGTGCGTTCGACGCCCGAAGCGCAGCTCGAGAACATCCTCTTCGTGGTCGCGGGAGACCTCGTCGTCCTTCGCGCGCGCCCCGGTCGTGAAGCGAACACCGGCGCGCTCCCCGGTGAGCCGTACGCCCGCGTGCTGGATCTGCCGAACCTCTTCGCGCCCGCCGCCTACACCGTGGAACCGCCGCTGCGTCGCGATCGCCTGCGCACGTGGCTCGCGCCTGATCCTGATCTCATCACCTGGCTCGCGCCCATCGGCGAGCTGTCGAACGTGATCGAGCCCACGCAGACCAGGCAGGGCCGCGCGGGTGGTCCTCCGTTCTCACGCAAGTCGATCGCCGAGACGAGCTTCCGCCCGCTGACCGAGTGGGTCGAATACGTCATCGACGGCTCGTCGGACACGCTCGAGGCCTGGGCGCGCTCGGCGACCTTCGACTTCGAGCCCTACGTCGCCGCGGAAGACGTCGCTCCGTCTGCTCGTGAAGAGCGCGACGAAGACGAGCCGAAGGAGACGCGTGGCAAGCGTCCCAAGACCACGCGCAACGCTCCGGAGCCACGCGCTTCGGCGCCGCGCGAGCAGCAGACCGAGTCGCGGCAGGCCGCTCCGGTGGTCGCCATTCCCGAGCTGCCGGCCAGCCTGTCCGAGGCCGAGGCCTTCATCGCGAAGGAAGAAGCAGCGTTCCTCGAGTTGGATGCGCCGGCCGATTCCGTTCCGCGTCGCACCGCGTGGGTTCGCCTCGCCGAGATGTACGGCCGCATTCCTGATCGCATCCCCGACTCGGGCATGGCGTGGGCGCACGCGCTCTGGGAATCCGACGGCGACGAGTCGCAACGCATCGCGCGCCGCTGGGCCGCGACGTCGGGCGTGCGCTTCGACGGCCTGCTCTCGCAGACCTCTCCCAACATCGCGCAGACGCGCGGTGCCGTCGCCCACCTCGTCGCCGCCGCGCTCGATGGAAATCAGACCGTCGCCGCGCGCGTGACCGATTGGGTCGCGTTCCTCGACAAGTTCTCCGAAGACCTCGACGTGCGCAGCTACTGGCTGGGCCGCTACGCCGTCGCGCGTCTCGCCGGCGGAGATCCCCTCGGGCTGGCTCGTGCGCGCGACCGGGTGTTGACGCGCGTGCAGGCTGGTCTCTCGTTGGATCGTGACGTGCCGCGATTGTTGCGCGTCACGCAGCAGGCCAACGCCGGTGGTGCTGGTACGGGCCGCGCGATGCGGGTGAGCGCGCAGCTGGAAGCGTTGCTCAAGGCCTTCGAAGAGACGCCGCGCAAGCGCTCGGCGGTCGAGGCGCCTCCGCAGTTCACGCACGCGTACGTCTCGCTGGAGTTCGCGTGGGGCTTCGCGCGACTGGCCAACGCCGATCGCGCGCGGCAGTTGAGAGATCGCGCGCTCGCGCAGCTCGATCGCAAGGACCCGGTTCACAACTACCTGACGCGTGCCTACGTCGCGCGCATCGAGCAGGCGTTGGAAGGCATCGCGCCGACCACTCCGCTCGCGCCCGAGATCAACGCCATGTTGACCGGCCTCGAGTCGCTCGATCGCTACAAGGTCGATCGCCTGCGCCAGTTCAGCCAGGTGCTCGAGCCGCAGGAGCGTCTGGAAGCCATCTCGGCGTTCTGGCGCAACGCGCGCGACTCGCGTGGTGAAGAGCTCGGTGCGCTGCGTTCTGTCCGCGACCCGCAGGAGCTGCTCAAGCAGATCCAGACGCGCATGGGCGGCATCACCGATGAACAGCTGCCCGTCGAAGAGCGCGTGCGGTTGATCGACGGCCTGCTCGACTTCTTGCCGCAGCTGCCGGAGTCGTCCGCGATGCCGCTGCTCCAGAAGTTCCTCTCCGCTGGAGAGAAGCTCGGCGCCCGCCAGCGCACGGTGGTGCTCGAAGACGCGCTGAAGATCGCCGGTCACTTCGGTCGCACGGCGCTGGTGAAGCAGCTGGTGCTCCAGCTGGGCAACACCATCAAGGAGATCGGCTCGGAAGGCGTCGGAGAGCTCGGTGGTCTCCTCGTCTCTGGCGTGCGCTCGCTGCGTCGCGTCGGTCTGCGTGAAGAAGCCGGAGAGCTGCTCGCGCGTGCCTCGTCGGTGTTGAAGGGTGAAGACGTCGCCACGCTGCAGGCGCGCCTCGGTCTCGCCTCGGGCTTCATGTACCTGGGCGCGTTCCCGCAGGCGCAGCCCATCGTCGAAGAGGCCACCGCGCGACTGGGTCGTGAGTCGGGTCGGGTCATCGCCGAGCGCATGAAGCTCTCGCGCGCCGCGGCGCAGGCGCTCTCGCACGCGTCCACTGAGCTCGCGCTGCCCGGTCTGTTGCGGTTGTCCGCGCAGCTGCCGTGGATCACCGACAGCTTCAACACCAACGGCGGCGTCGGCCCCGATGGCAAGCAGCGGTACCACTTCTGTCTCTCGATGGTCGACTTCGCCGACTCGCTCGTGCTCGGTCACGTCGGAGACGACCTGACGTTGAACGAAACCACGCGTCGCTTCCTCGACGAAGACGAGTACCTGGTGCGCCGCCGCGTGCACCGCGACGTGAGCTGAGCTTTTTTCGAATTTGAAGGCTGAGGGGACATCATGAGCACCGCCGCACCACGCAAAGACAGCATCGAATCCATCGCGGAGATCCCGCTCGACAAGTTGCAGGCCGAGGCCCAGGGCTTGCGCGAGAAGCTCAACCGCTTCCGCCTCGCGCTCGGCCGTCACTTCGTCGACAAGCAGCCGCTGATCGATCTGATGCTGGTCGCCGCCGTCGCGCAGGAGCCGTTGCTGCTCGTCGGTCCTCCCGGCACCGCCAAGTCGGACCTGGTCATCAAGTTCAAGGACGCGCTCGGCATCGAGGGCTCGGACTACTTCGAGTACCTCCTGACGCGCTTCACCGAGCCGTCGGAAGTGTTGGGCCCCATCGACATCAACGAGCTGCGCAGCGGCCGTTACATTCGTCGTGAGCGCGGCAAGTTGCCGACCGCGCGCCTCGTCTTCCTCGACGAGATCTTCAAGGCCAGCTCGGCGATTCTGAACGCGCTCTTGACCGTCATCAACGAGCGCAAGTTCTACCAGGACGGTGTGCCCGTCCCCGTGCGCCTGAAGATCCTCTTCGCGGCGACCAACGAAATTCCCGAACACGCCGAGCTCGGCGCGTTGAAGGACCGCTACGTGCTCAAGGCCGCCTGCCGTTCGGTGCAGGAGACGCACTTCATCGAGTTGCTCGACGCGGGCCTCGAATCGCAGACCCACAAGGACTTGAACCAGAAGCCGTGGGTCGAAGGTCACGCGGGCCTGGAAGACCTGCTCAAGGCGCACCGCTATTTGACGCTGCTGATGTCGCGCAAAGAGCCGAAGGACCGCGAGCTCTTCTTCCGCGACGAGGTGATGCGCGAGTTCCGCCGCGTAGTGCGCACGCTCACCCGTGAAGACGAAGTGTTCGTGTCCGACCGCAAGCTCATCAAGCTGTACCGCCTGCTGCGCACGCGCGCGTGGATCATGCACGGTGGCGCCGTCGAGCGTGAAGACCTGCAGATGCTCGCGTACCTCGGAGAGACTCGCGAAGAGATCGACCTCCTCGAGGAGAAGGTGCCGCGTCTCCTCGGCATCACCTGATTCGCGAAGCCGCAAAAAGCAGAAACCCACCTCACCGAAGTGAAGTGGGCTTCCTCTTCCCGCGATGTGTCCCTGTTCAGCGCGGGTTGACTCGAATCGCTCCGGCGCCGGTGGTCTGCACCAGCAGGTAGACCGCGCCCTGCGCATCGGTGGCGACGAACACGTTGGCGAAGCTGCCCGGCGCGAGCACGGGGAGGTCGAACGCGATGTCGATGGTGCCGTTCGCTTCCGCGTCGAAGCCGACGGTGTACGAGTTCGACGCCAGGTCGAGCTTGGCGACCGTCTCACCGAAGCCGATGTCGGTGATGAGCCGCGTGTTGCCGGTGGGGCGCACTGAGAAGACGTCACCGCGCGTCACCGTGGTCGCCGCGTGCGTGATGCGCAGGCGGATGTCGGTGTTGCTGTTGAGGCCCGACGCGTCGTCTTCGATGAGGCCGATGGTGAGCGGGCGCGTGGTGTTCGACAAATCACCGTACGCGTAGGCCGTGTACGCCTTGCCCGGCAGCAGCGTGACGTTGGGCGAGGTGACGACGGCCGCCGACGGAGCCGCACCGACCGTGGTGAGCGCGAAGGTGTAGCGACCGCTCTTCACTTCGAGCGCCGCGGTGGTCGAGCCGTACGCCAGGTTGGTCACCGCGCGAGCGCCGTTGGCGAACACGTCGACGTTCGGAGCGTTGCGCGAGAGGTGCACCACGCGAATGCTCGAGGTCGCCGGGTCGATGCGCACGGCCGTGCCGTCTCCCAGGAGCGCGAGCATGAAGACCTCGTTCATCGCGTTCTGCGTGACGAACACGTTCGCGACGGAGCCAGCGGGCAGGCCCGGCACTTCGAACCACAGGTCGGGGTTGGCGTCGGCGTTCACGTCGACTCCGATGGTGTGCCTGGTGTCGGAGGCGAGCTGCAGCGGCGGGGTGACGTTCGAGAAGTTCACGTCATCGGCGACCTTGGCGAACGAGCCATCGGCCTGGAGTGCGAAGAGATCCACCGTGCCGACCGACGGAGCCGCGTGCACCGCGCGCACCGCGATGAACTGACCTGACGGCGCGGCGGCGTCTTCGATGACGATGCCGCTCAAGCGGGCCACACGGTCCAGCGCGACGGCGGTGTAGCGCTTGCCACCACGCAGCGAGATCTGCGGAACCACCAGCGCGGGAGACGAGAGCGTCGTCGCCGTGACGTCGAGGCGGTGATTGCCGGCGCCGAGCGCGGTGAAGGCCGTCGCGTTGCCGAAGGTGATCTTCTGGTAGCCGGCGGGGATCGTTCCATCGACGTACGCATCGACGCCCGGCGCATCAGGAGAGAGGTGCAGCACGCGCAGCTGCGACATCACCGGCATCAGCTTCGCCGTGTCGGAGCCGCTCAGCTGCGCGAGGAGGAACGGGTTGCCCTGGGCGTCGAGCACCGCGAACACGTTCACGAACAGGCCGCGCGGCAACGCAGGAACGTCGAACGAGAGGTCGGGAGACTGGTCGTTGTCGACGTCGAGACCGACGGTGATGGGCTCGCTGGGGATGTCGACCGTCGCGGCCGGCGTGCCGTAGCGGAGGTTGGGTGCGAGCGAGAGGGGCGCTCCAGTGGCCGGAATCTGGAACACGTTCACCGTGCCCACGCCATCAGCGGCGTGAATCACGCGCACGCGCACGTTGTTCGACGAGAGGCCGCGCGTGTCGTTCTCGAGCGCGTTGAGCTGGAGGTTGTTCAGCTTGCCGAACGCGAACGCGGTGTAGTCGCGGTCTTGCTCGAGGAGCACGTCGTTGAGCGTCGCGCTCGCCACGCGGAAGCTGGTGCGCCCGGCGGGAACTCCCGCAACGTTCGTGCCGTTGCCGAAGGTGAGACCGGAAATCGCGGGCGTCGTCGCCGCGCCGATGAACACGTCCACCGCCGGAGCATCAGGCGAGAGGTGTAGCGCGCGTACGCGAGCAATGGGCGTGGGCGGTTTGATGTCGGCTCCACCGTCCTCCATCGAAGGAAGGGGACCGCACGAATACACGAAGAGACACGTCAGGCAGAGCTGGAGGAAACGCATGGGAGGGACCTTTCGGGGATTTGATCAGCTGCGATCAGCAGCGCGTGCCGCTGAGTGCATCGACCGGCGACTTCGAACATCCAACCGGTGTTGCTCTACGTATGCAGCCCCGACGATCGTGTTTCGCGGCGCAACTAAATCGGATTTATCGACCGATTTTCCGCTCGGAAACGACCACAAATGGGGTGGTTACTGGACGACCTCGAGCTCGTCGAGGCGCGTCAGGGGCAAATAGAGCCACTGCCCGCTGGGGTCGAAGTCGGGACCCGCGGGTGCGGCTCCGAAGCGATAGGTGGAATACGTGTCCCAGGTGCCGTCGAACTGCGTCATCAAACGCACGGTCGGTTCGGGTGCTTGCTCGTCGATCCACACCACGAAGCGGCGATCTGGTGCGGGGCCAGAGATCGCGCTGCGGCTGATCAGCGATGGCGCATCACCGGCCATGGTGCACGCCAGCGGACCTTCGTTCGACGTTCCGAAGAAGAGCGTGGGGCCGTCTTCGGCGTGCGTCACGATGCCCACCAAGCGGCCGAGGCCTTTGTCGTTGGGCAGCGGCATGGTGCTGGTCGGCGTGCCACCCGCGCGCAGCCGCGCCGTCGGATAGATCGACGCGTCGTACGTGCCGCCCGAATGCGTGACGACCAGCACGTCGTCGTTGACGGGGTGAATCGCGTCGAGCGTGGAGCCGGGAGCCACGGTGAACTCCGAGCGCTGCGAGAGCTTTCGGCCTTCGCTGGTGTTGATCCACGTGAAGACGCGAATGGTGCCCAGCGTGGAGAAGACGAGCTCACCGTTGGGCATGGCGAACACGTTGGTGACGAGCCCGGGATCGATGGTGGTGACGATGCGTTCTCGGCGTGGGCCACCGTCGGGGTTGTCTTCGAGCAGGCCGATGCCTTCGCGGTGGATGACGAGGGTCTCGAACTGCTGCGTGACGGCGAGACGAAGGGCTTCACGCTTGCTGGTGTCGAGCACGGTGTAGCCACGCAGTTCGAGTGAGCTGGCGTCGATGCTGAGGACCAGCCCGATGTTGCGCATCAGGAGATCGAGGTTGTTGTGCGGGGGAACTCCGCCGTCGTAGCGATCGGGATCGTACGAGTACGTCGGCACGATGCCGCCCTGGTGATTCGGAGCGGCGCCCAGACCGAGATCGAACGCGATGCGGCCCGACCACGTACCGCTGAGGGCGTCGACGGTATCCACCGAGTTGTCGGCGCGGTTGGCGACGGCGATCTCATCGATGGCGGGAGCGAACGCGATCTTCGTGGGCTCTCCGCGCAGCTGCACCGACCACTCGAGCGTGTCCGCCATCGGGCCGGTGAGGTCGTATTGAAAGAGCGCTCCATCGCGCGCCTTGGTGAGGACCGCCTTGTTCGGCGCGAGGCCCGCTTTCAGATCGTCGATCGGCGCATACGAGATGAGGGTGACGTCGCGACCGACGAACGTGCCGGCGTCGTTGCCGAGCACGAGGAGATCGCCGCTGCTCAACGACACGGCGATCTGCGGAGGGCCCGAAGGCGCGGGGATGATCGCCACCGGGCCATCGGGCGGCTCGCAGAGCGTGTGCGAGTCGTCGAGGAGGCATGCCGGGTTGTTCTTCGGATCCCACACGCGCGGCACCGCGGTGGTCTCGACTGAATAGACGCCGGCGTTCGCTTCGGCGGCGGTGAGGCCGCGCGCGACGACGATGAGGAGCGAGTCGTCAGCGGCTGCTCCCAACACGTCAGAGAAGGGCAGCTGTCGCGTGGTGGCCTCGAGCACGCCGCCGTCGCTGCCCCATTCGCTCAAGAAGAACTCGCCCGCCTCGTTGCGACCGATGGTGCGCGCGATGCCCAGTGGATCGCTGGTGGGGAGAATGAAGAGCGGCACTTCGCTCTGAGGACTGCTGCGTTGCAGCTCGTGGCCGTCGCCGTCGTCGACTTCCATCAACAGCCCCATGCCGTCTTCGGTGCGAATCGCGACGAGGCCGGCGTCTTCGTTGGGCGAACGCTCGAGCGCGAGCGGCTTGCCGGGCATGCGCTCGAAGGCCTTGCCGTCGGTGAGCACGAGATCGAACAGCCCGCTCGCGAGGAGCACGTTCTCGGTGCGATCGAGAATGCCGACCGGCGCGTGACGGAAGCGCACCGAGCCGACGGGCGCTCCGACGGTGGGGTGACCGCTGCCGAGTGGAACGAAGCTCTCGGCGCTGGGATCGCTGCGGCCCGACGAGTTGCTCAACACCAGCGGCTCGGTGAGATCGAGACCGGACGGAACGAAGAAGACCAGGCCGCCATCGATGCGCTCTTCGCCGCCACCGTCGGGGAGCAGCGAGGCGAACTGCGTGAAGCCTCCGCCGAAGAGCAGCAGGTTGCCGCCGTCGGTGAAGTTCGCTCCGTAGACGACGAGGCGATCTCCCGCGAACGCGGCGCGCGGCGTGAAGCCGCTGATGCTCGGCACGCTGGGAGGAGGTGGCTCAGGCGGCAGCGACAGGTTGCGTTGGCACCCAAGTCCGAGCACCGCCGAGAGGAGGAAGAAGCAGAGCTCCCTCGGTGAGACGATCTGAGGTGAGGGAGCGACCACTGTCTTCCGGGCGTCCTGGGAGCGCACGCGCATGCCGAGCCGGAGAGTACGCTTCCAGAAGTGAACACGCTCTGGTTCCTGATCGCCGGAAGTCCGGCTCAGGAGTCCCGCGCGCGCCGGACGCCCGAAGCGCTCTCGAGCACGGCGATGGTGGCGAAGCGTTGGCTCTCACGCGCCAGCTCAAGCGGCGTCTTGCGTGCCCAGGGCCCGGCGCCGGCCTTCGCCGTGGCGTCGAAGCCGTGCTCGAGCATCACCTCGACCAGCTCGGCGTTGCCTGCACGCGCGGCGAGGTGCAGCGGCGAGGCGCCGTCGACGCCGCGGCCCTTTGCGCCGTGCCGAACCAGAGCCTCCGCAGCCCACTGGCGGTTGACCATGCGCTCCGGCAGTTCCCACGCGAGGTCGTCGAGCACCGTCCACCCGCGGCGGCCGGGACGGTCGAGGTCGCAGCCACGCGCGGCGTAGAGGTGCACCAGCTCGGGGTCGCCACCGGGGCGCCAGGTCAGCGCGTTGAGTCCGTCTTCATCGACGAAGCCGTCCGGGCGCGCGCCGAGCGCGATCAGCCGCCGCTGCTCGAAGCGCGCAGTCACCGCAGCGGCGTCGAAGAAGGCGCGATCGAGCTCGGCCTGGGTGGGCTTCGGGGTGCGTTTGGCCGCTGCCTTGTCTCGTTTCTTCTTGAAGTCACGCGCCGCGCCCTGCGCGTTGGCCGCCACCGACGCCGAAGCGCGAGTGCCCGTCACCGAGAGCACCAGCGAGTCCCAGCGGCGCACGCAGGCGCCGGGCAACGCGTCGTCGAAGCGGTCGTCCCACGGCACGGTCTCGAGGAGGTCGGGCAAGCGCTTCTTCTCGAGGAGCGGAGACTGCGCCCAGGCGGTGATGGTCTCGCGCAGCACGTCGTGGTGTTCGGGGAGCGCCGCGAGCAGGTCGACGAGCGGCCGCAGGTCTTCCTGGTCTCCGCTGTGCCGCTCGCAGGTCGCTCCCGGCGAGAGCTTCACGGGGTCGACGCCCAGCCGCCGCGCGAGGTCCCGTGCGGCAGGCCCGACGAACTGTGGACGACCGAGGTTCTGGGCGAGCAACCGCAGGGCGCTCTTCACGTCGGGCTGGAACACGGTGGTGACGCGCGCGAGCCGTTCGGCCGTCGCGCCCCAGCCCGACTGCCCCGAGCCGAACGGCTGCCCAGTGCCTGGGAGGGCGGTCAGCCGCTTCAGGGCGGCCTCGTCACCAAACTCCACCCATTCCACGAGCGCGACGCCCGCCTCGACGGCGTCGGTGCGGCGCAGACTCTTGAAGACGGCCGCGAGGTCGACCGCTGCCGCTTCGCAGAGCGTCAGCCGGCCCACGCCGCAGAACGACGGGAAGATGGCCTCCAGTGGTCCGATTGGCGCCTCGCCCCGTTCGAGCCGCTTCCAGTCGATGACCTCGCGGGCCCAGCGCGTCGCGGCGTCGCGGACCCGTTCCGGCGCCTCGGCACGCAACGCGGCGCCGACCTGGTTGGCCGCGACGATCGACGGCCAGTCGACGACGCCCGCTCGCATCGCCACGCCGCCCGCCACCGCGCTCAACCGGCGACGCACCTCGGCTGGCGTGAACGCGTCCGACGTGAACGCCTTCACCACCGCATCACTCAGCGAAACAGTCTTCTTCATCTTGCGGGCTCCTCGCGTCGCGCCGCCGAAAGGGCGGGCTCGGCGAGAAGACGAGCTGCGGCGCGAATTCGGGCATTGTCAGCGCGTGGAGTCGCGCAACCTCATGAAGTCTCGCGCGAATTTTCGCTCTCATGCTTGGGCCCCGCCACGCGAGCGGCGACGCCGTCACGGCGGTCGATGGTCGCATCGACTTCCACCGCCGCGAGCGCCTGCGTGTCCCGACCGAGCGCCGTGCTCAGCGCGACGTATTCACCGAGCGGAGAGGACGAGGTGTTCGCCGTCGCCGCGGACATCGCGGGAAGGTCTCGAGCTGGAGGCGGCTCGGGAAGGGGCTCCACCACCTTCGCCGCCCGAGCCAGAGCAGCCAGACGGGCACCAGGAGCAGGGTGGTGATGACGAGCGCGGTCGTGCTTTCGCGCCGGTCACCGCTCGAAGCTCCGCAGCGCGCCGACGCTGAGGTCGAGGCTGGCGTCGATGCCGCGCACGAGGCTGTCGAGCTGCGACTGACTCAACTTCAGCTTGTGCGTCAGCCGGTCGCGGAGCCCGGCCTGCACGGTATCGCGAGCGCCACGAATCCACCGGCGCACGGTGGTGGCGTCGACGTGGAAGACGCGCGCCACTTGATCAGCCCCCAGCCCCTGAAAGACGTGAAGCCGCAGCACCGTGCGCTCACGTCGCGGCAGCGCGCCGAGCGCCTCACGCAGCGCCTGTGCGAGCAGCCCCTTGTGTTGTCGGCGCACGATTTCGAACTCGGGGTCACTGGAAGCGGGCAGGTGTTCGAGGGCGCGCTCGGTCTCGTCGGCCGCGAGGTCCACGTCGTGCTCTCGCGCACAGTCGGTCGCCACCCGCGCCACCACCGCGCGCAGCCACGCCGCCAGCGGCACCTGCGCGCTCCACGTCGCCAGGCGGGGAGGCTGCTCCACGAGCAGCTTGAGCCGCGTGCGCTGTGCCACCTCGTCGCGGTGTGCGTGACGCGCCAGTGTGCCTCCCAGCCGCGCCACCGCGGGCGCGAGGAAGTCGCGCTCGAAGACCGCGGCCGCGCTCGCCTCACCTCCGGCCGCCGCGATGCACAGCAGCAACTCGAGCGCGCGCTCGGGGCTCGCGGGGCGCTGCGCGGGGAAGCGCGCGAGCCACGAGGCGACCGCGGCCTCGTCGACGCGCAGCTTCCACCGCTCCGTTGCCTCACGCCTGCCGGCCTCGAGCCATTCGCTGGAAAAGGTGCCCACCGTCGCGGTCGACTATCGCAGACTGCCTGTGCCCGTGGCCTGCCCCGACGAAGACCAGCTCGCCGCCTTCGCCCTCGGCGCGCTGAGCGGCGAGCAGCGCGTCGAGGTGGAACGGCACCTCGCTGATTGTGAAGACTGCTGCCGCGTGGCGGCGATGGTGTCGCTCTCGACGGAAGGCACGGCAGCAGCGCGCGAGGCAGAAGGGTTGTCGCTCACGCGCGAAGCGCCCGGCCGCTACGAGCTGCGGCGCGAGCTCGGCGCGGGAGGGCAGGGCCGGGTGTACCTCGCCTTCGACCACCACCTGCAGCGCGAGGTGGCCTTCAAGGTGCCGCACGCCGACCAGCTGACGCGCTTCCTCACTGAGGCGCGGCTCACCGCGCGGCTGCGCCACCCGAACATCGTCGCGTTGCACGAGGTCGGGCGCCGCGACGATGGGTCGCTGTACGCGGTGCAGGCGTTGGCGCCGCTCGACCCCTCCACCGGTCGGGCGCGCACGTTGCGCGACGTGTTCTCGGCCACCACGGGCGCCGCACGGCTCGCGCTGGTGCCGCTCCTGCTCGAGGCAACGCACGCGCTCGCGGTCGCGCACGAGGCCTCGGTGGTGCACGGCGACTTCAAGCCCGAAAACGTCGCCGCCGGCGTTCACGGTGACGTGACGGTGCTCGATTGGGGCCTCGCCAGCGACCTCACCCAACCGGCGCGGCCACGCATCTCGGGCACGCCGCGCTACATGAGCCCCGAGCGCGCGCGTGGAGAGGCGGCCCGCACCACCGACGACGTCTGGTCGCTGGGGAAGGTGCTCGCCGAGCTGTTGGAAGGCGCTCCCGACGTGGCGCCGCTGCGCGCCATCGCCGCCCGCGCCACTGCCCCCGAGGTCTCGCAGCGCTACCCGCATGCCGCGGCGCTGGCGCTCGACCTGCGCGCCTGGCTCACCGACGGCGTGGTCGGCGCGCACCGCTATGCGCTGACGGAGCGCCTCTCGCTGACGCTGCGCCGGCACCGCCGGGTAGCTCTCTTCGCCTCGGCCGTCGCGGTCGTCGCCAGCATCGGCCTCGCTGTGGCGCTCGCGCAGCGGAGCACTGCGCTCGAGCACCACGCGGCGGCGCTGACACGCGAGGCCGAGGACGCCCAACGGCGCTCGGCGTGGGACACCGCGGCCGCGCTCTTCCTCGAGGCCGACGCGCTCGACCCTTCGACACTCCGTCGGCGCGCGGCCGACGTCTCGTCGTCCTTGTCCATGCTCCACCGCCGTGTGGCGCTCGACGCGCCGGTGGCGAGCGCCGCCGCCGGGGCCGATGGCCGCGTGGCGCTCGGTCTGGCGCACGGAGGAGTAGTGGTGCTCCGCGAAGGCAGCGTCGTGACGCGCTGGCCCGTCAGCGGCGCCGTGCTGGCGCTCGCGTGGGTCGACGGTGAGGTGGTGACGGCCAGCGACGAAGGCCGCATCGAGCGGTGGAGCGCGGAGGGCACCCAGCGACGTCAACTCCTCGCCGCACCGGCCGCAGCCAACGCCGTGGCCCGGGCGAACACCTCGCTGCTCGTCTCGGGTGACGACGGCGTGCTGCGCCGGGTGCGCGACGACGGCGCGGTGACCGAGGTGCGCCTCAGCGAGCACGCGCTCTACGGGTTGTCGGTGCGTGCGCGCGACCAGTTGGTGGCCATCGCGACGTGGCAGGGCGACGTGCTCCTCGTCACCGAAGCGGGCGAGCTGCGCGGTCAGTGGCGCGCACACAGCGACGCGGTACTGGCGGTCGCGTGGGCTGACGACGGCGAGCGCCTGCTGACCGGCTCCCGGGACGGCACCGTGCGTCTGTGGAACGCGACGGGGGAACAGCTGGGTGTCTTCGCCGAACACCGCGCGCGGGTGAACGCGTTGGCCTGGGTGAGCGACACGCTGGCAGCGTCGGGTGGCGGTGACGACGCGGTGCGCTTCTGGGACACCCACAGCCTGCTGACGCTCCCGCTGGCGGCGCAGAACGTCGGGCAGGACGTGGCGGCGCTCGCGGTGGTGCGAGGCGGCGACGGCGCGGTGTGGGCCGCGGGGCCGCTCGGCGTGGCGTGGGAAGTGGGCGCACCTCCCAGCCTCACTCCGGCGTTGCTCGACGAAAAACCGGCGTGGTGCGAGGTGACGGAAACCGGAGGCTGGGTGGGCCAGCGCGGAGGGCTGAGCCCGGACCCTCGAGCACCCAACTCGCGCGCGGTGCGTGCGGTGCCGACCGCGGTGGTGACGGCCTGCCGCTCGTTGCCCGGTGGTGACCTGTTGGTGTTGACGTGGTCGCCCGAGGAAATCACCGCTCAGCGCGTGCAGCCCGATGGTGGCGTGCCGTGGCGCACGCCGCTCGCGCTCCCGCGGCGGCTGGCGGTCGATGTGGCGAACGGGTTGGTTGCGGTGGTGACCGACGCGCGCGCCGTGCCGCTGCTGAGCCTCGCCGATGGCGGCGTCGAGTCGCTCGAGACCGGGCACAGCGCTGGCGTGATGGACGTGGCCTTCGGCGGAGGGCGGTTGGCGACCGCCAGCTACGACAAGACGGTGCGGCTGTTCGATGCGCGCACACGCACCTTCGAGCGAACGTTGGAAGGACACACGCAGGGGGTGCGCGCGGTCGTGCTCTCGGGCGACGGTGGGCGCGTCGTTTCCGGCGGCTGGGACGGGACCATTCGCCTGTGGGACGCGACGAGCGGCGGGCAGTTGGCGATGGCGCGGGCGCACCGCGGCTTCGTCGTTCGGCTGGCGTTCAGCCCCTCCGGGCAGCGCATCGCGAGCGCGGGCACCGATGGCACCGTCGCTGTGTGGTCGGCCACGTCGCTCGCGGAAGAGCTGCGCGTGCCGTCGTTCGGCGCGCAGGTCGGGATGCTCGAGTGGCTCGACGATGAGCGGCTGGTGGTGACTTCGGGGTGGCGTCGTCGCGTCATTGGTCCGACCGCCCGCTGAGCTGACGAGGTGCTGCGAAGCGCTGCTCCCTCCAGCAGGCCTTGCGCATTTCTTCAGCTCAGCCACGCTCAGCGCGGTGCGCACGTTTCGGATGCTCGCGGTGTCGATGGTGCTGGGCGCGTGCGCTCCATCGGTCGACCTGCCCGCGCGCGAGAGTCGAAATCAGGAGCAGGCGGTCTTCAACGGCACCGACGCGCCGAACGAGAGTCAGGTCTTCCTGCTCGACGTTCGCAGCAACACGGGCAACGCGTCGATCTGCAGCGCGGTGCTCGTCAGCCCGCGCGTGCTGCTGACCGCCGCGCACTGCGTGGATCCCGCATTTCTGGGCGCGCAGTCGGTCACCGTGCGCGCGCTCAACAAGCCGAACGTCGACAACGTGATGCTCAGCGACACCATCGTGGTGCTGACCATCGCGCGCCATCCGATGTGGGTCTTCACGGACATGGAGAGCGACTTCGACGTGGCGGCGCTGTTGCTGACCAGCGCTCCGATGGGCGTCACGCCCGCGCCGATGGCGTCCACCTTCTCGAACCCCGTCGGCTCGATGGTGAAGGTGGTCGGGTACGGGCGGCTCGTCGAGAACATGCCCACGACCGCGGGCACGCGGCGCTCGTCGCTGCTCACGGTGACCGCCGAGACGCCGCTGCATTTTCGCTACGGCGATTCGATGAACGGGCTGTGCGTCGGCGACTCCGGTGGGCCGTCGTTCCTCGGCAACACGGTGGTGGGCATCCACTCGCGCACGCCGGGCTCGGCACTCTGTGACGAGGGCATCGACATTCGGGTCGATGCGAAGCGCGCGTTCATCGATGCCTTCATCGCCGCGAACGATCCCGCGCGGTGCACGGCAGACGGGCGTTGCGCGGCGATGTGTACGACCGACGCTGACCCTGACTGCACCTGCGTCGCCGATGGAACGTGTGTCGGCGGCTGCGCGCAGAGCGACCCTGATTGTGCGCCGTGCGTGATGAACGGAACGTGCGGTGCGATGTGCGGTGTGACCGACCCCGACTGCTGTGGCGTCGATGGGACCTGCGACGCGGCGTGCGGCGCGGCAGACGCCGACTGCTGCGCCACCGACGGCGTGTGTGGTGTCGGGTGCGGCGCGAGCGACAGCGATTGTTGCGCCACTGATGGTGCGTGTGGTGTCGGCTGCGGCTCGAGTGATGGTGATTGCTGCGCCACCGACGGCGCGTGCGACACGGCGTGCAGCGGAGCCGACCTCGATTGCTGCCGGGCTGACGGTGCGTGTGTTCCGCGCTGTGGAGCGAACGACATCGATTGCTGCGGCACCGATGGCGCCTGCGACGCAGCGTGCGCGCTCGCCGACTTCGACTGTCGGTGTTCCCCAATCGACGGAGCGTGTGGGGCGACGTGCGGCGCGAGCGACCCCGATTGTTGTCAGGGCGATGCGCGGTGTGATCTCGCGTGTGGCATGACGGACCCGGACTGTGGTGGGTGTGTCAGCGACGGTCGTTGCGTCGACGGTTGTTCACCGGCCGACCCCGACTGCTGCCCGGCCGATGGTCAGTGCAATCGTGAGTGTGGCGAGCTCGACCGCGATTGCTCACCGGACTGGGGGAGCTGCACGACCAGCGCGACCTGCATTCGCGGCGACTGCGTCGCTGGCCTCTGCACCAGTGCCTGTGGCGACGACCGGGTGTGTATCCCGACGGGGCAGTGCGTTCGCGACGGCTCCGGGAATGGCCATTGCGTGCGGAAGTGCAGCTGCTCGAGCGTGGAGGGGCTCAGCGTCGTGTGCTTGCTGCTGCTCGCGCTCGTGCGTCGCCGTACGGGCGCGAGGTGATCTCGCCGATCAGTTGCGCTTGTACATCGTCATCACGCACGCACCGCCGAGACCGAGGTTGTGCTGCAGCGCGACCTTCGCGCCCTCGACCTGACGATCACCGGCCTGGCCACGGAGGTGCCACACCAGCTCGGTGCACTGCGCGAGGCCCGTCGCACCCAGCGGGTGACCCTTGCTGAGCAGCCCGCCCGACGGATTGACGACGAACTTGCCGCCGTACGTGTTGTCGCCATCCCAGATGAACTTCTCGGCCTGGCCCTCGTTGCAGAGCCCGAGCGCTTCATAGGTGAGCAGCTCATTCGCGGTGAAGCAGTCGTGCAGCTCGACCACCTGCACGTCCTTCGGGCCGATGCCGGTCTTCTCGTAGAGCTGCGACGCGGCGGCCTTCGCCATGTCGTAGCCGACCATCTTCATCATCGACTTGCCGTTGAAGCTCGACTCGAAGTCGGTGGTCATCGTCTGACCCGCGATCGCGACGGCCGGCTTCAGACCTTTGCGCTTGGCGAAGTCGTCGCTGCAGAGAATCGCGGCGGCGGCTCCACACGTCGGCGGGCAGCACTGGAAGCGGGTGAGGGGATCGAACACCTCGTCGCTCGCGAGGATCTGCTCGACGCTCAAGACTTCACGGAACAACGCGAACGGGTTCTTCGCCGCGTGCTTGCGGGCCTTCTCGGAGATCTTCGCGAAGGTCTCGCGCTTGGTTCCGTACTTCCAGCGGTACTCACGGCCCGCGCCGCCGAACATCTGCGCCGCGAACGGAGCCTGGTTCACGCCCTGCTCGGCGTTCATGACATCCACGTGCTTGTCGAGGGGATTGGTGCGGTCGTTCCACGCCGAGTTGAGCGCGCCCTTCTGCATCTGCTCGAAGCCGACGGCGAGCACACACTCCGCGAGGCCGCCTTCGATGGCCTGACGCGCGAGGTAGAGCGCGGTCGAGCCGGTGGAGCAGTTGTTGTTCACGTTGATGACGGGGATGCCCGTCTGACCGACCGAGTACACCGCGCGCTGACCGCAGGTGCTGTCACCGAACACGTAGCCGGCGTAGGCCTGCTCGAGCTCCTTGAAGTCGACTCCGGCGTCTTTCAGCGCGTCTTTGATCGCGCCATTCGCCATCACTTCGTAGCCATCGCTGGCGCCGGGCTTCTGGAACTTCACCATGCCCACGCCGAGAACGTTCACTTTGCGACCCATGACTGTTGATCCTTTCAGACGAGCGACTTGAGGAAACCGAGGCGGTGAGCGGCCTGCAGCTCTCCATCGATGCGGAGCTGGCCGTGTTGGTAGAGGTTCTGCGCGGTCTCACCCCTGTTGAGCTCTTTGAGGGCTTCGTCGGTGAGCACGATGCGGGTGGTGGCCTTCGCGTCGACGCCCGGCTTGATGGCCGGCGTGCCGCTCGCGAGATCAGCGGTGAACTCGAAGCCAGCGTCCTTCACCTTGAAGGAGATGACGGCGTTCACTTCCTTCGCGAGGCCCGGATTCTTGGCGAGGCGTTCCTGCAGCGCCTTGAAGACCTTGGGCGCGATCACTTCAGCGGAGTTACCGCTCGGCGCGCTCGACGACGCAGCAGCAGGCGCTGACGGAGCAGCACCCGGCGCCGGCTTGTCGATCTTCTTCAAGAACTCGAGCTTCTGCGACGCCATCACGTTGCCGGTGATCTTCAGCTTGCCGGTCTGGAAGAGCTTCATGCTGTCGGCCTTGCCGGTGACCATGTCGATCCAGTCGGCGTTGCTGAGCGCGAGCGTGCAGTCGGCCTTCTCAGCGTTGCCGGCGAACACCTTGCCCGCCTTGAGATCGAGCACCCACGCGGAGTCGGGGCTCGAGATCTTGAACTGGTAGACCATGTTGATCTTCGTGAGCTCGGGCGTCTTCGCGACGTGGGCTCCGATGACGTCGAAGGTCGCGGCGGCGGTGATCTCTGCTGCAGCGGCAGGAGCAGCGGCGGCCGGAGCAGCACCCGCAGGAGCGCCCGCGGGCTTCTCGATCTTCTTCAAGAACTCGAGCTTCTGCGACGCCATGACGTTGCCGGTGATCTTCAACTTGCCGGTCTGGAACAACTTCATGGAATCGGCCTTGCCGCTCACCATGTCGAGCCAATCGGAGTTGGTCAGCGCGAGCGTGCAGTCGGCCTTCTCTGCCTTTCCGGCGCTCACCTTTCCGGCCTTGAGATCCAGGATCCACGCGCTGTCCGGACCCGACAGGTTGAACTGGTAGACCATGTTGATCTTGGTGAGGTCGGGGTTCTTGGCGACGTGCGCGCCGATGACCTCGAAGGTCTGCGCGGCAGTCACTTCGACGACCGGAGCAGGAGCCGCAGCAGGAGCAGACGCAGCAGCAGCGGGCTTCGCCTTCGGCTTCGGAATCTCCGGGTAGAACTCGACGGCCGCGTTGCTGATGCACACCTTGTTGCGTTCGACGACGGTGGCGCGCAGCAGGACGCGCAAGTCGCTCTCCTTCCACAGCTCGATCTTCAGCGTCTCGCCAGGGAACACGGAATCGGCGAAGCGCACCTTGATGCTCTTGAACGTGCGCGGGTCACCCTTGGCGAACGCGTTGATCGCCGCGCGGCCGACGTAACCGAACGTGCACAGACCGTGGAGAATCGGCTTCTCGAAGCCGAACATCGTCGCGAACTCGGGATCGACGTGGAGCGGGTTCCAGTCACCTGAGAGCCGATAGAGCAGCGCCTGGTTGGCGTCGGTCTTCTCGGTGATGGTGACGTCGGCCGGACGCTCCGGAGCGGTGTTCACGTCGGAGGAGGGACCGCGATCGCCGCCCCAACCGCCGGCACCGCGAACGACGGTGGAGATGTCGTTCTTGATCAGCAGCTCGCCGGTCTCCGCGTCGTAGGTGTCGAAGTGCGTGACGACGACGGCGTGCTTCCCCTTGTCGTTGATGTCCGTGATCTTCGCCTTGTGTTTGAGCTTTGCCGACGGCGGGAGCGGGCGCGTGAGCTCGAGGTACTGCTCACCGTGGAGGATGCGATCGAGCCCGTAGTTCATGCCGGGGGCTCCGATGCCTTCTGACGCCATCTTGAAGATCGCGTTGAGCGCGGGCACGACGCCGAACGTCGGGAGCGACCAGAAGCCATCTCCGTTGCGCTCGTAGACGAGGTGGAGATCCTTCGCGTCGGTCGGGTTGCGGCCGGCTCCGACGCCGAGCGCGTAGAGCGCGAGATCACGCTCGTCATACTTCGCCTCGAGCTCGGGGAACTCGTAGCCGAGCGCCTGATCGACATCGATGAACTCGTTGCCGCCCTTGCTCTTGCTCGAGAGGTTGTTCATTCCCGGAGCGAGCGCCTCGTTGATGTTCTTCGGGTGCGTGCTCTTCGCGAAGTCGGTGATCTGATCCCACGACGCGCGCACGTTCTCCGGAGAGATGTCGCGGCCGAGCTTGAAGAGCTTTCCCTCGGTGCGTTCCCAACGGAGCTTGCCGAAGAAGCCAGCGCCGACCTCGAACAGGCCGCCGGTCTCGACGCAGTCTTCGTGCGCGAGCCAGCCGACGAGCGGAGTCACGTACTCGGGCTTCAGGTTCTCGAGCATTTCTTTCGGCATCACCGTCTCCGTGAGACGCGACGCGGCGATGGGCGCGATGGTGTTGACGCGGATGTTCTTCTTCTCACCTTCGAGCGCGAGCGTGGAGCCGAAGCCGACGAGGCCGAGCTTCGCGGTCGAGTAGTTCGCCTGGCCGAAGTTGCCGTAGATGCCGGCGGCCGACGCGGTGAAGACGATGCGCCCGTAACCCTGGTCACGCATGTACGGCCACGCGGCGTGCGTGCAGCGGAACGCGCCGTTGACGTGCACGCGCATGATCAGGTCCCAGTCTTCCTTGGTCATCTTCTGGAAGCTGACGTCGCGGAGGATGCCCGCGTTGTTGATCAACACGTCGATGCGGCCAAAGGAATCGATGGCCGTCTTGATGACCTTGTCGCCGTCTTCGACCGAGTCGTAGTTCGCGACCGCTGTGCCGCCCGCGGCCTTGATCTCCTCGACGACCTTGTCGGCCGCCGCGCTCGACTTGCCCGCGCCGTGAGCCGAGCCGCCGAGGTCGTTGACCACCACCTTCGCTCCACGCTTTCCGAAGAACAGCGCGTGGGAGCGACCAAGACCTGCGCCTGCACCCGTGATGACCACCACTTTTCCGTCGAACCGAAGCTGATCAGCCATGTCGTTTCCTATTGAACGGCGAGGGTTGATCGCTGTGTCGCAGAAAATTGATTCTAGAGTCAATATCCGAAACCAGGACGGTT
>JAEUJS010000406.1 GCA_016792935.1 Archangium sp. | reverse complement strand
CTCGGGTGTACAGGGCCGCGTCATGAAGGACGACGTGCTCAAGGCGGCTGACGGTGGTTCTTCAGCCAAGCCCGCGTCCACTCCGCTCAACGCTCCGACCGGCCCGCGCGGAGAAGAGCGCGTGAAGATGACGCCACTGCGCAAGCGCGTCGCGGAGCGTCTGCTCCAGGCGCAGAACACCGCGGCGATTCTCACCACGTTCAACGAAGTCGAGATGACGAACGTGATGCGGCTGCGCAAGGAGTACGGCGAGAAGTTCGAGAAGAAGCACGGCGTGAAGCTGGGCTTCATGAGCTTCTTCGTGAAGGCGGCGATCGAAGCGCTCCGCGGTTTCCCGGCGGTCAACGCGTCGATCGACGGCGAAGAGGTCGTCTTCCACCACTATTACGACATCGGCGTGGCGGTCAGCGGCACGCGCGGGCTCGTCGTTCCTGTGATTCGCGATGCAGATCAGAAGTCGATGGCCGATCTCGAGAAGTCGATCGCCGACTACGGAGTGAAGGCCAAGGCCGACAAGCTCCAACTCGCGGATCTGCAGGGCGGAACCTTCACGATCTCCAACGGCGGAATCTTCGGCTCGATGCTCTCCACTCCGATTCTGAACCCGCCGCAGACCGGCATCCTCGGCATGCACAACATCCAGGAGCGCGCGGTCGTTCGCGATGGTCAGGTCGTCGCGCGGCCCATGATGTACCTCGCGCTTTCGTACGATCACCGGCTCATCGATGGTCGCGAAGCCGTGCAGTTCCTCGTGCGCATCAAGGACTGCCTCGAAGCGCCGGAACGGATCCTGTTGGAGATCTGAGCGCTTCGAAATTCACGAACGCGCGTCAGTCGTTTCGATTCCACTTTCTCGCGTGGGGCCATTGTCAGTTCTGATCTGCGAGCGATAGATCCCGCGATTGCCTTCCGACGTGGAAGTGCGGGGGGTCCCACCGGGCTTTTTCCGATGGGCAACGCAAGAAAGAGCAGAGCATGGCAACTGGTACCGTGAAGTGGTTCAACGACTCGAAGGGCTTCGGTTTCATCGTGCAGGACGGCGGGGGCGAAGATGTTTTCTGCCACCACACCTCCATCCAGATGGACGGCTTCCGCACCCTCGCGGAAGGGCAGAAGGTCACGTTCGACCTGACCAAGGGCCCCAAGGGCCTGCAGGCTCAGAACGTGAAGGCGGCCTGATCAACTCGTTGTGAAGCGCAGGACCCGCAAGGGCTCGGTCGGGGGACCGGGCCCTTGTTCTTTGCGGGACAGGTGGAGTGGGCCAAGTGCGCTTGCTCCCTCGTGAAAGTTGGCACCCATATCCCCTCGCTGAGTCTCGCGAGGCGACGTCCGCACCACCGGCGCACCATGCGAGCCGTTTGCGGCAAGCGGGAGCACGTTCACGAGCGGCTCAGCCATCGGGAAGGAAAGCCGCTCGAGGTGTGGGCGCGCGTCTTCCGCCTCAAGGTGACCGTAGACCTCGGTAGTGATCGCGGGGTCGGAGTGCCCAATCAGACGCTGCACCATCGCCAACGGAGTTCCTGCCTTGAGGAGCAAGGTCGCGGTGGTGTGTCGAAGGTCGTGGAAGCGCTCACTCCGACGCACGGGCGAGGGCCACAGCTTCTTCCCGCAGCTTTCCTTCGGGCATCGACGGATCTCCGCGTCGCTCACCTGATCGCTTTGGTGGCCGCACCAACGGCACTTATGCACCCAGCCCTTCACGAACCCCGCGCGCACCATCGCACTCCGCAACAGCGAGGGAAGGTTGATGTCTTCGGAGTGCATGGAGCCATCGGCACGAGGGAAGACGAGTTCCGAAGGGCTCCGGTCGATCGCGGTGCTGAGGTACGGCACGAGTTCGGGGTGAACGGGAATGACGCGCACTTCCCTGCCCTTCGTGCTGTCGGAATCCCATGAGCGGCACACGGTGATGCTCGGCTTGTCGCTGCTGAGATCGACGTCGCGCTTCTGAAGTGCGACCAACTCCCCACGCCGCATGCCGGTGTAGACCGCCGTCGCGAACATCGAGCGCCAGCGCTCAGGGACTTGAGGAATCACCAGGCTGACTTCTTCGGGACGAAGCCATGACGGCGGACGCTTCGGGACCTTCGCTCGCGGAATACGCGTGACGGGGTTCGTCAGCGGCCAGAGCCCGCCCCGGCTGGCGAGGTTGAAGAGGCGATGTGCGAAGGCGCGAAGGCTGTTGATGGTCTCCGGCTTCAAGGTCTTCGCCTTCTCGTTCAGCAAGGCCTCGAGGCGCGCGGTGGTGACGTCAACGAGTGGGAGCGCGTTCAGTTCCGCGAGGTTCTTCCCTGCAGTCAGTCGGCGCGAAGGTGACTTCACGAGGTGCGCGTGGTGTTGGTCATACCAAGCGAGCAACTCACCGAAGGTGATGCTGGCCGGACCATCGAGCGGCGTGAGGCCACTCCGTTGCAGGTCGGCGCGGTGCTCGAGCTGACGTGCGTATGCGCGCGCTTCGGCTTTCGTCGCACACCGCGTGCGCTCCTGATGCCAGCGCCCCGCAGCGTTGCGCCACTTCACCACCCACACTTCGTTTCTCTTGAAGACTGATGCCATGGCGTCGCGTTCCTCTTTCGCGTGCTGCGGATCGTAACGACGTCACTCGGTTCGATGAAGGGGCAGGAGGCGCGCGGGCTGACGTTGTGCGCGCTGTTCGACGTACCGACGGATCTCCGAGGCCTGGAAGCGCAGCGAGGCACCAAAGCGAACGCACGGCAGGGAGCCGAGCTCAGCGTGCTTGTAGACCCACTGCCGCGACATCGAGAGGAACTGCGCCACGTCAGCGACGGTCCACAATGACTCTGCCGGCGCGCTCATGACGCAACCTCGCGCACGTCTTCGGGTGCGATCTGCACCACCGGTTTCCCATTCGCGGACGTGCGCTCCACAAGTGCTCCGCAGTCGAGCAAGGCGCGCACACGATCGAGAACGAGTTGCTTCTTCCTCTTCAAGGCTCTGGGGATTGCCGACCGCATCAGTCCCTCAGGTGCTGCCTTGAGTTGTCCAAGAATCAGGTCGTCGATCTCATCACTCATGCGGTCATCACCTTCCGTCGCGCTCACCTCACCCGTCGACAGGTCGATCGAGAACGACGACTCCGCGCCCCTGTGACCGTCGCGCGATTTCGCAACACGCACGGTGAATGCGATCCGGCCTTCCTCTTTCCGCGTCGGGATGTGTGCGAGGTTGAGCTGAACGTCGGTCCATGCCCCGAACACACCGCTCCCACGACTCTTGTGAATCTCCGAGCGCTCCTGGTTCTTCGACGAGTGGTGACACACGATGATGAGTGACTCCGAATTGGCGTTGGCGACAGCGGACAGGTGACGCACCACGGACGACGCGTGCTCTGTGTCGTTCTCGTTCCCTGCATGCAGCGAAGCGAACGGGTCGAACACGATCACCGGACGCACTGCCTTCGCTACCCGCCTGATGAGCGCTTTCCGGCATTCAGCGTCATCGATCATCGCGGCCTTCGCGTGCGCGATGTGAACCTTGCCGCTGATGCGGAGGCCCGTCAGGCGATCGCCGAAACGCTTCCCCGACCCCTCTTCTTCGACAATCAGCACCTCTCGCCCGTCCGCAGCTGCGGCCTTGCATGCCATGAGCGCGAGCCACGTCTTCCCGGCGTTGGGCTCCGCAACGATGAAGACTTTGCCGCGATCAGGCATCACCTCGGGAATCAGCCACGACGGCGGTGGCTCCTTCGCGACGCGGCTCAGGAACGTTTCGATTGGCTCGAACATGAGTTCCCACCGGTTCCCTGAGGTTCCCGGAACCTGCGCACGGGTGCTTTTCGCCGGTTCCGAGTTCCCACCCTGACTGCCAGAACCGGAACTCGTGCTCCGTTCATGCGCGGTCATCAGAAGCCTCGGGAAGGATGACGTTCAGACACACGCCCTGCGCGCGTGTAAGCGCGAGTCGGATGACGA
Source organism: Archangium sp. (assembly GCA_016792935.1). Taxonomy (GTDB): domain Bacteria; phylum Myxococcota; class Myxococcia; order Myxococcales; family Myxococcaceae; genus Archangium_A. The sequence continues at coordinate 2,839 of JAEUJS010000406.1, read as the reverse complement.
GTAGGTGCTCTCAGAGCTGGGTCGCCCAGAGGTGCCGGCGCACTGAGAGTCTGCTCCGCTTCGAAGCTGAGCCAGATTGCCGACTCAAGCGCCCCGCACAGCTTCGTTAGCGCAACTCGGGTCACGAGGGCAGTCATCGCGGCTCCGATTGGGAGAGCCCACGAAGGATGACGGTGAGCCGCGCCGCAAAGAGTCGGTGAAGCTCACGTGCCTTGTCGAGCTGGCGCTCAAGGTCTGGAAGGCCCGCCACCCGCAGCGCGTGCGCGGCCCCTTCGAGCTTGCGGTCAGTGACGGTCGCGTGCGCGCTCACCTCGAGCATCAGGGCAGTCGCGGCACCTTCGGATTGAGAGTTCATTCTCGCCCCCGACCGGTGAGGTCGTCGACTGCGACTCCCAACGCCTTCGCCACGCAATTGAGCGTTCGCGTCGTCGCCAAGTCATGCCGCTCGAGCTGAACGAGAGTCTGCGGGGTCGTTCCTCCGCGAGTCGCCGCCACCTGCAGCGTGAGGCCCTGACTCGTGCGCAAGCTCTTCACTCGCGCGCCGAGTCCAGGAAGACACTTCTTCGTGGTGCCGTTGTTCATTGCCAACGGCTTTTGCCGAAAGGCACTCCCGACGAACGCGCAGTGTCCAGCCGGCACTCATTTTGCGGGAGTGTTCCGTCGTTCTTCGAACCAGCCCCGAACCGTCGGGACGTCGTCTCGCGCCTTCGACAAGAGGTGCTCCCACTTGCGACACGCCGCGCTAGCTGTGTCGACGTTTGTTTTGGGTTTCCCGGTTACAACGACTTCCGCAGCTGCAAGTTGCTTCGCTTGGACCCGAGTAACCCCGTCCTCTTCGAGCAGCGCGAGCGCCACCGTCAGGTCGAACGGATCGAAGGATTGGGATCGCTTCGACGGCGCTCGTCGGCGTTTGGGCTTCGCCTTCGCAGCTGTGCGTTCAACGAAGTCCTCGAGCGATGCGGTCAGCGACTGGAAGTCGGCGGTCGACGGAATACCGAACGGAATTCCCTCACGATCCCGGCGAGCGAGCGCATCGAACATGGCTACGAGGGGCGTCGATTCGTCTTCTGACCTCTCGTCTTCCAACTCGCGGGACACTTGATCTTCGACCTCTGAAACGAGGCGCGCGAGGCGCGCGACCTCGGTGATCAATCTTCTGGCAGTTCGCGCGGCAGCTGCTGCTCGCGCGGATACCTCAAGTGACCGCTTCGACCTCGCTAGCGCGAGACGCATCAGGGCGCGCTCAAGCGGATCTGTTGGGTCCGGTGAAACACGCCGTGCGGCTTGCGCCGTCACTGCCTGAGTCGAGTTGAGCGCGTAGTCCAATCGAGCCGAAATCAACTCCGCGTGCGGGCCAAGAAAGGCTCGGGCTGAGTGAACTGACTCAAGATCCTTGTGGGCCTGAGAATACCGCTGCCGATTCGTCATCCGCTCCTCGGCGGTCCTCAGGGAAGCGGGCAAGGCGGTGAGGAGACCGCCCGTTCACGCGGGACATGACCCCCACGCTGAGCCCGCTTTGTCCTACCACGCGCTTCTGACAGCCCGTGCCGCGCGCAACCAAGGCCGGAAAATGGGAGCCTTCAATCCCCGGGGCCTGTCGAATTTCGCGAGAGGCAACAACGGCTTGGAGCCATCGAATGAACTACATGCTGATCGTTCTTGTCGTCGCTGCCCTGGCGTGGGTGTTCGAGACGATCCGCGAGTTGCAGAAACAGAACGCTAGCCTGCGCGAAGAGTTCGAGCGTCTTCGCCTCGGAGATCGCCTCAAGGGGCTGAGTTCGTCGTTCGAGCGCTTGCCTCTTCCTGTCCGCGACATCGCGGGCACGTTGGAAGAGTTCCAGCTTGGGATGACGGAAGACGAAGTGTTTGAACGAGTGTCGAAGGGCGGAGGAATTACGCTCGAGAGCACCTCGACCTTGACCTACATCCTCGAGATCGCGAATTGGCGTCCGGAGCGATGGAGCGCGCATCTTGAGATTCACGGCGGTCGCCTCACTCGAGTCGAGCTTCACGGGATGCATTGTTCGCCAAGCACTCGCGGTGATCTCGAAGCGGATCTGCGCAAGCGACTCGGCGCGCCAACGCCTGAGCGCGAACCCGCTGCGTGGGTCGCTGAGGAAACGAAAACGCAACTCGCCGCTCTCGCGGCGAAGCTACAAATCACATGCTGGCAGGTCCCAGTTCTCGGCGCGGAAGTCAGGCTCTCGGGCGGAACACTCAGCGGCGGAACAGATGTCACTTTGGCGGTTCAGCTCGTTTAAGTCGGTGAGGAGTTCGAACTCGCAGGGTCGAAGCGGCAGCCGAGCAAGCGCACGCCTGATCCCGTGGACTGTGACGCCGAGGGCGGCAGCGGTCCCATTCCGGGAGTTGCTGTGACTTTCGAGCAAGCGGAGCACGCGATCCCGCGACGCTTCACTCAACAGCAGCCAACCGTCCTCAACAGCCTGCCTCACGTATCGGTCCCGCGTGGCCCTGCCAATCCGCTCCCTTCCCTCGCGGGTCTTCGGTCCAGTCGACGCGCCGCCATGGAGGCGACACCGTGCGCGTCCGGCCACCGGGAAACGGCGGCATGAACGACCGCACCGTGTCTTTGCTCCACACCACCGTTTCATCGGAATTACCCCATGAAGGCCGACTCCGCCGGTCGCCACAGCCCCTTGTTCTCAGGCAACACCCCATGAAGGACGATCATCGAGCCGTGCCCATGAACGCTTCAAGCGCGTCGCGACGAACCCGAAAGACCGTCCCCACGCGGAAATGCGCAAGCTCGCCACCATCGATCATCGCGTAGACCTTGGCCTTGCTCACTTTGAGCAGCAACGCGACTTCCGCGACGGTG
>JAEUJS010000389.1 GCA_016792935.1 Archangium sp. | reverse complement strand
ATCTCCATCCGCGCGTGCCGAAGCGCGCGGTCGCGGGAGTCGTCGATCGCAGCGAGCACCTGGTGGTCATCGCTCCACGCGGCGCGAAGGTGAAACGCGCCACGACGTACGAGAGCGACCCGGGCAAGGGGCTCCTCGCGGTGGACTTCGGCGGAGTGACGTTCATCTCCACGCACGTGAGCTGGGGCGACAAGCGGGTTGATCAGTTGATCACCTTGCGTGAGGCCGTCGCGGCGCTCGGAGGGCCGGTCGTGGTGGGTGGTGACTTCAACGTGGAGCGCGAGGTCGTCGAGGCGGCGTTGGGTGTCTCATGTGCGCCGCTTCCTGCGGGCGCCCTCGCGACGCGTGACGACGAGAAGGGCCGCGGGTTGTGGATTGATCATCTGCTCGGCTTCGGCGGGGCGCTCCTTCGCGACGCGCGCGTGCTCTCGCATCGCGATGAGTCTGATCATCGACCTGTCGTCGCGGTCGCTTCGCGCTGAGTGCAGTCGCAGCGATTGTGCCTGGCGCGTTCGGGCTCCGCGATCGGGGCGGGAGAGGGAGTCTCGCGTCGCGCGCGGGCGGTGGTATGTCGGCGGCGTAGCTTTTCCTGGGACCCCACATGCTCAACCGAGTGCTGTTCGCCGCGACGCTCGCGCTGGCCACCGCTTCATTCGCCGTGACCGACGTCGACGTCTTCCTCGCCTCTCCGAAGCGCCTCGCCGTTCCCGGCCCGCTGCCCGAAGCGGTGAAGGCGAGGGTCGCCCTCGGCCGCATCTCGTCGACCGAGCCGCGCCTCGGCGTTCCCACCTTCTTCTGGGCGCCGCGCGTTCCCAACGCGCCCGACCTGCGCCTCCTGGGCCTGACGCCCGAGAACGTCGCCCGCCGCGCGCTCTTCGACTTCGCGCCGCTCTACCGCACCGCGCCCGCGAAGCTCGCCGAGGCGAAGCTCACCCACGTCCACGACTCGGGAGACGGCGCCATCACGTCAGCCGACGCGTCGGCCGGGGCAGTCGTCGTGCAGTTCGAGCATGTGGTCGGCGGCCTGAAGGTCTTCCACGAGCGCATCAACGTCGTCATGAGCCAACGCCTCGAGGTCATCGCGCTGACCGGCGCGTTCTCGGCGCTCCCGCTGAAGGACGGCACGTTCAAGCTCACGCCGACCTCGGCGCTCAGCGTCGCCTTCGATGGCAGCTTCGGCAGCTCCATCGCGTCGTCGCAGTTCCTCTCCGCCGGAGTCGATGACGCGGGCGGTCTGCGCTTCGACGCGCCGAGCTGCGAGACGCACAGCATCAGCCTCGCGCGCACCATGCAGGTCGCCTTCCCCGACGTCGATGGCCGCACGCTGCTCCCCGCGTACTACGTCGAGCTCGAGGCCTCGCCACGCACGTCCACCGTGTCCGAGCTGGTCGGCACCGTCGTGTCCGCGCTCGATGGCCGCGTGTTGTGGCGCCACTCGCTCACCGAGGCCGACAGCTACGTGTACCGCGTGTGGGCCGACCCCGTGACGCTGCGCCCGCTCGACGGCCCCAACGGCCGCGCCACGCCGCACCCCACCGGCAACAACGACTTCACCGTGATGCCCTTCGTGCAGCCCAGCTTCGTGACGCTCGGCAACGCCGGCATCTCGACCATGGACGATTGGCTCGGCCCCGCGGCGACCGAGAGCACCGGCAACAACGTCGAGGCGTACGCCGACATCACCGCGCCCGATGGCTTCAGCGCCGGTGACGTGCGCGGCGTTCCCACCGCGAACGCCTTCGCCGATTTGTACGAGGTCAGCGCGCCGCCGAACTCGAGCACGCAGCGCAACGCCGGCATCGCGCAGCTCTTCTACGACGTGAACTGGCTGCACGACGTCTGGTACGACAAGGGCTTCGACGAGGCCTCCGGCAACGCGCAGACGCTCAACTTCGGGCGCGGCGGTGCAGAAGGAGACTCCATCAAGGCCGAGTCGCAGGACTCCGCGGGTCTCAACAACGCGAACATGTCGACGCCGGCCGACGGCGCGCGTCCCCGCATGCAGATGTTCCTGTGGACGCCGTCGGCGGCGCGCACGCTCACGCTCACGCCTGGCCCCAGCCCTTCGGCGACCGGCACGGGCGCGTTTGGCCCGACCAACTTCACCATTCCGGCGTCGGGTGCGGCTCCGGTGCTGCTCGCCAATGACGGCACGGCGCCTTCGACGAGCGATGCGTGTCAGCCCATCACCAACAACGTGACCGGCGCCATCGTCGTCGTCGACCGCGGCAACTGCGGCTTCCACTTCAAGGCGCTCACCGTGCAGCAGGCGGGCGGCATCGGCATCATCATCGCCAACAACGCCGCGGGAGCGCCTCCCAACATGGCGGCTGACGCGACCATCACCACGCCCATCACCATCGGCGCGCTCAGCGTCTCGCAGGCCGACGGCACGGCGCTCAAGACGGCGCTGCAGAACGGGCCGGTCACCGCGTCGATGTCGCGCACCACGCCGTACAACCGCGATGGCTCGGTCGACAACACCGTCGTGGCGCACGAGTGGGGCCACTACATCTCGAACCGCCTCATTCCCGGGCTCGGCACGCAGCAGGCGCGCGGCATGGGTGAAGGCTGGGGCGACACCATGGCGCTCCTCATGACGACCGAGCAGTCCGACGCGCCCGGTTCCGCCAACGCCAACTTCGGCGGCGTCTACGCGCTCGCGGTGTGGGACATGGACTCGCCGGCGCTCCCGACGAACGCGGCGTACTTCGGCATTCGCCGCGCGCCGTACTCGGTGAACTTCGCGAAGAACGGCCTCACGTTCGGCCACATCTCCGACGGAGCGACGCTCCCCACGCACCCGCTCGCCCCTGGCGGTGCGAGCAACTCGGAAGTGCACAACGTCGGCGAGGTGTGGGCCGTGATGTTGTGGGAATGCTACGTGGCGATGCTCCGCGACACGCCGCGACTGACCTTCGCGCAAGCGCAGGACCGCATGATGCGGTACCTGGTGACGGGCATGAAGGCGATGCCGAGCGCGCCGACCTTCGTGGAAGCGCGCGACGCGATTCTCGCCGCTGCCGCCGCCAACAGCGTGCAGGACTTCCGCTTGTTCGCCGATGCGTTCGCGCGTCGCGGCCTCGGGTTGCTGGCGGTCGCTCCCGACCGCGCGTCGACGACGCTGACGGGCGCGGTGGAAGACTTCCAGACCGGCAACGAGGTGGCGTTCGTCGGAGCGCAGCTGCTCGACGACGACTCGGTCGAGTACTGCGACCGTGACGGTGTGCTCGACGTCGGTGAGAAGGGCCGCCTGCGCATCACGCTGCGCAACACGGGCTACGGCGACTTGACGATGTTGACGGCCAACCTCACCAGCTCGACCAACGGTGTGGTCATCACGCCCGCCACGCTCACCTTCCCGACGCTCGCGCCGTTCCAGAGCGCGACGGTGGACACGGCGGTGCGGCTGCCCGCGGGTCTCACCTCGCGCCTGACGGTCGACTTCACGGTGAGCTTCAGCGACCCGTCGTTGCGCACCGCGGGTCCGCGCACGGCGACCGTGTCGTTCATCGCCAACCAGGACTCGGTGGCCAACAGCGCGGCGAGCGACGACTTCGAGGCGACTCCCCTCGCGTGGACGTTCACCAGGTCGATGAACTCCGGAACGTTCGACTGGGAGCGCGTGGAAGTCGACCCCATGAACCACCGCTTGTTCGGCATCGACGCCCCGGCAGAATCCGACCTGCGCGCTGAATCGCCGACGCTCACGGTGGGCCCGTTGCCGTTCACCATGACGTTCCAGAATCGGTGGTCGTTCGAATACACGGCGACGCCGACGGTGACCGCATGGGACGGAGCGGTGCTCGAGATTTCGCCCGACAACGGCATGACGTGGGTGGACGTGACGACGACCGCGGGCGTGCCGACGCCTCCGTACAACGGCACGTTGACCAACACGTCAGGCAACCCGCTGCAGAACCGCCAGGCGTGGGTGGGCGACAGCGCGAACTACCCGATGTTCGGCGCGACGACGCTCGACTTCGGCACCACGCTCGCGGGCCAGTTGGTGAAGGTGCGCTTCCGCGTCGGTTCCGACCAGAACTCGGCCGAGGTCGGCTGGGACATCGACGACGTGGTGTTCACCGGCTTGCTCAACACGCCGTTCCCGAGCGTCGCGCCGCACCGCAACCAGTGCCTCAACCGTCCGCCGGTCGCCAACGCGGGGCCTGATCAGCTGGTCGACGAGCGCACCATGGTGACGCTCACGCACGCGATGTCCACCGACCCCGACGGCGACATGCTGACGCCGACGTGGACGCAGACGGCCGGCCCGATGGTGACGCTGACGAACGGCGTCTTCACGGCGCCCGAGGTGATGGCCGACACCACGCTGCGCTTCTCGCTGCGCGTGAACGACGGCACCGTGAACTCCGCGAACACCGACGAGGTCGAGGTGCGCGTGCGTCAGGTGAATCGCCCGCCGGTGGTGATGGCCGGAGCTGATCAAACCATCGACGAGCGCGCGCCGTTCCAGCTGCTGGGCACCGCGAGCGACGTCGATGGCGACCCGCTGACCATCATCTGGCGCCAGGTCTCTGGCCCGGCGACGACGCTGACCAACACCGGCACGTTGATGACCGGTGGGCAGGCGCCCGAGGTGATGGCCGACGCGACGGTGGTGTTCGAGCTGCGCATCAACGACGGGACGATCGAGGTGAGCGACACGGTGTCGCTCACGGTGCGTCAGGTGAATCGTCCGCCGACGGCGCAGGCGCTGGCCGATGGCTTCGTCGACTCCGGAGCGGCGGTGACGCTGACCGGCTTCGTGGTCGACCCCGACGGTGACGCGACCACGGTGCTGTGGACGCAGACGGCCGGCCCGATGGTCGAGCTCTTCACGGCCACGGCGCTGTCTCCCGCGTTCACGGCGCCGACGGTGTCGTCGAACACCACGCTGACGTTCCAGCTGGTGGCGCGCGACGCGGCGCTGGCCAGCGCTCCGGCGACGGTGAGCGTGGTGGTGCGCGGCAACAACGCGGGCCCCATCGCGCGTCCGGGCATGGACATCACGCTCGAGAGCGGCGCCTCGGCCACGCTCGATGGTTCGGCGTCGAGCGACCCCGATGGTCAGCCGCTGACGTTCCTCTGGCAGCAGGAAGGCGAAGGCAGCCGCCTGACGCTCGAGGGCGCGAGCTCCGCGCAGGTGAAGGTGACCGCGCCCCACGTGTCCGCGCAGGAGAAGCTGGCGGTGGTGCTCTACGTGCGTGACGCGAGCGGCGCGGTGGGAAATGCGACCGTGCACGTCATCGTCACGCCGAAGACGTCGGGTTGTGGTTGCGCGAGCGTGACTGGCTTCGAGCCGGCGCTGCTCGGGTTGCTGCTGCTCGCGTTCCGGCGCCGCGCGAAGAAGTGAGCGCGTTCGTTCGCCGCGTTCGGTTCGGACGCGGCGAACGGCTTCTCGGAGACCGAAGTGGTTGATGTGGTCGAGCGTGGTCAGTTCGTCGAAGCACCGACCATCGGGTACGGCACGAACTTCACCTCAGTGAAGCCGGCCGTGATGAGCAGCGCACGCACCTGACGTTCCGCCGAAGCCTTCGCCCGCTCCTGCAGCCGTGGATCCGTCTCGACCTCACGCTCGAACGCTTCCTTCGCGAGCTCGAACAACTTCGCGGTCTGCTGCGAGTCGAGATTGGAATCGATGACCTCGGTCTCCTCGGGCCGCAGCTTCACCGCCGCCTTCAACGGAGGCAGCGCCACCTCGACGGTGCGCCCCTTCACGCGCAGCTGATCTGCCGTGAGCTTCGTCAAATCCAACCCCAGCGACACGTCAGCGAACACCAGCGCGCGGCCCGACTTCGCCGCGACCTGCTGCTTGATGAAGTTGAAGACGTCGCCCCACACGGTCTGCGCGGGCGCAGGCTCAGGAGCGAACGACACGCGCTTGTAGAGCCGCACTTCGAGCGTCTCGAGCCGCGCGACTTCCCGAATGCGCTCGACGAGCGCCGGTGGATCCGGCGGCTGCGGCGTCGCGCTCAGAAACACCTTCGCCGCCACCGCGAAGCCGAGGCCCGCAGCGAGCAGCACCACGATGCCTCGCAGCACCCAGCGCATGAAAATCACCCTCGCGTTCTGCGGCTGCGTCGCGCCAACCCCAGCGCCAGGGTGAGCAGGGGCCACGGCCAGGCGACTGCGCTGCACCCACCCTGCGAAGCGCCCCCGCCTCCACCTCCACCAGCTGTGCCCGCTCCACCGCCACCGCTCGCGTTGGAACCACCGCCACCGCCACCGCCCGTGTTCGCCGAGACGACCGTGAAGACGGCGTCGGTGGACTTCACCCCTGCGACTGAGACTGAAAATGCAACCGGCCCGGGCGTCGAGAAGACGAAGCGAGCCGTCGGGTCGTCTCGCACCGCGATGGTGACGGCATTGGATGCAGGCCGAGTGGGGAACGAATAGCTCTTCGACCACGAGACCCCTGCGCCCTCGACCCGTACCTGGGCGGCCTCGTTGGGAGCGAGCGCGACCTCGAAGGCGGGGCGAAGCTCGACGCGCTTGCCGACGGGAATGCCCGTGGCGTCGAAGATGCCGATGATGCCGTCATTGGCGTCTCGCTCGCTCACGAAGAACGACGAGCTGACCAGTACGGGCTTGAAGACCACCGCGGGCGAGGTCAAGCGAACGAAGCTGCCCGGGTTGTTGCAGTCCACCAGGGCGCTGAACTGAAAGTTCCCGCCGCCCACTGCGTCGCCGAAGCCCGGCAGCGGGCCGGTGCCCGAGGCGCCCGCGAAGCCAGTTCCCTGCGCGTACGCTTCGGAAGGCTGGGCGGCGAATTCCGTGCGCAACCCGCTGAGGGTGACGGCAGGAACGTTGGGGCACGCGCCTCCCTGAGCTGGGCACACGATGTTCCACACCACCAGCGGCTTGCGCACGCCGTTGAGGTCCGTCGCACCGGCCTCGGGGGTGATGGTGAGCGTGCCCGTGGGAGGTGGACATTGCGCCAGAAGGAGACTGAGCAGGAGCATGGGTCGACTCAACCACACACGAGCGCCCGAGCGCCCTGCGGATTAGAAACGCCACATGCAGCGTCGTGACCTGATTCTTGGAGCCGCCGCCCTCGCGTGGAGCTGTTCACGCAAATCGGCTCCCGCGACGGGCCGCGAAATTTCCACGCTGCTCTCCGCGCAGCCCACGCGCGACGGCGCCGGCGTGCGACTCAACCGGGCGCTCGGTCAGCAGGCGCTTTCCATGCTCGACCCCTTCCTCCTGCTCGACGAGTTCCACACCGAGAACCCCGACGACTACATCGCGGGTTTTCCCGAGCATCCGCACCGCGGCTTCGAGACCGTGACGTACATGATTCACGGCGCGATGGAGCACCGCGACTCGGTCGGCAATCAGGGAAGACTCAGCCCCGGTTCCGCGCAGTGGATGACTGCGGGGCGCGGCATCGTGCATTCCGAGATGCCGAAGCAGGTCGAAGCCCCTGGGGGCGACGGCGTTGGGAGGCGAAACAGCCTGATGTGGGGCTTTCAGCTGTGGGTCAATCTCCCGTCGCGGCGAAAGATGATTCCGCCGCGCTACCAGGACATCGCGCCCGCGCTGATTCCCGAGGTCGAGTTCGAGAAGGGCAAGCTGCGCGTCGTCGCTGGCACCGCTGAAGGCAAGACAGGCCCCGTCACCGGCATCGACGTAGAGCCGCTCTTCGTCGACCTCTCGCTGCAGAAGGGCCACGTCATCGCGCTGCCCGTGCCGCAGACGCACTCCTCTTTCGTGTACGTGACGGAAGGCGCGATGCGCGTCGGCGAATCACGGCGCGAAGTGAAGGCGCAGGAGATTGCGGTGCTCGCCGCCGGCACCACGGTTCGCTTCGAAGGAGAGAACGGCCGCGCACTCTTCTTCGCCGGCCGACCCTTGGGAGAGCCCGTCTCGCGCTGGGGCCCGTTCGTGATGAACACCGACGCCGAGATTCAGCAGGCCATCGCCGACTACCGCAGTGGCCGGCTCGTCTCACCCTAGTCGGCTGGGACGGCCGAAAAGTTCATTCGTGCGCTATGACGCTGGGCATGCCCAACGTCAGTCGTGCCTCCATCGCTCATGTTCTCGACCGCGCCGCGAAGACCATCACCGACGCCGCGGGTCCTGACGGCCGCGCGAGCCGCGCCGACGTCACGAAGAAGCTCAAGGAGCTGACGGGCACCGAGAAGACGCTGGTTGATACTTTCTTTCGGTTCATGGACCACCGTGATGCGCGCGCTGGCGCGTCGGTGACCGCGAAAGACATCAAGGCCGCGCTCGCCGATGCGAAGACGAAGCTGGTGAACGCGTACGACCTCGACCGCAACGGTCTGTCTCCAGAAGAGCGCGCGAAGATGGGCCAGGTCGGTCAGCTCGCGGCCACCATCGCCGAGACGTTCCGCACGCCGTCGTACGCGGCGCGTGAGGCGGCCGAGGTGCTGGTCAATCCGAAGTGGACGCCCAACGCGTTGCCGAGCGTCGACGTCGCGGACCTGTCGTCGTCGGCGCGGAAGTCGTTCGAGGCGAAGGCGCGCCGCGCGGAGCAGCAGGACGGGCTCATCGACCCGCCCATCGCGCGCAAGCTCACCGCGGGTGGCGAGCAGTTCACCGTGGTTGCGCAGTTCACGCACGACTCGTTCGGCATCGAGCTCTACAACGCGAACGGGCGCCGCGTGGCGAACGGCTCGGGGTGGGGCACGCCTGATCAGCCCATCGAGTGGCGTTGAATGTTCCGCTTCACCCTCCTCGCCGCGCTGGTTGCGTTGCCTGCGCTCGCTGAAGGGGCTGGTGAATCGGGAAAGGTCGAGCGGCGCCTCGCGGTGCAGAAGCAGCTCATCGACTCGATGGGTACGGGATGTCACTTTCTTTCGGTTCTGTCCCGCGCCGTTCCGCCGAACGTGGTGCTGTCGAAGCTGACGTACACGCGCGTGCCCGGTGTGTTGTGGGTCGAGCTGTCGCAAGGCACGAAGGAAGAGGCCGAGGCGATGCTGGGCGCGCTGATGACGGCGAAGCTGTGTTCCTCGCTCAACGTGGTGGTGGACAAGGGCGTGGTGAAGGGGACGTGCTCGTTCCCCTCGACCGTCGACAAACACACGCTGCGCTCGGCGGCGAAGCTGGGTGACGAGGCGCATTCCATGGTGCGCACCAAACTCGATGAGAGCCGCGTGCGGATTCCCGACATGCCGCAGCAGCGCGAGTTCGAGGCGCAGGTGCGTGAGGCCGCGGCGAAGACCGGAGTGACGGACCTCACGGTGGTGATGGCGTCCCCCAAAATCTCGGGGCCGGTGGACGCGGTGACGTTGCTGGTGAACGCGCGCACGGGGACGGCCGAGGCGCTCGCCTTCGCGTGTGAAATCAGCAACACGCGGCGGCTGACGTCGGTCGAGACGATGGAGTTCGGCGCGCCGCGCCCCGAGCGCGCGGAATGGAGCGTCGACTTCACGTTCGGTGTCACCACGTGGCGCTACCGCAGCGAGGAAGAGCTGCTCGATACGACGTTCGAGACGATGAAGAGCGCTCCGGTGCCGGCGACGAAGGAATTTCCGATGGCGACGCGGTCTCCGTTCGGGCCCGCGAACGTGCAGTTCGTCGGCGCGAAGCGGTTCGCCGGTGAGCTCGAGTGTCGCGAGGCGCGCGGCGTGCCGAAGGTGAAGGCCGATGCGCAGCTGTCGACGCTGGTCGTCACGTTCGCCAATCCGTCGTGCTTGATGGTGAGCGACGACAAGGGCGCGTGCTTCGTGTGGAAGACGAAGGAGAACGGGCCAGACCGGTACAAGTACGTCGGGCCCGAGAAGGGCTTCGCGGCGGTGAAGCGCGCGGTCACGGACGAGAAGGGCGAGGTGGTGCCGGAAGTGCGGTACCTCATCGTCCCCGAGAAGCCCGCGCCCGAGTGGCTGTGCAAGTGAGCTGCTGACGGAGTGACGAGCACGGACGCGCGAACGGTGAGGGCGCGCCCAGTTGCTCGCTTTTTGCCTCGACCGAAGGACGGGTTGAGGCGAGGGGAAGTTCCGCGACCCCAGAGAAGTTCAGCCGCCGTTCGGCTTCATCTTCCCGTGCGCGGGCAGCACCTCGAGCGTGAGTTGCGCGCGCAGCGGCTCCCAGCGCGTCGGCTCGTGCGTCTCGACCACCACGCGCTCGAGCGACTTCAACTTCGCCACCTCGGTCGCGCCCTCACGCCAATCCGCGCGCAGCACGAGCGTCTTCACCTTCGGTAGCGGCCGCTTCAGCACCGCGAGCAATTCTTCCGGCGGCCGCACGAAGTTGCCCTCGATACCGAGGGTGTCCAACTGAGCGAGCAGCGCGTCGGGCACCCTCGCCCAAATCCACGGAGCGGTCGTCAGTGCGCGCAACGACTTCCAGTTCACGTTCGCGAGCCACTCGGGAATCGGAAGATTGGTGCCGCCGTGCACGTCGAGTGACTCGAGCAACGCGAGCAGCGGCTCGTTTTCCGTCGGCACCTGCGAGCCACGCCAGCAGCGCAGCGTGATTTCGCGCACGAACCCGCCGCGGAAGAGCGCCGTGTCCTTCACCGCTCCCGGGGCGAGCGAGCCGAGCCACGCCTTCTCGTGCTTCTTGAGCAGCGTCTTCGGCACGTCCTTCCCCGCGCGCTGCAACGAGAGGAAGGTGCCGCGTGGGTCATTCTTCTCGAGCAGCCAATCGGTGAACGTCGCGACGCGCGCGTCGTCTTTCGGCGCGTCGGCGATGAAGCGCAGAAATTCCTGCTCACTCTTCGGAGCCGACGACGCCGACTTCTTCGCAGCCACCGGCGCCGCGACGTCGGGCAGCGCGCGCTCGACCCACACCAGCGCGTCGACTCCCTTCGTGAGGTGCTCCGCGGCCTTTCGATGGGAGCGATTGCCGTGCACGCACAACAACAGGCCCGCGATGGTGAACGCCGCCGTCTCCGGCCCGGGATTCACTGGAGGCCGCAACACGAACGCCGCCGCCGCGTCGGCGATGCGCGCGTCCACCGGGTAACGCAGCAGCGCCACGCCACGCTCGGCGATCTGCGTCGTGGGCCCATTCGGGAACGCCGCGAGCAACACGTCGAGCTCATCGCTCCTCACGCGCGCGGCGCGCTTCAGCCACTCGGCCTGCAGCTCGGCGGCTTTGCTCGGCAACGCAGAGGTGTCGGCTCCACCCGACAGTTTCGGTTTCGCGCGCGGACCCAGGGCAGCGTGCAGCGCAGCCGTGACGCGCTGATGCCACAGCGGCACGACGTCGTTCGGAGCCTTCGGCGGCTTCATCTTCGCGAACGCCGACGCCTTCGCGCCGTGCAGCCAGGCGACGCCGGTGGCCGCGGCCGCGGTGCCGAGCTGTTCACGAAACCGCAGCGGAAATTCGACGAAGAAGTTCACCGCCGCTTCGGCGATGCGTGCGCTCTTCGGCTCGCTCCACAGCTGGAACATGCGCGCTTCGAGCTTCGGCGCGCTGGTGTCGAGCAACGAGTCGAGCTGCTCAGCCGTCCACTCGTCTTTGCGCGTCGCCATTGCATGGAGCGTAGCTGGCGAGCAGAAGGGCACGCATGGAACGTTCTTTCTGGGACGCGCGGTGGAGCGAAGGACAGATTGGCTTTCATCAGGGGCGTCCCAACGCGCACCTCGAGACGCACCTCGCTCGCCTCGGCGCGCCCGGCGTGGTGTTCGTGCCACTCTGCGGAAAGGCCGAAGACCTCGCGTACCTGGCCGCGAAAGGACACCGCGTCATCGGAGTGGAGTGGGTCGATGACGCCGTGCGCGCGTTCTTCTCGGAGCACGGGTTGACGCCAACCCAGTCAGCACATGGCAAGTTGAAACGGTACGAGTCCGGATCCATCACGATTTTCAGCGGTGACTTCTTCGCCATTCGCGCCGAGCACGTCGAGGGAATGACCGCGGTGTGGGATCGCGCGGCGCTCATCGCGCTGCCTCCCGACGTGCGCGTGAAATACGTCGCGCATCTGCGCTCGCTGGTGAAGCCGAAGACGCCGGGCCTCCTCATCACCGTCGAATACGACCAGTCGAAGATGGGCGGGCCTCCGTTCTCCGTCGAGGAGAAGGAAGTGCGCGCGGGCTACGCGCCGAACATCGAGCTGCTCAGCACCGAGAAGGCCGATGGTCCGCGCTTCGTCGAGCTCGTCGCGAACGAGAAGTGCTTCTCCGTCACGTTCTGAGGAGCACTGCGCGCCAGCGTGCGCATGCGGCGGTGTTTGGAATCGGGCGGTTTCTGCTTCTCGTACTTCAGCGCCAACGCCACATATTCGCCGATGGATGTCCCGCACTGGTGAGCTGATCAAACAACACCGTCCAAAATTCGACGGAGCGCTCGCTCACTGACGCTCCGAGGTCGGAGCCCACGTCGTCACGGGCTTCTCTTTCCCCTTCAGCATCACGTCTCCGAGCTTCACCAGTTCCGCGCGGCGCGCTTCGGGCAACGCGTTCACCAGCGCGTCAGACAACACGACGTGCGCCTTGAGCTCCTTGGTCGCCGATTCGAGGCGAGACGCGGTGTTCACGACGTCGCCGATGACGGTGAACTCCTTGCGCTCCGCGGAGCCGATGGGGCCCTGCAGCACTTCGCCGAAGTGCACGCCGATGCCGTTGTCGAGGCCGGGCAACTCGGCGTTGAGCGCTTTCAATTCACGGCGCATCTCGAGCGCGGCGTCGAGCGCAGCAGCCGCGGGATTCTCGACGGGGAGCAGGCCGCCGAACGTCGCCATGACGGCGTCTCCGATGAACTTGTCGACGGTGCCGCCGTGTTTGCTGATGGCTCCGACCATGCGATCGAAGTAGCGGTTCAGCAGTTCGACGACTTCCTTCGGAGCGCGTCCCTCCGAGAGCGTGGTGAAGCCGCGCAGGTCCGAGAACAACACGGCGACGACCTTGCGTTCACCGGTGAGATGCGCGCGCTCCCGCACCAGCTTCTCCTGCACCTCGGGTGAGACGTATTGGCCGAAGAGTCGGCTGACGGCTTCGCGCTCGGTCACCTCGTCACGCACGCGTCGCAGCAGCACGCGCGCGAGCGTCGAGAGTCCGCCGATGAGCACGCCGACTCCGATGAAGAGGGCGCTGCGGAGCAACTGCACTTCCCACCCGAGCAGATCAGCGCGGAAGGTGGCGTCGGTGGTGGTCTCGGCGAGCAGCTCGAGGTGACGTCGCGCGTACGCATAGACCACGAAGTACGAGCCGGCCGCGATGAGCGAGACGACCATCGAGAGTCGCGCGTCGAACGTGAAGCCCGTGAGCACGATGATGACGAGCCAGCCGATGGCGATGGGGCCGAAGAAGAACGTCGCCGCGCCCCACGGGAGAAACGCTTCGAAGGTGAGCAGCGTCGCCGTCGGGAGCATCGCGAAGAGGACGAACAACACCCACGCCGCGGGGCCGTGCACGCGTTCGCGCGCGGCCATGCGCCAGGTCAGCGTCGCTCCGATGGTGCAGGCGACGGGGAAGGAGACCGCGGGCCAGAACGCGGGGTCGCGCAGCGCGAGCGCGGAGGTCAGCCCCGTCGAGACGACGGCGAGGATGGAGGCGAGTCTTCCTCCGACCGCGAGGGCGCGGTTTCCCTCGGTGCGGATCGCGAGCTCGAAATCGGCGTCGGGAGCGGAGGCGGCCACGGAGCGCGCATCATGCCTGAGATGTGCTCACTGCTTCAGGATGCGCGTGCTGCGCGCCGGAACTCGCAACGACGGGCCCGCAACCGATTCCATGTTCAGCAGGTCACTCAGCGCACCGCTCGGCAAACCACTCACCGTCTGCTCGACGTCGCCGCGATTGATGGCCACGTAGAGCGTCTCGACGCCATCACTCATCGAGTACACGAACGTGTCGTCAGTCGCCGACACCAGAGCGCGCTTTCCACGCCGCAGCGCCGCGTGCTGCTTGCGCAACGTGCCCAACGCACCAACCCGCGCGCGCAGCCACATCTGGTCTTGCGACAAACCGGTCCACTGCATGAAGCGCCGATTGTCGGGGTCACCACCACCCGGCAGCCCAATCTCATCTCCGTAATAGAGGAGCGGCACACCGGGGCTCGTCAGCAGAAACGCGTACGCGTTCGCCATGCGCTCGAACGGTGCCTTGTACCCGGGCACCTGCGGCGGGTTGTTGAACGCGCGGTCTTTTCCATCTGCGTACGGGTTGCTCCACATCGGCGTGTCTTCCGCCATGTGAATCACGCGCCCCAGGTCGTGATTGCCGACCCACGGGCTCATCAACGTGTTCGGCCCGTAGAACGAGTCGTTGCTCGCCACGAAGTCACGCAGCGCCGTCATCGGAGCGCGCCGCGAAATGATGCTCTCCAACACCTGCAGCCGCAGCGGGAAGTCGAACTGCCCATCGAGCTTCGTCTTGGGGTCGACGAACGACTTCAAGTAGTCGCGGTTGCCGAAGTCGTACGTCTCTCCGACGAAGTACACGCGCGGCCGTGGAGAGCGCGTCGCCGCCACCTTCTCCACTTCGGTGCGCAGCGCGAGCAGCCACGACTGGTCGACGTGTTTGATGGCGTCGAGCCGGAAACCATCAGCGCCGGTGTCGGTCAGCAGCTTCACCGCCGCCGCCACCGAGTATTCGCGCGCCGCGGCGTTGGTGTAGTTCCAGTGCGGCAAGTAGTCAGTGAACCAGCAGCGATGGCCCTGCGCGTTCCAGGGACACACGCTCCCGTCGTCGCAGGTGCACTGACCGCCGTTGAAGGCGAGCGGCCAGAACCACTCGGGGTGTTGGGCGAAGACCGGAGCGCTCGAGTGCATGTGCACCATCGCGAAGTCGAACAGCACCTGCATGCCGTTCTGGTGCGCGACGTTCACCAGCTCGAGCAGGTCGGCCTTGCTGCCGAAACACGACTCGGTCTCTTCGAGCGAGACGGGCCAGTAGCCGTGGTACCCGGAATAGGTGCGGCCATCGCTGCCTGCTCCGCCGACGGTGGCGTTCTTCACCGGCACCGTGAGCCACAGCACGTTCACGCCGAGCTGAGAGAAATAGCCCTCGTTGATTTTGCGCGTGACGCCCTTCCAGTCGCCGCCCTGGTACTGACCTGAGGGGTCGGCTCCCGCGACCGTGCAGTTGTTCGACGCGTCACCATCGAAGAAGCGGTCGACGAAGACGAAGCTCATCACGCCATCGCGCCAGTCGAACGAAGCGGCCTGCGGCGCGTTCGCTTCACAGGTGAAGGCCGTACACGACACGTTCGAACGGACGCTGTTGCCTCCAGCCGACAGCACCGTGTTCGCCGGGTCGGTCACCCACAGCGTGTTGTTGATGAGGAACTTGTATTCGATGTCGGAGCCGAAGCCGGCGGTGACGTGCGCCACCCACTCGTTGCCTTCCTTGCGCATCGGCACGCCGACGGTCCACCCATCGGCCGCGAAGTTGCCTCGCAGCTGCACGCTCTGTTCGTCGAGCGCGCGGAAGCGGAACTCCACGTCACAGCGGCGGTACGGCTCCTGACAATCGGTCGAGCCAGCGTCGTTCGTGGTGCCGCCGTCTTCTCCCGCATCGGTGGTCGTCATGGTGGGGCCGCACGCGGCCAGCACGAGCAACACCGAGAGTCGCAACGTCGAAGACATCGCTCGCCTCACACCACATTCTTGCGCGTCGCCCAAGCCCGTCGGGCCGGGATCTCACCGTTCGTTCATGAGCTCGCGGACGAGGAGGTCGCGCGCGAATGGAAAGTCGTCGCCCATTTCCTTCTCGCACCGCCGCAGGTAGCTCGCCGCGAGCAGCATGTCTTCGAGCTCGATGAACGCGTCCGCAGCGACATCGGTGCGCTTTACCCACAACCGCATCGCGTTGCCGTGCAGCTGCCCCTCCCGCTCGACGACGTACGAGGTAGGGATCCGTCCTCCCAGACCGTTGTAGGTCACGAGCGCGGTGCCGATCGGTGCCGCCGTGAGCCAGCCTTCGACGCAGCGAGCGTCACGCACGTAGCTCTCGAGCGAACACTCGACGCTCTGGTCGTAGCGATGGGTTTTGGGCACGAGGTGCTCCGCGAAGGGGTTGAAGAAATAGAAGGCGTCGAAGCGGCGCGCGTCGAGGTCGACGAACCGGCCTTCCAGAATCTCGACATCAGCGCCCAGCCGCCGGGCGAGGGAACGCGACTCGTGCGCCAGCGACGGGCGATGCTCGACACCCCACACGCGCTGGTCGAGCACCAGTGAGACGATCGAACAGAACTTCCCGGCGCCCGAGCCGACATCGAGCACGCTCGACGCGCCGGCTTCGCGAAACAGCCGCGCCGCGACCCGGGCGACGTGAACCGGTGTCCAAAAGGAGCGCGAAAAGACTTGTGGCCTGACCGACAGCAGCGCGTCGAAGTCGTCGTCCTCAATCGGCGCACCACGCCGCAGCTGCTCGCCGAGCAGCACCGCATCAGTGGAGAGGGTGGCTCGCTCTGTCACCGCGGTTCAGACCGTCCCTGCGGCGCCGAAGACCGCGCGAATCAACGCGACATCAGCAGAGCCGTCGTTGGTGAGCTCGGCGAGACGCGCGGGGCTCACGATTTCACCCTCGAGCTCGAAGTGGGATTCGAGGCGCTCTGCCCGTTCCTTGACCCAGAGCCGCAGCGTGTTGCCTCTCACGACGCGCGAGCGCGCCTCGACGAACGAGCCGGGGATACGCCCTCCGAGCCCGTTGTACGTCACGAGCAACGCGCCCTGCGGAGCGCTGCGCAGCCAGGCCTCGACGGCGGTGGCACGCCTCACGTACTCGGCGATGGTGCTCGGGCTGTCTTCGTCGAAGCGGTTGCGCTCGTTGAAGAGGTATTCGCCGAAAGGGTTGTAGGCATAGAAGGCGTCAAAGCCCCGGCTCGAGTACGAGCAGACATCGCCTTCGACGAACACCACCTCGGCGTCGAGCCGTTGGGCAAGGCGGCGCGACTCGAAAACCAGTCTCCCACGACGTTCGAGGCCCCACACGCGGCGGTTCAAGAGCAGCGACGCGAGGGTGCAGAACTTCCCCACGCCCGAGCCCACGTCGACGAGCCGCCCCACCCGGAAATCGGAAAGCCATTCACATGCGACGCGAGCGGCGTCGACACACGTCCAGAACTGGCTCGAGTACTCGCGCGATCGCTCGGACAGCAGCTCATCAAACTCCTCATCGGTCAACGCGCCCGAACGAAGTCGATCGCGCACCTGCACTGCCACATCACCCATGGGAGACGCGCGTGTGCACGACGCGTTCCAATTCCGTTTCCAGCCGGATAAGCGCTCTCCGCGATGCCATCGAGAAGAACTGGACAGATTGTCGATGCGTCCGAGGCGCTGTTCACTTCAAACGCGATGAAACGGCTGGTCCGTGATGTCAAACGCCTCGCAGACAAGGACGTGACGGTCACGTTCCTCGGTGAGACGGGGACTGGAAAAGATGTGCTGGCGCGCATCTGCCATGCGCATTCGGGGCGGAGGCGTGGGCCGTTCGTCCCCATCAACTGCGCCGCGATTCCGGAGTCGCTCTTCGAGAGTGAGTTCTTCGGTCGGGAGCGAGGGGCGTTCACCGGCGCGACCGAACGAGCGAAAGGCAAGGTCGAGGTCGCTTCGGGAGGAACGTTGTTTCTCGACGAGCTCGGTGAGCTCCCGCTGTCAGTTCAGCCCAAGCTCCTGCGGTTCCTCGAGTCGCGCCGGTTCAGCAGGGTGGGTGGGACGGCGAAGCTCGAGGCCGACGTCAGGTTGATCTGTGCCTCTGGTCGCTCGCTCGACCAGGAGGTCAAGGCGGGGCGATTCAGGGCCGATCTCTTCTTTCGGATTCAAGGCGTCACGCTGAAGGTGCCGCCGCTTCGAGAGCGGAGCAGGGACATCCTCCCGCTCGCGAGGCACTTCATCGAGTCGCTGGCCAGGGTTCATCGCGTGGAGCCACCGCGTCTGAGCAAGCGTGCCTGCGCGGCGCTGGAGGCATGGTCGTGGCCTGGCAACGTGCGCGAGCTGCGAAGCTTGATGGAGCAGCTGTGTCTGCTTCGAGAGGGAGCACGCCTGTCGGTCGAGGATCTGCCCGCGCAGCTGCGTACACAGTGCACCACGGACGTGCTTCCGCTGCCCCTCGATCGCACGCTCGACGAGCTGGTCGAGACCATCGTCAGCACTGTGCTGCGAGCCGAAAACGGGAACCTGACCCGTGCTGCGCGACGATTGGGCGTGAGTGCCCGGACGCTCGCACGGCGCCGTTCGCGCAGGTGAGCGCGAGGTTGCTCCTTCGAGACATCACTGTCGCCGCGCCCGCAGCAGCAGGACGATCAGCAGCCAGAATTCTCCGAACGAGCCCGAGGAACAGCCGCAGCCCACGCCCAGCACTCTGCGATTCGTTTGACCCCCGTCGACTGGATTGGAGCCGCCGTCACTGGTGCTCATGCCGCCATCCATCTGTACCGGAGGGCACGAGAGATTGAACTGCACGGTGTTCGTCGCCGAGCCAGTGGGCCCCTGCGCGATGATGAGCACCGGCGTCTCACCCATTCCGCTCGGTGGAGTCCACGTCACCACGCCAGTGTCCGCCGAAATGGTCAGCCCGTTCGGGAGCGACGAGCCGTCACATGTTCGCAGTCCATACGTGACCGGAATCCCCGCATCAGGAATCTCGCTGACAGGGAGTGTGAACGGCACCCCGCACTGCACCTGAAAGACCGTCGGCATGTCGCTGCACAAGGTGCACGTCATCCCCGAGGTGTCGGCTGGACACGACACGTCCGTTCCATCGCAGACCTCGGCGGTGTCGCACGCCGCTCCAGAAGGCCGGCACTCGACGCCCATCGACTTGGGCCGGCACACGCCGCTCTGCGCGCACGTCTCGCACGAGTCCGCCGCCGAGTTGCACGCGCGGTCGCAACACACGCCGTCTGCGCACACGCCGCTCTCGCACTCGGTGCCCGAGAGACACGTCGTTCCGTTCGAGCGGTCGTCGATGGTTCGGGCGAACACGCGCCGCGCGGAGAGGTTTTCCGCTTCGAAGAAGTGCGTGAACGAGACGGCCCAATGTCCTGGAGCGAGGGCCGCGAGTGACGGCTCGACGTCGGTACCGTTCTGCGTGACGACGGGGAAGAGCGCGCTGACGGTGCCGTTGCGCTGAATGCGAACGCCGACGAGGTCGCCCATCACGTCGGAGTTGCTCGCCCACACCACCACGTACTGCAACCCGTCGAACACCACGTTGGGTGAGGAGTGCCAGGGGTCGATGGTTTCTCCGAGGGTGAGCTCGGCGCCGACGAGCGCGCAGTTCGCGTCGAGCCGCTGCGCCATCACCAGCGGCGTGTACGGCGACGTTCCGCGCTCGCTGACCCATGTGACGAGAAAGCCCTCGCCCGAGCTCGCGATGCGGGGCCGCGCTTCGTAGTGCGCGCCGACGACGTTCTGCACGGCGCCGATGACGGGCGTGGGCCCACCGAACGCGCGAATGCACTGCGCGTGGACGATGCGGTGCTCGTTCCACACCACGCCGGTGGTGTCGGAGCCCGCGGCGTAGGCGACGTCGAGGTTGAAGACCTCGGGCTGCTGGTACGCGGTGGGCAGGTGCGCGCCGACGCCGCCGTCGAGGGTGAGCTGCTCGAGCGTGACGGTGAGGGAGCCCGTCAGCGGCTCGGTGGCGCTCGCGAACGTGAAGCCGCCCGGCGTCGGCA
Source organism: Archangium sp. (assembly GCA_016792935.1). Taxonomy (GTDB): domain Bacteria; phylum Myxococcota; class Myxococcia; order Myxococcales; family Myxococcaceae; genus Archangium_A. Next base: position 1,512 of record JAEUJS010000389.1, on the reverse strand, counting down.
CCGGTGCACTGACGGAGCGGTTCTCAGCGGCAGGGAAGGTGACCGGTGTTCCAATCGGGGCGAGCGTCGCGGGGGCGATGCGAACGGCCTGCGTGCTCATCAAGCTTTGCTGCAGCAGGGCGAGACCGTGGTGATTTCCGCCGAGCTGTGCGCCGAGCTCTCCGACGCCGAGGTCAGCGCCTGCGTCGGTGCGGAACGTGAGCGCGAGGCGAGTGCCGTTTTCCGACCACGAGACGACGGGACCGACTTCACTCGCGACGAGGCGCGGTTCGATTTGTGCGCGCAGCGTGTCGGCAGGATCGATGACGGCACCGGCGTCGTTGCCGATGACGAGCTGACCGACGGTGCGAATGTCGCGGCCGAAGTCGCGGTACTCGACGAGGTACTCGCCATCGACGGCCGACGCGAGGCGCACCTCATCGACGGAATCGGTGCGCAGCAGCAGCGGGCCAGCCGCTCCCGGTGGAGCGAACTGCGTCCACAGCGCGTTCGGCTTCGGTGCGCCGCTGAGCCACGCGCTGGCGATGAAGCTGCCTGCGGAAGCGAGGTCGCCGCCGTACTCGTCTTCTGGCGTCGCGGTCTGGGTGCCGCCACTGATGACCGTGCCCGTCGTCGAGACGCGCGCGAGGAGCAGCTCTCGCACGGGCGCCAGGCCCTCTTCGTAGAGCACGAAGTAGCTCGCGCCGCCGTTCCAGGACACGCGCGGGTTGGCTTGCTCTCCGGGGCCGCCGGCGACGAGGAAGGGCGCGCTGACGTCCGAGCCGGTGACGAACGCACCGAACACGTCGAGTCCGTCGGAGCCGCCGTCAGCGTTGCCGCTCCACACCACGAAGCTCTGCGAGCCGTTGTTGGCGAGGTCGGGCCCGAGGCCGTGGCCGGTGGTGACGTTCAGGTCGGGAACGATGGTGCCGCCGTCGAGCTCGATGGTTCCGCCGTCTCCGCTGAAGCCGACCACGCGGAGCGCGAAGTGCGCGGAGGGTCCTGTCGGGAAGAAAATTTCGGTGAACGCCCAGAGCGGTGGGCCGTGGCCACACTCGAGCGCGACGCTGTCGACGTAGCCGCTCACGCGCGAGAACGAGAGGCGACGGAGCTGATCATCGGTGATGAGCAGTCCTCCCTGCAGTGACGACGAGGTCACGAGGAAGACGAAGGTCGAGCCGCGACGACACGAGGTCGCGCCGCCGATGTCGCTCATGTCGGCGTGGTCCACGAGGATGCGCGTGCCGGGCACGGTGACCGCGCCGTTCGGCGTGAGCATCGCGGCGTAGAGCTGGGTGAAGGACGAGCGGTCGTCCTGCCAGGACATGACGTAGCTCGAGCCGTTCGCGGTGAGCGCGTTGCCGAAGGTGTAGAAGCGCGGCTGCTCGCGCTGGGTGCCGGGGCTCACTTCGACGACGGGGCCGAGGCGTGGCTGCGCGAGCGCCGAGAGTGCGAAGACGGTGGCGGCGAGGACGACGTGCCGCTGCGCACGAAGCATGGCGAGAGCAGAGCGCGTGCGCTGTGAGTTCGCAA
>JAEUJS010000368.1 GCA_016792935.1 Archangium sp. | reverse complement strand
CTCCATGGCTGACGCGCACGTTCGAGTGAGGTCACGAGGCCTTCGCGCAATTCTTCGAGCTCGAGCCCGCCGAAATTGCCGTCGAGCTCTCCGAGGCGCTCCAACGCACGCGTGATCAAACGCGTCGCACCGAGCTCCTTGCCGTTTTGGTGGTGATGAAGCGCCGCGCTCCACAACACGAGCGCCTGCAAGACCGTGCGCTCGTTGCCGCGGGTGCGACGCCAGCCCGATTCCCACGCCTCGTGCGCAGCATGAAATTTCGCGACCTCGAAGAGCGCGCGACCCGCGCCGAGTGAAGCGGTGAACGTTGGAGACGCCATGCACCTTCGTCATAACCACGAATCGTGCTCGCCGCCCGACACCACGATTCGCGCCACCGTCGCGCGCATCGACACGCGGAAACGGTAGTGTCCGTCACCATGGTTCTGGCTCTGGTTGCGGCGGCGGCGTTGCACCAAACCCCTCTCGCAGTTCCGGCGCTGACTCCCAGCGTGCGACTGGTCGAGATCGAACGGGAGCTCGAGGTCGCTCCGCGTGGCTGGCCGACGGCACCGACCGCCACCATGATCACCAGCCTCGGCGCTGGGACGATCTGCGGCGGGTTGTCAGTGCTCTTCGTGTCGCTCAGCTTTTCGGGCGCGGGCTTCTCACCGCCCAACCCGCTGCTCCTCGTGCCCGGCGGCATTCTCTTCATCAGCGCGTTCGCGAGCCTGGCGCCGGCGATCGTCTCGTTCATCGTCGCCGCCGTCATCGCAGCCGATCGCACCGCGCACGTTCGCAAGCTGATCGCGGAACGCGAAGAGCTCGTGCGGCGCTCACCGATACACTGACTCAGGCCTTGCGCAGGCCGAGGATCTCGCGCGCCTCGGTCGGCGTCGCGACGGTACGGCCGGCATCGGTCGCGACCTTCGCCATCGCCTCGATCAACTGCCCGTTGCTCGTCGCCTTGGTCCCGTCCGGCAAATAGAAGGTGTCTTCGAGGCCGGTGCGCAGATCGCCGCCGAGCTCGGCGCACTTCTTGTGGAGCGCCCACACTTCCTGCCGACCGATGCCGATCACCTGCCAGTGCGTGCCCGGCAACATCTCCTCGAGGAGCAGCGGCAGCCACGACGCCTTGTTCGGCATGCCCGACTCGACGCCCATCACCAGCGACACGTGCGGCGGGTTGGGCACCATGCCGCGCTTCGCGAACATCGCCACGCTGCGCAAGATGCCGGTGTCGAAGCACTCGCACTCCGCGACCACGCCGTGCTTCTTCATCGCTGAAGCGAACTGCTCGATCTTCGCGACCGGGTTGTCGAACAGAATCGGAGGCCATGCCCAGTCGTTGCTCGAGCGCAGCTTCAAATAATTGAGCGAGCCCGCGTTGAGCGCCGCCATCTCGGGCTTCACCGCCTCGAGGCACGCGAGCGGGCCGCTGAGATCTTCACCCACCACGCCGGTCGTCGCGTTGATGATGATGTCCGGCACCTCGGCGCGGATCGCGTCGCAGATCGCCTTCGCGACCTTCGGGTCCCACGACGGCAGGCGACCCATTCCCGGCTCCTGGCTGCGGAAGTGGCAGTGGACGATCGACGCTCCGGCGTCACGCGCGCGGCGGGCTTCCTTCGCCATCTGCTCCGGAGTCACCGGCACGTGGTGCTGCTCTGGGTCGGTCAACACGCCGGTCAACGCACAGGTGATCACTGCTTTTCTGGAAGCCATGCATCGCTTGATGGCGAAAATTGATTCTCAAGTCAATCTCGACCGCTGGTACATCGGAAGAAGCGAATGGACCTCTTCGACCGCGCCGCGAATCAAGAAGCCGAAGCGCGCGCTCCACTGGCGGAGCGCATGCGGCCTCGCACGCTCGACGAGTACCTTGGGCAAGAACACCTGACCGGCACCGGCAAGCTGCTGCGCAAGGCGATCGAGCTCGATCAGGTGCCTTCGATGATCTTCTGGGGCCCGCCGGGCACGGGGAAGACCACGCTCGCGCGCATCATCGCCAACGCCACCGGAGCGCACTTCGACTCGGTCTCCGCGGTGCTGAGCGGCGTGAAGGAACTGCGCGAGTCCGTCGCTGCGGCCGATGAGCGGTGGAAGATGAACCGCAAGCGCTCCATCCTCTTCGTCGACGAGATCCACCGCTTCAACAAGGGCCAGCAGGACGCGCTGTTGCCGCACGTCGAGAAGGGCACCATCACGCTCCTCGGCGCGACCACTGAGAATCCGTCGTTCGAGGTGAACGCCGCGTTGCTCTCGCGAATGCGCGTGCTGACGCTGCGTGGGCTCGAGGAAGACGAACTGCGCACGCTCCTGAAGCGCGCGCTCGACGATGCGCGTGGGCTCGGTGGCAAGTACTCCATCGACGACGACGCGCTCGCGTTCCTCGCGATGATCGCCGCTGGAGACGCTCGCAAGGCGCTCACCGCGCTCGAGGTCGCCGCGAAGTACTCGACGGATGCGAAGATCACGCGCGCCGGCGCAGAAGAGGCCGTGCAGCAGCGCACCCTGCTCTACGACAAGGGCGGCGAGGAGCACTACAACGTCGTCTCCGCGTTCATCAAATCGATGCGTGGATCCGATCCCGACGCGGCCGTGTACTGGATGGCGCGGATGATCGAGGCCGGTGAAGACCCCCGGTTCGTCGTGCGCCGCATGGTGATCTTCGCGAGTGAAGACGTCGGCAACGCCGACCCGCGCGCGCTGCAGGTCGCCGTGTCAGCGCTCCAGGCCGTCGAGTTGATGGGTTTTCCCGAGGGCGTGCTGCCGCTGACGCAGGCGGTGACGTATCTGGCGATGGCCCCCAAGGCGAACACCGCGCTGACGACGTGGGCCAATGCGCGCGAGGCGGTTCAGAGGCATGGGCCGCTGCCGGTGCCGATGAATCTGCGCAACGCACACACGAAGCTGACGAAGGCGTTGGGCTACGGCGGGGGGTATCAGTACCCGCATGATTTCGAGGGGAACGTGGCTCCGGGTGAGCAGTATTTGCCCGAGGGTTTGCGTGGCACGAAGTTCTTCGAGCCTTCTCGCAATGGTTTCGAACGAGAGCACCGCGAACGGATTGATCAGCTTCGCGGGCTGCGGAAGCCGAGCGAGCCTGGCGAAGACGGTTGAGCCCTCTCAGCTCGCGACTTCGTCGAACTCACCGGAGCCGTCATCCATGTCCATGTCGTTCGCGGCGTCGCCCTTCTTCATCGAGCGCCCACCGACCTCGTACTGCTTGAGCAGGCGACGGAAGTTCGAGCGATCGACTCCCGCGGCGCGCGCAGCCATCGAGACGTTGTTGTTCGACTTCTCGAGCAGCGCCGACAGGTAGCGACGCTCGAACGCGCGCATCGCGAGCTTCTTGGCCTGCGCGTACGGCAGGTGCGCCAGTGAGAAGACCTCGACCTCGCCGCCGCCCTTCTGGTTGTTGCGGATCTCGTTGGGCAGCTCGTCGACGTCGACCGCCTCACCACCGCACAGCACGACCGCGCGCTCGATGGCGTTCTCCAATTCGCGCACGTTACCGTTCCAGCGATACGTGGTGAGCGCTTCCATCGCGGCCGGCGAAATGCTGCCGATCTTCTTCCCAATCTTGTTCGCGTAGAGCTTGAGGAAGTGCTGCGCGAGCAGCGGAATGTCCTCAGGGCGATCACGCAGGGGAGGCAGCTGCACGGTGATCACGTTCAACCGGTAGAACAAGTCCTCGCGGAACTTGCCCTGGTCCTTCGCCTTGCTGAGGTCCACGTTGGTCGCGGCGATCACGCGCACGTCGACCTTCATGGTGTCGTTCGCTCCGACGCGCTTCACTTCGCCTTCCTGGAGCACACGGAGCAGTCGCACCTGGGTCGCCGCGGGGATGTCGCCGATCTCGTCGAGGAAGATCGTGCCGCCGTCGGCCGCTTCGAAGAGACCCTTCTTGTTGCCGGTCGCTCCCGTGAAGGAGCCCTTCATGTGACCGAAGAGCTCACTCTCGAGCAGCGTGTCGGTCAGCGCCGAGCAGTTCACCGCGACGAACGGCTTGTCCTTGCGCGGCGAGCGGTAGTGAATCGCGCGCGCCACGAGCTCCTTGCCGGTGCCTGACTCGCCCTGAATCAGCACGGTCGCCGTCGAATACGAGACGGTCTCGACGAGCTTGAAGACCGAGCGCATCTGGCCCGACTGGCCGACGAGATCTTCGAACTGGTTGCGAATCGAGAGCGCCTCTTCGAGGACGCGGGTGCGATCGCGCAGCGCCTTCTTCTCAGCGGCACGACCGACCGCGAGCGACAACACGTCGATGTTCTCGAACGGCTTGGTCAGGTAGTCGTACGCGCCACCCTTCACCGCTTCGACGGCGGTCTCGACCGTGGCGAACGCGGTCATCATGATGACCTCGACGTCGGGGCGGCTCTGCTTGAAGGCCTTGAGCAGGTCCATGCCGCTCAGGTTGGGCATCTTGATGTCGAGGCAGGCGACGTCGATCGTCGGATCCTTCGCGGCCGACAGGCCCTCGACGGCGTCGTCGATGGCGACGACCTGGTAGCCCTCACGCGAGAGAATCTCCGAAGCCGCGCGGAGCACGATCTTGTCGTCATCGACGACGAGCACCTTCGCCTTGCGGTTCTGCTGGGTGGGGTTGGTGGCGTTCATGGATCAGGCTCCCTGAGGTTGAAACGGAATCATCACGGTGAAGGCGGCGCCCTCATCGGGCTTGGAGTCCACTGAGAAGTGGCCGCCGTGGTCTTCGACGATGCGGTAGGCGATGGAGAGACCAAGCCCGGTGCCTTCGCCCGGCGGCTTGGTGGTGAAGTGCGGCTCGAAGATGCGCGGCAGGTTCTCTTGCGGAATGCCGCAGCCGTCGTCGGTCACGGTGAAGAAGCAGTGCCCGTCCCTGCTGCCGGTCTGCACCGTCAACGTGCCCTCGCCCTTGTCGAGCGCCTGCAGCCCGTTGTGGAGCAGATTCAAGACCACCTGGCCGAGCTGCGCGGGGTCTCCGTAGACGCTCGGCAAGCCGGTCGCGAGCGAGAGGTCGAGGCGCGCGCGCGGGTACTTCTTGATCTGCGCGCGGAAGAGCACGGTCGCGTCCTCGACACACTTCGACAAATCGAACGCGCGGCGATCTTCAACCTTGGAGCGACGGCTGAACTTCAGCAGCGATTCCACGATGCGCTTGCAGCGCATGGCGGACTCTTCGATGAGATCGAGCGCCTCGAGATCTTGCGGAGTGCGCTCGGCGTCGCGCTTCATCAGCTGGCTGAACGCGAGGATGCCGCCCAGCGGGTTGTTGATCTCGTGCGCCACGCCGCCGGCGAGGTTGCCGATGGCGATCATCTTCTCGCTCTCGATCAGCCGACGCGTGAGCGCGCGCTCATCGGTGACGTCGCGGTAGTGGCAGACGGCGATGGGCTCGTCGTCCATCGGGTAGAGGTGCGCGACGTAGCTGCGCGTCTCGTGCGTCACCTCGAGCGTCGCGGGCACCTTCAAGTTGGGGCCAATCGGACACCCCGAACACGGCGTCGCGCGATCGAAGAGGAACTGGTGGCACTTCACGCCACCCTTCAAGTCGGTGACCTCGCGGCCCGAGACGCGCGCGCTCGCGATGTTCGCGCGGCGCAACACGAGATCGTCGGTGTTCACCACCGCAAGCGGCGAGTCGATGGTGTCGAAGCTGAGCTCCCATTCACGCTTGGCGCGCGAGAGCATCTGGGTGCGCTGGTGCACGCGCTGCTCGAGATCGGCGTTCAGCTGCCGCAGCTCGACGTTCTGCTGCGCGGTGAGCTCGTGGAGGCGGCGGTTGTCGGCGACCAGCTCGTGCTGCTCGAAGGCGCTCTTCACGGTCAGCAACAGCTGCTGGTCGTTCCACGGCTTGGTGATGAAGCGGAAGACCTCGGACTGGTTGATCGCTTCTTCGATCGCCTGCTGGTCGGCCTGGCCCGTCAGCATGATGCGCTGCGTGTGCGGTGAGAGTTCCTTCACGCGCGTGAGGAACTCGACGCCATTCATGCCCGGCATGCGGAAGTCGCTGATCACCACGGCGGGCCCAAAACGTTCGAAGGCCGCGAGACCGGCCTCGCCATCAGCCGCGGTTTCGATCAGCCAATCACCGCGACGAAGCACGCGACGCAACGAGCGGAGGATGTTCTCCTCGTCGTCGACCAGCAGCAGCCGGCCTTGCTTGTTCTCGCCTGTCAAAGGGGTCGCGGCCTCCACGGGTCGGACCATTCAGCAAGACGTCAGCCAACCCATGAGTCGCCGTAACCTCATGATGAGTCATTGGTTTGCTGCTGACGTGACCGGGTCGAAGTCAACCCAACCGGCGTCACTGGGGCTGGCTCGACCCACCCAAATTCCATTGAGACTGCGCGGCTTTGCGAGCTTTCAGGAGCGCGCGATGGGTGGGGCCAAGCCAGCTTGGAAGAGGCTGATCTTGTTCCGGCCTTCCCGCTTCGCCCGGTACAGCGCTTCGTCGGCGGTGCGGATGAGCTGGTCGGACGTGGTGACGCTCCGACCTGGATACCCGGAGACGCCGAACGAGCCGGTGATGCTCAGGCCGGCGGCGTTGAAGCGAATGCGCTTCATGTCGTTGGCCATGCGCTCGGCGACGGTGAGGGCTCCGGCGAGGTGCGTCTTGGGGAGCAGCACCGCGAACTCCTCACCGCCGTAGCGCGCGACGAAGTCGGTCTCGCGCACGGCGTTCTTCACGGCGATGGCGACGTTGACGAGCACTTCGTCTCCGACCTGGTGGCCGAAGTTGTCGTTGATGGCCTTGAAGTGATCGAGATCCACCAGGATGAGCGCGAGCGGATCGTCGTAGCGCTGCGCGCGGCGGAACTCTTCGCGGAGGCGATCTTGAAAGTGTCTGTGATTGGCGACCTGCGTGAGGCCGTCGGTCACCGCGAGGGCGTGGAGCCGTTCGGCTTCGGCGAGCGCTCCCTTGAGCGAGAGGTGCGTGGCGCGGCGGCGGGCGATGCGGGCGAGCACTTCGGAGACGCCGTAGGGCTTCACCAGATAGTCGTCGGCGCCACGATGGAACGCTTCGGCGCGCTGCGCGGCGTCATCGGTGAGCGAGATCAAGATGACGGGCGTCTGATCTCCCTCGGCGCGGAGGTGATCGAGGATCGCGATGCCGGTCTCGGTGGGCTTCAGCCCGGCGGCGCCGCCAGCAGAGGACGGGAGCTCGACGTCGATCACCGCCACGTCGAACGGCTCTTCTTCGAGCAACGCGATGGCGTCGGGCACGGAGGTCGCGGTGCGCACGGCGGCCCCGCTCTCTTCGAGCGCGCGGATCAGCTCTTCCGCGGTCGAGATCGCATCGTCCACCACCAGCGCGCGCCAGGCCCCCATGGCCTTGCTCTTACCGTGTGTGCGTGGCCTTTGGCAGAGCGGTATGCGAAGAGGCGCCCATGGCGCGACCCAGCCTCAGCCTGTTTCTCCCGGCGTGGAATGAAGAGGAGTACGTCGAGCGCACGGTGGGCCGCGCGAAGGTGGTGCTCGAGCGCCTGACCGACGACTGGGAGATCATCGTCGTCAACGACGCGTCCACCGATCGCACGCGAGAGATCGCGGAGGCCATGACGAGGCGTGACGCGCGCATTCGCTGCGTGTCGCACGAGGTCAACCAAAAGCTCGGCGGAGCGATGAAGACCGGCTTCGCCTCGAGCACGAAGGATGTCGTCATCTATTCGGACATGGATCTGCCGTTCGATCTCAACGAACTCGAGCGCGCGCTGCACCTGCTGGAGTACCTCGAAGCGGACATGATCTGCGCGTTCCGCTTTGATCGCACCAGCGAGGGGCCGAAGCGGATCCTCTATTCGTTCGTGTACAACCTCCTCATCCGCCAGCTGTTCGACGTGCAGATGAAGGACATCAACTTCAGCTTCAAGGTGGTGCACCGCCGCGTGTTGGAAGCGATCGAGCTGAAGGCGCAGGGCTCGTTCGTCGACGCCGAGTTGGTGGTGAAGGCGATTCGGCGCGGCTTCCGGGTGTTCCAGATGGGCGTCGATTATTTCCCGCGCACGCGTGGCATCAGCACGCTCGCCAGCCCGTCGGTGATCGCGAAGATCGTCCGCGAATTGGTCGAGCTGTACGGCGACACCAAGAACCCACGGAACCCGGCGCGCCCTGTCCGCCTGCCGCCTGACGTCGCAGCGTTCCCGTCGAGGAAAACGGCATCGTGATCAGAAGCCGAACGAAGTGGTCGTCCCCTCTCCCTCGGGGAGAGGGTCAGGGTGAGGGAGCGGGTCTGTAAGATGATTCGGCTCGTGATCAACGCAGACGATCTCGGTCTCCACCCGCGCATCGACGAAGGCATCTTGGCGGCGCACACCGATGGAGTCGTCACCAGCGCATCCGTCCTCGCGACGGGTCCGACGGCGGCCGCAGCGATTCGGCAGGCGCAGAAGTCAAAGCTCGCGATCGGTCTGCATCTCTGCCTGACGTCGCACCTCTCACCGGCGGCGCCGAACGCGGAAGTGCGGTGGCTCGCTCCGGGTGGCCGGTTCCGCAGCAACTGGGCCGAGCTCTCGGCGGCGTGGCTCGGCCGTCTCATTCCCGCTGAAGAGATCGTCACCGAGTTCCGC
>JAEUJS010000338.1 GCA_016792935.1 Archangium sp. | reverse complement strand
CACCGTGAAGCTGCGACTGCGCGGAGCCGCGGGCCAGAGCTTCGGCGCCTTCCTCTCTCGCGGCGTCACGCTGGAACTCGAAGGTGAAGCGAACGACTACGTCGCGAAGGGGCTCAGCGGTGGCCGCGTCATCGTCTACCCGCCCGCGGCCGGCACCTTCGCTCCCGAGGAGAACGTCATCGTCGGCAACACCGTGCTCTACGGCGCGACTGACGGAGAGGCCTACTTCAGCGGGCTGGCGGGCGAGCGCTTCGCGGTGCGCAACTCCGGAGCGAAGGCCGTGGTGGAAGGCGTCGGCGATCACGGCTGCGAGTACATGACGGGCGGCGTGGTGGTGGTGCTCGGGCCCACGGGCCGCAACTTCGCGGCAGGCATGAGCGGCGGTGTCGCCTACGTGCTCGATCGCGCGCGTGCGTTCAAGGCGCGCTGCAACCTCGAGCTGGTCGAGCTGGAGTCGCTCGTCGACGAGTCGGAGATCTGGCTGGTGTACGGCTTGATCGAGAACCACCTGCGCTTGACGAAGAGCCCGCTCGCGCAGCGCGTGATCGACAACTGGGAAGCGATGGTCAGCTCGTTCGTGCGCGTGATGCCGACGGAGTACCGCAAGGTGCTGCAGGCGCGGCGCGCGGCGCGGCTGCGGCCTCCACACGCGAGTCCACCGCCACCGTTGCGCGTGGTCGTCGGCGGAAAGGAAGGCTGAGGCGATGGGACACCCGACTGGATTTCTTCAGTGGCAGCGCGAGACGCCCGACAAGCGCCCCGTCGCGGAGCGCGTGCAAGACAGCAAGGAATTCGTTCTCCCGCTGAGCGCCGAGGCGAAGCGTGAGCAGGCGGGGCGCTGCATGGATTGCGGCGTGCCGTTCTGTCACCAGGGCTGTCCGCTGGGGAACGTGATCCCCGACTTCAACGAGCACGTGTTCCACGGAAGGTGGCGCGAGGCGTGGAACGTGTTGTCGCGCACCAACGACTTTCCGGAGTTCACGGGACGGCTGTGTCCCGCTCCGTGTGAAGGCGCGTGCGTGCTCGCGGTGAACGATGAAGCGGTGGCCATCGAACAGCTCGAGAAGGAGATCATCGAGCGCGCCTTCGCCGAAGGCTGGGTCGTGCCGCGCCAGCCACGCGTGCGCACGGGGCGACGGGTCGCGGTCGTCGGCTCGGGCCCCGCTGGTCTCGCAGCCGCGAGCCGCCTCAATCTCCTCGGGCACGACGTGTCCGTGTTCGAGCGTGCGGATCGAATCGGCGGGCTGCTCCGTTACGGAATCCCCGACTTCAAGATGGAGAAGGCGATCATCGATCGCCGGCTCCGCGTGCTCGAAGAAGAGGGCATCGTGTTCCGCCGCGGCGTCGACGTCGGTCGCGAGCCGACGTGGCAGAAGTTGCGCGCGACGCACGACGCCGTCGTGCTGGCCATCGGAGCGCAACGTCCGCGCGTGCTCGACGTGCCGGGCGCCGAGTTGAAGGGCGTCGTGCAGGCGATGGATTTTCTCGAGCGCGCGAATCGCGGCGAGCGCGACGAGGCCCGGGGAAAGCGCGTGTTGATTCTCGGCGGTGGCGACACCGGTTCAGACTGTCTGGGAACGGCGCTGCGTCAGGGCGCTCGTGAGGTGAGGCAGGTCGAATTGCTGGCGGCGCCTCCGCTCTCTCGCGCTCCGAACAATCCGTGGCCCGCGTGGCCGCTCGTGTTCCGCACGTCGTCGAGCCAGGAAGAGGGTGGAGAGCGTGTCTTTGCCCGGCGCACCACGAAGCTCGAGGGCGTCGACGGAAAGCTCAGCGCGTTGCACTGGGTCGACGTGCAGCACCCGGAACACTCGGAGCGCGTCGAGGTCGACTTGCTGATTCAGGCGATGGGTTTCCTCGGAGCGAACGCCACCGACGTGCACCAACAGCTCGGCGTCGCACTGGATGCGCGCGGCAACGTGAAGGTCTCGCGCGATTTCTCGACCAACGTCGACGGCGTGTTCTCAGGTGGTGATGCGTCGCGTGGCGCGTCGCTGATCGTGTGGGCGATCGCTGACGGAAGAGATCTCGCGCAGCGCGTGCACGGCTTTCTCGCGTGAGTAGGCTGCCGGGCCATGAAGACGATCCCGGTGGACAAGGCGACACAGGAGAAGCTGCTCGGAGCGCTCTCGAAGAACGCGCTCTTTCAGGGCCTCACGCCGGAACAACTCAGCTCGGTGCTCGGCGCCGGTCAGCTGCAGCAATTCGAAACCGGAGAGCCGATCACGAAGCAGGGCGATCTCTCCGATGCGTTCTACGTGATCCTCAAGGGTGAAGCGTCGGTGCGCGGCGGGCCCGATGACGCGGTGGAGATCAATCGCCTCAAGGTCTCCGACGCCGTCGGCGAGATGGGAATCCTCCTCGATCAAGCGCGCACGGCGACGGTCATCGCGCAGGGCACGGTGCTCGCCACGCGCTACGAGTCGAAGACCTTCTTCGGCATGTTCTCGAAGATTCCGAGCTTCGGCATCGCGACGTCACGGGCGCTCGCGTCGCGGTTGGCGCGGGTGTCGAGGCTGATTCCGTTGCCGGAGTTCGAGGGCACGGTGTCTCCGACGCCCGAGGTGCTCTCGCTGATGCCGATCGATTTTCTGCAGCGGCATCGCGTGTTGCCGCTCGTCGTCGAAGGCAACGTGCTCACGCTCGGCTTCGTCGATGATCCCAACTCGCAGGTGTTGAGCGCGGCGCGTCAGCAATTGCCGAGCATGGAACTCAAGCCGGTCGCGATCTCGAGCCGCGCGTTCGACGACGCGCTCGGGAGTCAGGGTGGGGTGAAGGGTTGGGAAGCGCCTGCCGCGGCCGCTGGTCCAACGTCGGTGGCGGTGAGCTCGGCGACGCCTCCGACTGCGAAGAGCTCTCCGCGGCTCGACGCGATGTTGAAGCGCGCCGTGGCGGAAGGCGCGTCGGATCTCCATCTCTCGGCGCAGCACAAGCCGCGGTGGCGCATCGATGGTGACATGCGCGAGCTGAGCGACCTCAAGCAGCTCGGTGAGAGCGAGGTGTACGACTTGCTGTCTCCGATCATGCCGGAGCGCAATCGCAAGCAGTTCGACACCGACAACGACACCGACTTTGCGTACCCGCTGCCGGGCGCGGCGCGCTTCCGCGTGAATCTGTTCCGCGATCACCTCGGCGTCGGAGCGGTGCTTCGTCAGATCCCCGACAAGATTCTCACCTTCGAGATGTTGGGTTTGCCGCCCGCGATTCGCACGCTGTGTGAGCACACCAAGGGGCTGGTGCTGGTGACGGGCCCGACCGGCTCGGGAAAGTCCACCACGCTCGCGGCGATGATCGACTTCATCAACCGCAACAAGAAGAAGCACATCATCACGCTCGAGGATCCGATCGAGTTCGTGCACAAGAGCCAGGGCTCGCTGGTGAATCAGCGTGAGGTCGGGCCGCACACCAACACCTTCGCGCGCGCGTTGAAGGCTGCGCTCCGTGAAGATCCCGACATCGTGCTGGTGGGCGAAATGCGCGATCTCGAGACGGTGTCGCTCGCGCTCGAGACCGCGAACACCGGTCACCTCGTGTTCGGCACGCTCCACACCTCGACCGCGGTCTCGACCGTCGACCGGATCATCGGCCTGTTCTCGCCCGAAGAGCAGCCGCAGATTCGCACCGTGGTGGCCGACGTGC
>JAEUJS010000321.1 GCA_016792935.1 Archangium sp. | reverse complement strand
AGGCGTCAATGCTCGCCTCGACTCGGTTGCTCCCGACATCGCGAAGGTCGTCCGCTACCATCTCCCACTCCGTGGTTCGGGCATCCGCCCACTCGCAACGGGGAGGCTGCAGCGATGAGAACCGCACTCTGCATCTGCGCGCTCACGTTCGCGGCTTGCTCTAACGCTTCAGAGAAAGTGCCTTGGACCGGCGCTCTGCCAGCGCCTGCCTTCCACTACTTCACGCAATCGATCGAAGGAAAACCCGAGCTCTGTTTCGACGCGAAAGAGGACACCGCGTATCGAGTGCGCTGTGACCGCGGAACGCGAGACCTGACGCTCGCCCCGACGTTCGAGATCACGAACGAAGGCCGCGCGCTCATCATGCCGAACAAGCACGTGCACCTCGGCGACGGCCGCTTCGCGAGTGGAATCATCGGCAGCACGACCAACTCCGCCTATTTCTTCCTCCTCGGCAGAGAGCCTGCAGTTCGGTTGGACCAGAACGACCGACAGGTCGTCGATGTCGATTGGCGCTTCAACACGACGGACCACTCACTGTGGTACATGCTCAACCAGGATATCTCGAACCGCTGCGCCTACGCGGCTTTCGTCATGCGCGATCGTGACGGCGCTGAGCGGCGCGTCTGCGACGATCTCGGCGGCATGGTGCATCAAGAACTCCCGCTTCTGGTCTCCTTCCGTCCACTGCCAGGCCGAGAGGAAATCAGCTTCCGCCGTATCGACGTTGAGTCCGGCACGTTCACCACGCTTGGCGTACTCGAGACGAACGCGGAGTGGCGTGCTCCGGTGTTGGATCAGCACCGGCCCGTCGTCTACTTCGACTCCGGTCTGTCGACGTGGGCCGAGGTCGAACTTCACGACGACGGAACGGTCACGACGATCGACTCGCCGCTGAGCGGACTGCTGTACACGATTCAAGGCGTCGAAGACTCGAGCCTCGAAGGCGGCGACACGCTGATTTTCGGAGTCGATGGCAGCCCCGGGTCAGCGAAGCTCGCCGCGGTCCTTCTCAAGAACGGCAAGCCGGTCGCGCGTTGGATCGGTCCTGATCAACGGCTGAACGGCGAGTTCGTGCAGGCGGGACACCAGCTCTACTTGTTCACGAGCACCGCCGACCCGGAAACTGGGAAACGAACGCTCTTCCTGACGCAGCCTGAGCGCGAAGCGCTCTAGCTCAGCGGCGCGCGAGGGTGGCCTTCTTGCCCTTGGCGGGCTTTGCGTCCTTCGCCGCTGGCTTCGACGGAGCAGTCTTCGCAGCCGGCAAGTTCTGCCACGCGAGGATCGCCGCGGCGCCATCGACGGCTTCCGACGCGCGCGTGCTGGTGCCGAGGTTGAGCGGCTGATCAGGCAGCACCGACACGGCCTTCATCTTCGAAGCCGCGCTGGGGGCGGTCGCCACGTTGCCGAAGATCATCAGAGCGACGGTCACCACGATCGCGAGCACCGGACCGGCGATGCGAACGCGCGGGTCATCGATGAAGGCCTCGAGACGAGTGGAAAGGGAGTTCATATCCCCCTGCTCTGCATCGGGCGCGCCGATCAAAATGACACTCTGGATCAACGAGTTGCGAGCGTGGATCAGAGCGTGCGATCGAGTGTGGACACTCCACTGGAGTGCGCTTTCACCACTGAGAAACTGGTTTACAGGCGCTCTCAGGGGCTGGTCACACAGAACCCGAACGACGTGCCTTCCATCGGCTGCACCGTCACGTTGTGTGGAGCGCCCGAGAAACGCCACATCGCGCCGCTGTCATCGACCACGGCGTTCCACAGCGAAGTGATGGTGCCGACCTTCGACAGCTCGATGGTCCACGTCTGCGCGCTCGCCGTGCCGTTGTCGACGAACACCGTCCTGCACGAGCCAGCGCCCCAATCGGAATCGATGCGCACGCGCGTCGTGACTCCGGTCGGCGTGACGGGCGTGCCCGCATCGGGAACCGGCGGCTCATCGGCATCGGGAGAAGGTGCCGAGCGGCGCACGAAATTCGGAGCGGTGAAAGGCACCTCGAGCAACGCGCGCATCGTCGCCGGCGGCGCGCTGCTCGACGGCAACCACCCCAGCTCGCCACACGACGCGGCGTTCGCGGAGACACCCAATGCGTGCCGGCTCCACTGCGAGAGGACGCACGCGGTCACCGCCTGATCTGCCGCCATCTTTCCGGCGAGCTCGGGCACGCCATCGAAGGTGCCGTCGACCGAAGACTGCGTGTCGAGCACCTCTCCGCGCGCATCGGCATCGATGGTGCGGCCCAACGCGTCGAAGCGCTCGAAGCCGAGCCCGATGGGATCCATCAAGCGGTGACATCCACTGCACGCCGCGTTCGTGGAGTGCGCAGAGAAACGTTCGCGGTTGCTCTGACCCGGGACGAAGTCGGGCAACGCCGCGTTGATTCCGGGCGGCGGCGGCGGGAGCGACTGACAGAAGAACCGCGCGCGCACCAACTTGCCGCGATGCACAGGAGAGCTGGTCTCGCTGGTCGAGTGCGCCATGAGGATCGCTCCGAGGCCGAGCACGCCAGCGCGCTCGGGGCCCCAGCTCGCGCCGTACACCGGCAGCAGCGGCGCGCTCACGGTCGCCGGGCGATCGGTGAGGAACGCGCTCAACGTCGAAGCGTTGGCGAAGGTGTCGAGCGCTTCACGACGCAACGCCTCGCGCAGTGCCGGGCTGTCATCGGGGAACAGCACGGGAGATCGCACCGCGGAATCGAGCCGTTCCAACTCGAGCCACTGCTCCGCGAAATGATCGAGCGCCAATCGCGCGCGGGGATCAGCCAGAAGCCTGCGCACCTGCTCGGCGCGCGTCGCATCGTCTTGCAACGCGGAGTCGAGCAACGCGCGATCGGGCGGAGACGCCCACAGCCCATACGACAACGCCGACGCCAACTCGTCGTTGGTGAGCGTGCTCGTCGTGTCACCGAGCTCAGTTCTGTACAGAAATGACGGCGACTGCAGGAACGCCTCGATGGTGGCGCGCGCTCCGGCGACTGCGCCGTCGTCGGCGGCCACTACGTCGAACACCGCGCGGAAACGCGGCACCTCCGCGGGGCGAAGCGGGCGGCGAAACACGCGCGCGCCGAAGTCGCGAATGAACGCGTCAGCACACGCTGACCCACCGCAGGGCAACAACGTGTTCGCGTCGAGCTGCGCGCTGACTTCTTCACTCAGACGGCGCACGGCATCGACGTACAGCTCCGAAGCGCGGAGAAGTTCGGCGTCGCTGTCGTAGCCATCGCGCACCGCGTCGGCCGGGAGCAAGGCGTGTACACGTTTGCCGCTCCCGGCGAGCAGTGACTCGAAGGTGTTCTCGAGCTCGTACCGCGAGAGGCGACGAATGCGCGGCGGCGGCGTGACGGGCGTGCGCTGCGTGCCATCGAAACACGCGGTGAGCTGCGGGCCGTTGGGAGTCGGCGGATCCTTCTTGCCGTCGAGCATTCCAGTGCACGCCGAGAGCGCGAGCGAGCCGACGATGACCAGCACCGCGCGCCTCATGACACGCCCTCGAGGGCGCCGCGGTAGCGCTGATCGTGGAAGTAGTCGTCGGTGAGGCCCATCGCCTGGCAGAGCTCGGTGAGCAGTTTGGTGTGCGGCACGCCAGGCCGCGCGAGGTAGCGCCCGGGATTCCAGCGACCGCCCGCCTTCCCCGCGAGCACGAAGGGAACGTCTTCGCAGGTGTGGAGCCCGCCATCGCCCAGCTCCTTCACCCAGACCACCGCGCTGGTGTCGAGGAGCGAGCCGCCTCCGGCGGGATCCTGCCGGGCGGCGAGCAACGTCAGCAGCGCGCCGAATTGTTCGCTGAACCAGCGCTCGGCGCGAACGAACTCGTCGTCACCGCGATGCGAGAGTTCGTGATGCGACGTCGTCGAGCCGAGCCACGTCGGTACGAGCGGACTGACGGTGTGCGCGAGCTGCACCGTCGCCACGCGCGTCATGTCGCACGCCAGCGCCGACACCATCAGCTCGAGCTGCGCGCGCGTGATGGCGGGGAAGTTCGAGGGATCTTGCGAGTCCATCGAGAGCACCGGCGTGGTGCAGCCCATGCCCGAAGGCGGCGGCGCGTCGAGGCCGATCTCCATCGCGCGCAACGCGGAGAGATGCGCATCGAGCTTGGTGGCCTGCTCCGTTCCAAGTCGTGACTTCAGCGCGCCGAGATCTCCGCGGACCGCGTCGAGGATCGACTGGCGTCGGCGGCGCAGCTTCGCGAGCTCGGTGGGTCCTCCGGCGACCGCGCCGAAGAGCCGCGTGAAGACGTTGGCCGGACTGTCTTCGGGGTGAACGAGCTGGCCGCCTGCGTAGCTCATCCGCGTCTGCGCGTTGGCGCCCCACGCGCTGGTCTGCACGCCGAACGAGAGCGAACGAAAACGCGAACCGCCGCCGATGCGCGCCGCGATGTACTGGTCGACGCTGTCGGGGCCGCCGGCGGTCAACATCGCGCGCATGCCGCCCTCGTGATTCGTGGCGTCGGGAAAATAGAGCCCGCTGATTGGCAGGAGGCTCGCTTGATGCGCCATCAGCGGCTCGAGGATCGAACCCGGGGCGACGGTGAAACCCATCGAGGTGCTCGTCGGATGCCAGCGTTCGACGCGATGCGCGGTGCCGTTGGGCGTGAAGAACAACACCAGCCGACGCGCCTGCGGGAGAGCCTGCGCTCTCGCGTTGAGAAACGGCGCGGCGATCAACGAGAGACCAGCACCGAGGGCCGAGCGTCGTGAGAGCACGGGCCACGTTCTACTCCGTGATGCGGTCGCCCGGTCACGGCTGGCCGCCGCCACTGGAACGCGCTGCTACTTCTGGAGCTTTTTCAGCGCGGCCTTCGCAGCCCAGAAACCGCACATGCCGTGCACACCGGGGCCCGGCGGCGTCGATGAGCCGCAGATCATGATCTGCTTGTTGGGCGTGTTCCACGAGAAGCCCGGAGCCGGACGGAAGACGACCTGCAGCCCCTCGACCGAGCCACCCGAAATGTCGCCGCCCACGTACGCCGCGTTCATCGCTTCCATGTGACTGGTGCGCTTCGCAGTCTTCGCGAGCACCAGCTTCTGGAAGCCCGGCGCAAATCGCTCGAGCTGCGCTTCGATCTGCGCCGTCGCATCGGCGTCGCAGTCGTTGGGCACGTGGCAGTACGCCCAGAGCGTGTGTTGCCCCTGCGGTGCGCGCGTGTCGTCGAACAAACTCTGCTGCGCGACGAGCACGTACGGAGCGGTCGGCACTTCGCCGCGATCGACCTGCGCTTCACTCTCCGCGACCTCTTTGAGCGTGCCGCCGATGTGCAGCGTCGCCGCCTTCGCACACTCGGGATTCGACCACGGCATCGGCGCCGCGAGCGCGTAGTCGAGCTTGAACACGCCCGGCCCGCGCTTGAAGCGGCGGAGCAGCATTCGATACCAGCCCGGCAGCTGCTCACCCGCGACGCGCTCGACCACATGCGCGTGCGTGTCGAAGAGCACCAGCTTCGCGTCTTCGATCTCCTCGAAGCGCGTGATGGGCCGGTTGAGCTCGAGCTCTCCGCCCGCCTGCTTGAAGAGCGTCGCCATCGCGTCGATCAACTTCTGCGAGCCACCGCGCACCAGCGGCCAGCCGACCGCCTGCGCGGCGACTGAGAGCAACAGACCGAAGGCGTTGGTCATCGGGGTCGTCAGGGCCGAAAAACTGTGCGCCGCGCAACCCGCGATGAGTGCCTTCGCACGCGCCGTCTCGAAGTTCTCTTCCGCGAACCAGAACGCGCTCTGCAGCGACTGCAGGCCGAACTTCGTCAGCGTGACGGGCGCGCTCATCGGCGGCGGAGTCGTCGCCGGCGAATACATGAGGTGCTTGAGCACGTGGAAGTTCTTCACCAGGGGCTGCATCAGCTTCAGCCACGTGCCTTCGTCTTCACCGAGACGCGCGGCGGTCGCTTCGACTCCACGCTCGAGCAACGCGACGTCACCGTGCGGCAGGGGATGCGCGAGCGCGATGGGCGAGTGAACGAACTCCACGCCGTGCTTCTCGAGCTCCATTTCCTTGAAGAACGGAGAGCCCGCCGCGAGCGGATGAATCGCCGAGCAGAGGTCGTGCTGAAAGCCGGGGAGCGTGAGCTCGAGCGTGCGCGCTCCACCGCCGAGCGTCGATTGCCCTTCGATGACCTTCACCTTGTGACCGGCGCGGGCGAGCACGAGCGCCGCTGCGAGTCCGTTCGGTCCACTGCCCACCACCACCGCGTCCCAGCGCATGGGCGCGATGTAGCATTGGCTCGCTTCGCCGGGCGGATCTCATGCGAGTTCGACTCCGGCTTTGCGCGCTTCGAGCCAGAAGTTCGGGAAGCTCTTGGCGACCGACTCCGCTCCGAGGAGCTTCACGCGTCTGCCGTGGAGCCGCGCGAGCACCGCCGCCGTCATCGCCATGCGGTGGTCATCGCGAGCGTCGAAGTCGAAGTCGCTGGCGATGTTGCCGGGATGAACGGTGAGCGTTTCCCCGTCGAGCTCGCTGCGGAGCCCCGCGGCTCTCAGCAAACGCCGTGTGCCTTCGAGACGATCGCTCTCTTTCGCCTTGAGGATTCCCGTCTTCAGGAAGCGTGAGGGCTTCGGCAGCTTCGTCGCGATCGCCGCGAGCGTCGGCACCGAGTCGGGAGCGAACGAGGCGTCGACGTCTTCGAAGGCGCGTCTCGGTGTGCCGGTGATGACGTCGTTCTCGTCGAGCGCCAGGCCCACAGTGCCGAGGGAGTCGATCACCACTTCGTCGGGATGACCCGAGCCGAGGTGCATGCGCGCGACAGGGAGCTTCGAGATCCACGACAGCGCGAGCAGGTAGCCGATCGACGACCAGTCACCGGGGATCTCGAGGTCGGCGTGCGGCGGGCGAACGTGCGCGATGGTGACGAGACCGGGCTGCGTCTCCTCGCGCGAAAAGCCGAAGTGACTCAGCCAGCGCAGCGTGAGCTTGAAGTAGCCCTCGCTCGTCATTCCTGGCGCGATCTTCACGGTGCACGGTTGCTTCGTCGTGAAGGACACGCGTGCCGCTGCGAGGAGGAGTGACGATGCGAACTGGCTGCTGAGCTTCGCGTCGATCTCGAAGTGCACGGCGTCGATTGCGCTCGGTGCTCGAACGACCACCGGCCACGGATTGCCTTCGGTGATCTGCAGCGCCGGCAGTGCGCGTTTGAGCGCTTCGAGCAACGGTGCATGTGGACGTTCTGCGAGTCGCTGCGTTCCTGTGAACGTCGTGATGCGGTTTGGAGTGACTGCCGCCTGACCGAGGAGGAAACGGAACGGTGCGCCTCCGTCGTGACAGTCGATGGTGTGCGCTCCCTCACCCCAACCCCCAAGGGAGCGGGAGAGAATCTCTGCGTCGCGGGGGGCTGGAGTTTCGAGTGCGATCTTCGTTCCCGTGATCGCGGCGAGGACGAGTGCTCGCTGCGCGTCAGACTTCGACTGGGGCGGGATCAACTTCACATCGGCACCACGCGGACGCGGCCGGGGCTCTCCAGCAGAATCCACGCGGCCTTCTTGTCGGCTGCGAGCAGCGCCTTCACGCGCGCCGCGTATTTCGGAGCGAGCCACTGCTGCAGCCGCGCGCGCTTCACCGGCAACACGCCCTCGAGCTCCCAGCGCAGGTTCTGCGGAGTGATGCCGCGCCGAATGCCTTCGTCGATCGCGTACAGCATTCCCAGGCCGACCGCTTCACCGTGACGCACGCGGAAGCCGCTGAGCGATTCGATGACGTGACCAAACGTGTGACCGAAGTTGAGAACGGCGCGCTCTCCCGTCTGCTCGTAGGGGTCGCGATCGACGACTGCGTTCTTCAACGCGCGCGCGACGCGGATGATCTGCGCGTCATCGGGAAGGCCCCACACCCACTCGGCCCACGTCTTGCGATCGAGCGTGATCACCATCTTCACGGCTTCGATCCGACCTTCGCGGCGCTGCGCTTCCGTCAACGTCGTGAAGACCTCGGGCCACAGCCAGCACTCGTCGGCCGCGTGGAACACACCGAGCACGTTCTTCGCGCCGGCGACGTTGATGGCGCCCTTCCCGCCGACGCTGCTGTCCACCGCGGCGAGGAGCGTGGTCGGCAGGTGAATCAGCTTCTTCACGCCTCGCTTGAAGACGTGCGCGAAAACGGTGGCGAGATCTCCGATCGTTCCGCCGCCGACGGCGATGAGCGTGACCTTGCGCGGCATCGTCAACGCCCGCTTCGTGAGCTTCTCGAGCGTGCGGAGTGACTTGGCGCTCTCCCCCGCCTTCAACGTGATCAATTCACCACGAATCGCGCGCTTCAATTTCGGGTGAAGCCGCAACACGCGCTCATCGGCGATGGTGAGCGTCGGCCCTTCCGGCCAGCCTTTGCGCGGAGACCAGAACAGGTCGCGGCTGCGCTTCCACGCTCCGGGAGTCATGGTCGGTGGGGTCTCGCCAGACTGAACAGCCAGAGGTCGGCGAGCACGATGGAGATCATCGATTCCACCACCGGCACCGCGCGCGGAAGGATGCACGGATCGTGTCGGCCCGCCTTCGCGTGATCAGCGAGCGTCGCGGGCGGCTTGAACAACACGCGCAGGAGAATCGGCTCGCCGTTCGAGAGGCCGCCCTGAATTCCGCCGTACACATCGCGCGTGGTGTGGAACTCACTGCCCTTGAGCGCGAGGCGACGCTCGAGATCGTCGGGGCCCCACGAGACGCCGGTGACGGCTCCGATGCCCGTCACTGCGCTCGAGAGCAGTGACTTCAGTTTTCCGAACACCGGCTCGCCGAGACCGGTGGGCATTCCGTCGATGCGCGCGGTGATGACGCCGCCGTAGCTGTCGCCCTTCGCCTTCGCGTCGATGAGATCGGCCTCAATCAACGCCGCGAGCCTGGGATCAGGACAGCGCGTGGGATGGGCGTCGATCTGCGCGCGCGTCAACGCAGCTGGAGGCGTCGCGAGGATGTGCGGTCCGACCTGCGAGACCCACGCGACGGTCTTCAGCGACGGAACTTCTCGAGCGAGCAACGCCTCGGCGATCGAACCACCGATGACGCGGCACAACGTCTCGCGCCCGCTGGTGCGTCCTCCTCCGCGGGGATCTCGATGGTGGAAGCGCTCACGCCACACCTTGTCGGCGTGACCGGGACGATCTTCCTTGGCGAGCTTCGCGTAGTCGGAGCTTCGTTGATCCGTGTTGCGCACCACCGCTGCGATTGGCGTGCCGAGCGTCTTGTCTTCGTAGACGCCTGAGAGGAGCTCGACCTGGTCCGCCTCATTGCGCGAGGTGGTGACGTTCGATTGTCCCGGGCGGCGGCGATCGAGCGCGGCCTGCACGTGCGCGGTGGTGAGCGCGACGCCGGCAGGGCACCCGTCGATCACCGCGCCCATCGCGGGGCCGTGGCTCTCGCCGAAGGTGGTGACGCGGAAGAGTTCTCCGAAGGTGTTCATGGTGAAGCGCTCTCCCACAGCTCGCGTTGTCGCCGGGCCTGCGCGATGAACCAACGCGCTCCGAGTCGTAGCGGGATTCCGCCGCGAGCGGTGATCTCCTTCGCGATGACGTGTGCGTGCGGGCCGTAGGCGATGACGGCGACCTTCGTGTTCGGCTCGAAGCGCAGCGGCTCAGGTGGCGTGACGCTCGAAGGCCAGGTCCAGATGACGGCTCCGGCGATCGGCGTGTTCGTGACGTCCGCGCGTTTGCGGACGTCGAGCTCAACGCTGAGCGAGCGGACGGCGGCGGTGACACCTCCGTCTCCGAGGACCGTCAGGCGAGCGGGTTTCCCGAGCGCTTCCCACGTCGAGCGCGCGCCTTCGACGTCGGTGTTCTCGTAGCGCCACCCACTCGCTTCATCGCGAATCAGCGTGTTCACCGCGCTCGACGTGAAGCGCTGCTTGAAGGGGTTGGTGACGGCGAAGCCGCGGTAGTGCGGCCGCAGCGCGTTCACCAGCGCGGCGACGTCAGTGTCGGCCGGAAGCTCGATGCGATCGAACGGCTGCGCGTGGAGCCGCGGGCTGCGCGAGTGTGCGACTGCGCTGCCGAGAATTCCGAGGCGACCGAGATGCACGTACCAGGCGCGCGACTCGCGAACGGCGTCGGCGAGGAGACGTTGACCCTCGGCTGCTCTCCACGACGAGTCGAGCGAGAGGTAGTCGAGCGCGTTGCGGCGAGCGAGCAGCGCGCGGAAGGGCAGCGCGAGCGGACCGGTGGCGAGGACGGTGACGTTGCCTTCTCCGAAACGATCGATGAGGCGAGCCTGCGTTTCGAAGAGGCGGACCGCGGAGTCGAGGGAGCCGAGCGGCTCGACGTGTTTGATCCTGGTGGCCGCGACCGACTGCCAGAGCGCGAGTGTTTCGTTCGTCGAGAGCGGTTTCGGAGCGTGGTGTGAGGTGAGCGTTCCACCACTCCACCCGCGATCTTCTTCGTGTCCGCTCCACTGCGGCGGAATCGGTGTGCCGCGCTCCGCGATCAACAAGGGCAGCGCTCTGGCTGCTCCCGAGAGTTCGAGCTGGGGTGGGTGAAGATCGGTGCGCACCTCGAGGAGATCGGCGCCTTCGTGACGCGCTCTCCACGCGAAGGGCTCGATCGCCTCGTTGGGTGGCAGCGTGACGACCCGGCGCGCTCGCATGCCTCGCTCGACGCGCAGCAGGAACTCGACGAACTGCATCGGCCGCTCGATTGCGTGACGCCGTTCGCGTTCGGCGTAGACCTCGCGGATCTCCTCAGCGAGCGAGACCTCGGGCCGCAAACGTGGCCGCGATTGATCAGCACGCAGCCGCTCGGAGTATGTGTCGAAGCTGATCGGCACTTCCACCGCGATGCAGCCGCGGAGCAGCGAGGCGTGCAGTGAAAGGAAGCCGCCACCACACGAGATCACTCCGTACGTCGCGCGCAGCCTGGTGAACGTCGCGCGCTCGGCTTCACGAAAGCCGCGTTCGTCAGCAGAGAACCACTCACGCAACGGGCGACCCGACTCACGCGCGAGCTCGGCGTCGAGATCGATGCCCTTGCGCCCGAGCAGCGTGGCGACGTGCGGCAGCAGCGTGGTCTTTCCAGCGACGCGCTGACCGACGAGCACGACGGGAACTCCGCGCGGGAGACCTTCGGGGCGTTCGTGACGACGCCGTTCCCATTCCGCGCGCAGGGACTCGCGCAGGCGGTGATCAATCAGCTCGAGCAGCGGAGGCGTCACGCCGCTTCAATATCATCTCGCCTCCCTACGGCGTCGCCCCCAGGGGCTTTGCCTGCGTCGGAATGGGAGCGTGCTTGCGACAGGGCTTCGGCTTCTCGCCCGCGGGACGCGTCACGAAGACACCCGAATAGGTGTCAGCATGTTCATTCAAGTAGGCGAGCAGGTCAGTCTCCACGGCGCGACCAGCGAAGTGATCTCCGACGATCCACTTGCCGTCTCCGGCGTAGAGGCCGACGTGCCACACCCAGACGTCGGTGCCGTCGAGCTTTCCGATCGGTCCCTCCTTCGGGTTCGGATCGGGAGCGATCAGCATCAACACGTCGCCTGGCTGGAGCTTCGAGACGTCGAGCTTCTGCGTCGAGACCGGGTTGAGCCCGGGCACCGGTGCGCCGAGCTGCTTCTTGGCGACCAGCGTCGTCGGGTTGTACGAGTACGACTTCCAACCGCAGCCGGTGACCTTCTCGGCCGCGGCGAAGACCACACCTTCGCAGTCGAGGCCTTCGCCGCGTTTTCGCTTTCGGCCCCCGAGCTCATAAGGCGTGCCGAGCTGCGCGCGCGCTGCGTCCACCCACGCGGGGTTCTGCGACAGCGCGAGCGTGACGAGAACGGAGAGCATCGAGGGAATCAGTGTAACGTCACTCGCACATGCGCTGGTTCCCCCTCGTCTTCGTGTTCCTGCTCGCATCGTTCGCTGCGTGTCCTCCTCCGCCGGACCCAACGCTCGGAGCGACCTGCGCCACCGAGACCATCGGTCGCTGTGACGTGAGCGCGCCGCGACTGC
Organism: Archangium sp.; assembly: GCA_016792935.1. Lineage (GTDB taxonomy): Bacteria > Myxococcota > Myxococcia > Myxococcales > Myxococcaceae > Archangium_A. Next base: position 7,633 of record JAEUJS010000321.1, on the reverse strand, counting down.
TCCAGTGCACGAACGGAAAGTTCACGCTCTATGCCGATTGCAAGGGCCCCAACGGCTGCTCGGTGAACGAGGAGACGGCCGACTGCGACACCACGGGCAACTCGGTGGGCGATCACTGCGCTCCGACGTCGGAAGGGAAAGTGCGCTGCGACCCCGATGGCGGGTTGAACATTCTTCGCTGTGTGAGCGGACAGCTCGACGTGATCTTCACGTGCATGCCTCCGAGCATCTGCGGGATCAGTGACACCGGGCTGACGTGCATCTGAGAGCGCTCGCCGCTGCGCTCTTGAGCAATGGCTGCAATTGCGGGCCGCGCGCGACCGACGTGGTGCGAACGACGATCGCGACGAGCACTGCCGACGAAGGCTGGGCGGTGAATTATCCGAAGCAGCGCAAGGTGCTGTGGATGGCCGAGCGGTTGTGGGTCTTCTACGCGGACGGCGCGAACCTGGTGGTCCAGAGCAGCACCGATGGCGTGAGCTTCTCCGAGCCGAGCGTCGTGAAGTCGCAAGGCGTGTTCGGGCATCGCTGCATGTTCGCGTTCGACGGCACGTACGTTCACTCGGCGTGTTGACCGTGATGCTCTCTCGCGGGCGCTGAAAACTGCGTGTCTCCCTCACCCTGACCCTCTCCCGCAGGGGCGGGAGAGGGGATCATCGTTCGCGACGGCGTCGGAGAAAGACGAAGAGCAGCACAACCAACTCTCCTGGCGCGGTGGCGCACGATTGCGGCTTCTCCACGATCGAGACCCAGAGATTGCTCGTCACTGTGCGTGGTTCTCCGGCGATGCGCACTTCTGCTCGGAACCGGCCGCCTTGCTCGAGCTGCTCGGTGAACGTCTCGTCGGCGCCAGCGACTTCGTAGGTCTTGAACTCCGCGCCATCGCGCAACACGACGAGCGTCGCGCCAGAACCGTTCGTCACGTTGACGGTCATCGTCGCGGTGCTGGCGAGCACTTCATCGCCCACGATCGCCCCAGCCGACTTGTCGGCTGATCTGTTCGAGTCGTTCACGCGCAGATCGATCATCGGATCATCGGGGCCCTGCAGCTTCACGACGGTGTGACCCGCGCGCACGCCCGCAACGATCTCGCTCGGAGAAAGCCCCGTCGCGAACACCATCGTCGTCGGCGATCCGATCGCGCTGTCGAACATGCCCGTGCCTGTTCCGCCGGAATGATCATCGCTCCCACCGATCGGAGCGGCCTTGATGCCCTGCGCGACGAGCCGTTCCCACCAGGGAATCGCCTGCTTGGTGAAGAGGACGCCCGTCTTGTCCCAGCCGCCGGTGCCGATCTCGACGGCTCCGAGTTGATCGCGCGGGATCTTGTGCTTCCACGCACAGCCGATGCACGTCGTGCCGAGATCGAGCAGCGGGTGGTTGATGGCGAACACCACGTCTTGCGTCGCGAACGCGGCGAGCGCGGTGTCGATCGAGTTGCCATTCAGACCGAAGCGGTGATCGACGTACTGCGTGGCGCCGATGCCGTTCGCGTGACCGGAATAGGTCGTGAATTCCACTCCAGGAATGAGCAGCAGATTGGGGTGCCGCGACTGCACGTCGTTGAGCCAGCTGACCGACGCGGTCGTGTTGTGTTCCGACAACTCGACGAAATCGAGCCCACGCATCGCCGCGAAGAGCGCGATGGCGTCGGCGGTCGGCTCGGCGTCTCCGCTCTCGCGTGAGTGCACGTGAAAGTCACCCGCGTACCAGCGCTTCTCATTCTTCAGCTGCGTCGGCTGAAACGGAGCGCGCACGGTCTGCGCAGGCAGCGTCGCAAAGCTGCGCGTCTCGATCTCGAGCCGATAGCGCGCGGGCGAGACGACGATCTTCGCCTTGCCGATCACCACCTGCCACGTGCCAGGCGTAATGGGCCCTGGCAGGTACGAACGCGAAGCGGCGCCAGCGTTGAGGACGAACGGCTCCGAGTTGCCGCCGCCCCAGCCGCGGAAGCCGTTCTGATCGAACACGCCATAGTCGAGGATGTTCTCGGGCTGCTGCCGCGGGTGCGCGATCTCGATCTCGACAGTCCCCGCGGGCACGTCGAACGGGATCATCACGAACGCCGGATCTCCCGCGGGGAGTTCACCCTCGAGAATCACCGGCGCCGCGAGGATCGACGTGAGGAGAGCCGTCAGCATCGCGTCATGATGACGCGGTCCCCACGCAGAGTCTTCGTACTGACGCGCACGTCGTCACGACGAGGTGACGCGGCGACGGTGAGAAGGCGACTCGCCGGCGACGAGCGTCGACCACCGCCCCCGAGCGAACGCGTCAGTAGACGAAGCCGATCATCACCTCGTCGGTCGTGAAGTGATCTCCCACGTTGCCGCCCACCGAATAGATGCGGCCACCGAACATCGGCGTGTGGTGCACGTGCGCACGCGCGTGGATGAGCGGTGTCAGCTCTTCCCACGAGCCGAGCGTGCCGTCTTCGTTCAGCTTCGCGCGACGCACGAGGTTGAGCAGGTTGAGCGAACCGTCGAAGCCGCCGACGAGATAGACGTATCCATCCATCACGCCCGCAGAGTGCGTCGAGAGGTCCCACGGCAGCGCGATGGTGGTCCACTCGCTCAGCGCGCCCGTCGCGGGGTCGACCGTCGCGGTGAGGATGTCGCGGTGATGCGTGGGCTGGCCCGTGAAGTTCGTCGCGTCGAAGCCGCCCGCCAAATACAGCCGATGGCCGAACGCGAACGACGCGTGGTGCGTGCGCGGCAAGGGGAACGCGCGTTCCTCGACCCAGTCGCTGAGCACGCCGTCGGCGCCGATGTGCGCGCGCCAGATCTCCTTCTTCGCCACGCCGTCGTCGGTGCGTCCGCCCATCGCAAAGAGCCAGTCGCCGACGCGCGTCGCGGTGATGTGGAAGCGTCCCACGCCAGGGAGCGCCTTCTCTTCGCGCCACGTGCCCATCGAGCCGTCGGGGTTGATGGCCACCGACTGCACGCGCGGCGTCAACGCGCTGTGGCCCATCGAGTCGACCGAAATTCCAGACACCGAATAGAGACGGCTGCCCTGCCCGTCGACGCCCATGCCCGCCTGCCAGAAAAGTGAACGCGGGCCGGCGGTCCACGCCGTGATGAAGCCGTCATCCTGCGGCTTCGCGATCCACGTGTCGTGGCGTGCTTCGCCCAGCGCCATGTCGACACCACCGAAGACGATGAGCGCCGTCTTGTCGGTGCCGATGCCCGGTCGCATGAACGTACCGTGGTGATCTCGCGCGATGGGACCGGTAGCGGCCGCAGCCCAGGCAATTTCGGTGACGCAGCCGCCATCACGCTCGTGTTGCTGATCAGGACATTGCAGTCCCGCATCGACACCCGCATCCGTTACCGGATTGCCGGAGTCAGGCTCGAGAGTGACAGGCGGCTGGCAAGCGAGGGCGAAAACAGCGGTCGGCAGCAGAATCCATGTGCGCATGCGTGCGCCTTCAGCACGCGCCGTGCCGTCGAAGCCGCTGTCACGCAGGCTGTCACGCGTGACGAACCACCCAACCGCCATGAGTTCCGCGGCGCTGCACACGCGCGACGAGGCGTGTGCCTTGCACCAGCGCGCGGCATGCACCTCGCTCTTCGCTCCGTTCTCTCGCTGTCGATTCTCACTTTGTTCGCGTGTGCCCCCGAAGCACCCGACGAAGCGCCAGTCGACGTCGCGCGCCAGGACCTCACCGCTCGTGGGTTGGCCGCGCTCTTCTCAGCGAACGTGTCGACGGCGCGCGCGCGGTGTCTGTTGCGTTCACTGGTGGTCGGAGCGGCAGACGCGAATGCGCAGCCGACCATCGACACCACGCTCACCGTGCAGCCAGCGCAGGGAGCGCTGTCGATCATCGGCTGTGGCGCGCAGGCCGTGGTGGCTCCTGCGCAGGGTGACGCGCGCGCGGCGCTGCGCGACGACCTCTCGGCCATCTCTCGAGGCGCGGTGGCAACGCTCACCGAACTGGCGCGCGCCTCGGGTGATGACCAACCGGCGGTGCAGTTCACGTCGGCGCTCCCGCGCACCATCGACGCCGAGCTGCCCTTCGACGGCTACGAGCGCGCCGACGCAGTGGTGCAGCTCGCCCGCCTTTCGCTCGACGACGCGACGCGCGAGCTCGCGCCGCTCACGGCGCCCGACCTCGCGCAGGGCGGTCGGCTGGTCGGTGCGCAGGCCGGTCTCCTCGAGCGGTTGGCGCTCGACACCTTCACGCTCGCGGAGCGCACTCGCGCTCAGCTCGAAGTCGCGCAGCAGTGAGGCGTGACCGTCTTCGCCTTCCCGGCGGGACACCCGCGGGACACCACGACCAACCCTTCGCCGCACCTCGGTTTTTCGCGCTGGTCTCTTCGCTGCACTGGGCCGCGCCACCATGCTCAACCGATTCCTCGCGGCACTCCTCTTCGTCCCTGCATTGGCTCACGCCCAATTCTGGATTCCCGTGGCCGACCCCTGCCTCGGCGTCTCCCTCTCCTATTGCCAACGCCCGGAAGCGCTCACCGGCAGCTGCGCCGCGCGCTGTCGCGACGTGTTGCGCATCGACTTCTACCGCCAGGCCTCGCTCGCTCCGCAGACGCTGGTGACCGTGCCCGAGGGCATGCCGGGCGCAGGAATGTGGACGCCCGCGGCCCTCACCGCTGCTCCGGCGTCGGCGCACTTCATGGCCGGCGGCACCACCACCACCGCGCTGGTGACCGAGCGCCACAAGACGCAGTTCCTCTCTGGCCCGATGTTCGGCGGCGCCTTCTTCGACCCGCATCAGGCGTGGCGCACCAACGGGCCGAGGGTCGAGAGCTGCGATGAGTACGTCTTCGACCTCTTCCGCTCGGTGTCCGACTTCGAAGACGCCAACCGTGGCGCGAAGGCGCTCGACGTGTTCCGCGCGGCGTTCGCTCCCGGCGGCATCGCCTTCCAGGACATGCGCACCGCCAACGGCGTCAACCTCGGCGCCTTCCCGCTCCCGCCCGCGCGCGCGCCGAAGAACGCCTACTTCACGCCGCTCGATCTCCGCATGCCGGCCGGCGCTCCGTCGAGCAACGCCGCGTGGAATTCCCGGCTCGCGCCCTACGCCTCCGCGCACCGCTGGGACTGGGCGGAGCACCGCATCTACGGCAACTGGTTCAGCTGGTTCTACACGCCCGACCACCTCGACTCGCTCTTCGCCGAGCAGCAGGAATACCTCGGCCGGTTGCGCGCGCGCTCGCTGCGCTACGACCGCTACGAGAAGGAATACGCCGACTGCGTCGAAGCGTTCGGCGCCTCGCACTTCAACTGCACGACGCTCACCAGCACCGCTGCGTCCGACCTCAGCACCATGGACTTCGGCATCGGCTTCGAGCTCACCAACGCCGACGCGCGCGGCGCGCTCAACCCGTCGGTCGCCAACCCGTGGGACTGGTCGCCGCAGTTCTTCGTGGCGTGGATGGGCGACAACCTGTCGCGCGTGCGCGAGCCGCAGCGGAAGAAGTGCATGGACGTGTCGGCCGGCACCCTCAAGTCCGGGCTGGTCGCGAGCGTCATCGCCGACGGGTTGCGCAACGCGGCTGGCGGCTACGTCGTGTCGCCCGGCGACTGGCTCGCCACGCCCGGCGACGCGAACGTGATGTTCAGCCTCATCGAGAACTACGCGAAGGGTCTCGACGTTCCCCGCGATCCCAACACCGGCAAGGCGAAGCTCTACCAGCAGCATGGTGACACCGCGTCGCTCGGCAATGACCGCTTCGGCGCGGAATGGGCGTGGGACATGGGCTGGGGGCTCACCAACATCGAACATCGCTTCTGCGACGGTCAGCTCGAGGCGAAGGGGGCCTTCTGGGCGAAGGCGAAGGTGCTCGGCTCGACGCAGTCACTGCTCGACGTCAACGCGCGCGCCTGGTCGGTCGATTCCACTGACGTCGCCGGCGGCACCGACCTGCTCACCCACCGCTTCATCAGCGTTCTGGGCACCACCATCTACGCGCCCGCCGACACCAGCACGCCGCTCACCTTCCACCTCTCGGCCAGCGCCTCGGCCAATCAGTCGGCGCAGGTGGCGATGGTGGTGGTGCCGGTGCTGGGAGTGCCCGTCACCGTGAAGGGTGGCATCTCCGGCTCCGAGGGCCTCGAAGGCGAAGTCACCGGCGGCCTCACCCGCACCTGCCCGGGGCAGGTGATCGGCAACGAGCAGTCGCGCGACACGCTCAACGTCGGCGTCAGCGGGCTCATCAAGCCGCACATCGCCATCAACGCGTGGGTCACCGCCAGCGTCGACGCGCTCGTCATCGAGGTGGGCGTGAAGGGCGAAGTGACGCTGGTGAAGGCCGAGCTGCCCCTCACCCTGCGCGTGGAGACCGTGTTGCCCGCCACCGCCGACGTCTCGCTCGAAGCAGAGACGCGCCTCGCCCTCACCTTGAGCGCGCTCGACGGGCGCGTGGCGGTGTACGGCCGCTTCCTCGGCAGGAGCACCGAGCGGGAGCTGATCAGCTGGTCGGGCCCGCACCTGGTCGACACCACGCTCTTCGAGCTCCGCTACGTGCCCGCGGTGCGCTTCGACGCGCTCGCGCTGGCCACCAGGCTCTGAACGCACACCTCGGGAACACACCCATGCGCCGCCTCGTCCTCGCCGTCATCACGCTGCTCCTGGCCGGGGCGGCGCTCTTCTCGTGGCACCACGACGTCACGCCCGCACACGCTCCGCTCGCGCTCGAGCTTCCCGTCGAGCGCGCCTGGGCCCTGTCGTGGAGCGCACACGACGTCACCGCGCTCACCGGCGACGAGGTGCCGTCGACCCTCGCCTTGTCGGCCACGCTGCGGGTGCGCCGCGTCGACGCGCACACCTTCGACGCACGCCTCGAGCGCCCGGTGGTGACCACGCTCCAGTTCCTCGGGCAGAACGCTCCGCTCGACCCGCAGCTGCTGACCGCCGTCGCGCGCGTCAGGCTCGACGACGCTGGTCGCACCACCACCATCGCCTTCGCCGACGGCACCGACCCGCTCGCGGCGCACCTGCTCAGCGCCCTGTACGACGAGCTGCGCGTCGACCTGTCCGCGGCGAACGAAGGGCGCGACGTCGAAGAGCCCAACCGCCACGGCCTCGGCCTCACCCGCTACCAGCGCACGCTCGGCGGCTTCTCGCGAGTGGCGCAGGAACAGCGCTCGCTCCACGGCCTCGACGGAGCGCGCCTCACCACCACCGGCCGCGACGACGTGACGTGGGACGGCTTCTTCTCGACCCGCCACGCCCGGCGCGCCGTGGAAGCCAACGTGCGCGCACAGCGCCTGCTCGCCAGCACGGGCCAGCTCGACCTCGAGCCCACCACCACGCCCGCGCTCGAGTGGCCGGCGGTGGCGAGCTTCTCGCCGCATCAGCGCTTCGCCGTGTCGGCGCGCGCCGCGGTGGCCGAGCTCGATCAGCGCGTCGGCGACCTCGACGGCGTCAAGCTGCTCGACGCGCTCACGCGCTTCGGGCCGACCGGGCAGGTGCCCAACCACGCCCGCTTCCTGCGTCAGGCCAGCGCGCTCCTGGAGCGCGACCCGCACCTGTGCGCTGAGCTCGAACGTCGCTTCTTCGAGGCCGCCCAGACCGAAGCGGGTCGCACCCTGACGTTGGACCTGCTGGCCAGCGCCGGCACGCCCGAGGCGCAGGCCTCGCTGCGCCGCCTGCTCGACGACGCGCGCACGCGCTCCG